>JADFXM010000025.1 GCA_015233565.1 Candidatus Rifleibacteriota bacterium
GCAGAGGCCCTCCATGATTTGGTTTCAAGATTTCATGGCAAAATTCGAATAAGCAGAATCGAAGTTAGAAAAAAACATTAGATGAAGAACAAGGAGAGTAACCCCAATTATTAATGGATAATTCCTGGGGTTCGATGTTTTTACTTGACTTGGTTTGGTGGCTGGGTTATACTAGAAGATCCTTTGGTACATTCATTTAAGGAGACAGGAAATGTTTCATGGGCTTACTGAAAAGCTCTCCGCGATTTTTGCTAAACTTGGAAAAAGCGGAAGGCTTACCGAGGCCGATATTGATTTAGCACTCCAGGAAGTAAAGCGAGCTTTACTGGAGGCGGACGTCAATTTCAAAGTTGTAAAGAATTTTATCGCCAAAGTTAAAGAAAAAGCTGTTGGCACCGAAATTCTTAAAGGCCTTAACCCCACTCAACAGGTTATCAAGATAGTTTTTGATGAATTGACTAACTTGTTGGGCACTAAACCTGAAAAAATTGTATATTCTCCAAAAAAACCCACAATTATTTTGTTAGCCGGCCTTCAAGGCTCTGGCAAAACAACCACTGCCTCTAAACTCGGATTATATGTAAGAAAAAACGATAAGAAGAACCCGTTACTGGTTGCGTGTGACATCTACAGACCTGCAGCGGTAAAACAACTTCAGGTGTTGGGAAACCAGCTTAACATGCCGGTATTTGCCATGCCGGAAGGAATTCGCCCCACCGATATAGCTGTTAAATCTATTGCCTATGCCCAGGAAAACGACAATGACGTTGTGATTATAGATACGGCGGGTCGTTTGCATATCGATGATCAAATGATGGCCGAAGTTCGTGAAATAAAATCTATTGTTGCCCCTCACGAGATTTTGCTTGTAGTTGACAGTATGACAGGCCAGGATGCGGTAAACATCGCAAAGAGCTTCAATGAGCAGCTTGAAATCACCGGCATAATATTGACTAAGCTTGATGGTGATGCAAGAGGTGGCGCTGCAATCTCAATCAGGGAAGTAAGTGGGAAGCCCATAAAATTTGTGGGAATTGGGGAAAAATCTTCAGCCCTGGAAGCCTTTTACCCTGATCGTTTAGCTCAGAGAATTCTGGGAATGGGCGATGTATTGACACTTATTGAAAAAGCCCAGGAAGTCATTGACCAAGACAAAGCCAAGGAAATGACTGAGAAAATGCTGGCAGCTGATTTCAATTTCAATGATTTCCTTGATCAATTGAATATGATAAAAAAAATGGGGCCATTAGACCAGCTCCTTTCGATGATTCCCGGGTTTTCATCGGCCATTCCGAATATGCCTGAGATTTCATTTGAAAATAAGCAGTTCAAGCGTTTTGAAGCGATTATTCTTTCGATGACACGCTACGAGCGCGAAAATCCCGATGTTATCGATGGCAGTCGACGCAAAAGAATTTCTTTGGGAAGCGGTAACACTATTCAAGATATTAATCAACTTTTGAAAAGTTTCAATCAGATGCGTCAGCTGATGAAAAGCATGGGAAATCCAACCAAGCGTTCTAAGCTGGGCAAGTTATTTGCAAGGCGATAAACGAGTTTTCTCGGTTTATTTATAATTCGGTAAATAGGAGTTAAAAAATGTCTGTAGCACTCAGGCTAAAAAAAATGGGGACGAAGAATCGTCCATTCTTTAGAATTGTTGCTCTCGATTGCAGGAAAACCAGAGATGGAAAAAGTCTTGCTAATCTTGGACACTACAATCCTTTGACCAATCCCGCAACAGTTGTGTTGGATGAAGAAAGAATTCTCGGATTCCTTAAAACTGGCGCAGTTCCAAGCGAAACAGTTCTCAGTCTCCTTAACCAAAAAGGGATTATTCACGAAGCTAAACAATGGGTTAAAAAGCCCCAGTAAATCTCAACCCAAGGAGCAAGAGGCCTGTGGAAGAAAAATTGAAGGAAATGATCACTACGACAGTGAAAGCATTGGTCGAACATCCTGACGAAGTTGTCGTCAAGCCTATCGAAGGTGAAGGAACTGTTGTTTTTGAAGTACAAGTCCACCCCGAAGACGCAGGAAAAGTGATTGGCAAAAAGGGTCGCACTATCAATGCCCTAAGAACGATCATTCGGGCTTCCACCGGACTTGGAAACAAAAAAGTGATGATGGAGCTCGTTTAGTAATGTTACCTCCTAACAACGAAAACGAAAGCAAAACTGTTTGCCCAGCGGATTATTCCAAAGAGCAGCAGGAATTCGTTGTCGTTGGAAAAATTGTCAAAACAGTGGGTCTTGATGGTTGGGTGAAGGTGCAATCCAATTCCGATTTTCCTGAAAGGTTTGAGCCAGGTGCCAGTTTTTTTCGAACAGATAAGAATAATGAACTTTCGAGTCTTTGTGCAGAAAAAGTTCGCCCTGGAAAAACTGACTCTTCAGTGGAAATCCTGTTTAAAGGCTATGAACATGTCGATCTGGCAAAGGAATTGATCGGCGAACTGCTGAAAATTCCTCTCTCAGAAAGATATTCGCTTCCACGCGGGACATACTATCCCGATGAACTGAAAGGGTTGAAAGTACTTTCACCCGAAGGTGCTGAAGAAGGCGAAGTTCTTGAGCTCGAAATAAATGTTCCTTCTCCCTACTTGACGGTTAAAACCCAAAAAAACGGCGAGGTGTTGATTCCATTCAAAAAAGTATTTATTGATAAGATCGACACAAAAGCTCGTCGGTTGTTTTTGAAAATCCCGATTGAAACACATATTCCGGCAAAATAATATGGAAATAGACATTTTAACTCTTATTCCTGGAGCATTTCAGGGAGTATTCAGCGAGAGCATTCTTGGAAATGCTCTTAAGCAAGGTATTTTAAAAGTTAATCTGATTTCTTTCCGTGAATATGGGGAGGGAAAACATCGGGTTGTTGACGATGCAGCTTTTGGTGGTGGTCCGGGAATGATACTCAAGCCAGGTCCGTTGACTACCGCAATCAGAGATATCAGAAACACTGGGAAAGCTGCACCGATTGTTGGCTTGACTCCGCAAGGCGTAAAGCTTACGCAGAACTTGCTGAGGGAAATGTCCCATATGCCGCGTATTGTTTTGGTTTGCGGCCGCTATGAGGGCTTTGACGAACGCATCAGGCGAGAGTTTGACCTGGAAATATCTCTTGGAGATTACGTCCTTTCAGGTGGAGAAATAGCCGCAATGGTTTTTGTTGACGCAATGGCTCGACTCCTCCCTGGAACTGTAGGTGACAAGGCTTCAGTTGAGCAAGATTCCTTCTACGATGGCCCCCTGGACCATCCGCAATACACAAGACCATCAGAGTGGGAAGGCCTATCCACTCCACAAGTCCTGGCTGAAGGCAATCATTCGAAAATCTCAAATTGGAGAAAAGCTCAGGGTCTTCTTAAAACTGCCGTGCGTCGTCCGGATCTTTTCTGCCGCTTGAATTTGGGCGGTAAAGAGAAAGAACATCTACGAGATTGTCTCGTTGAATGAGCCATACAAAATTTTAAAAATTCGTTATTTTTGCAAAGGAGTTTGTTGTCATGAACCCCACTATTGAAAGTATTGAAAGAGCTTATCAGAAGACTAAACAACAGATCTTCGGAAAAGAAAAAGAAAGTTTCAAGTCCGGCGATACACTTAGAGTCGTCGTAAAAGTCCGGGAAGGCGATAAAGAACGAACCCAGGCTTTTGAAGGCGTTGTTATTGCGAAAAGATACTGTGGGCTCAGGGAAAATTTTACAGTTCGAAAAATTTCCTACGGTGTTGGCGTTGAAAGAACCTTCCTGATTCATTCCCCCAATATCGCGGAAATCAAAGTCGTCCGACGCGGTAAAGTAGCTAGAGCCAAATTGTTCTATCTCCGCGACAGAATCGGCAAAAAGACTCGCGTAAAAGACAAGAAAACCATTATTAAGGAAGTAAAAGAAGAGAAGTCCGGTTCCTGAACAATACTCGGAACCCCTGATAGGCACCTAAATTAATCAGGGTTTCGTAAGCTTTTCAAAAATTACTGAGTCAGTGTTTAGCTTATTAAGCCTATTCTAATTTTGGATCCTAGATCAGGAATTTTGAGCGAGAATGTCTGTAATCCAGGACTTGACGTTGTTTTGCAATTAAATTGCTTCGCTATCTTGCAATGAGCGAGCCTAGCGAAGCAATTGGTTTGCAGATATTAAATAAATTTCAGACCCATGATCAATGCATGAATTGATCAACATTTCGGTGAATTTCCCCGGGAAATATAAAAGCCCTTTTTTTTCAGATAAATTTGCTTTTCGGTTACGGTTTTTACCTCAACAAGTTGCCATCCGAATTCTTTCTGGGTCAGAATTATGATTTTTATGTTTTTTTTGTTTCAAACAATTGTTTTCTTGTGAGTTGATTATTTTCTTAGGATTTCTGAGTGTAATACAGGAAAAACGAATTTAAATTTCTGAAATAATTATGAATACAGGAAAATTCGAAGAAAAATCTGTTAAGGTTAAAGTCCTCCAAAACGCACTTCACAGAATATTATGTTAGATTTGGTGCGTTTTCCCGGAACGATTATTGTTTAATTTGACAAAGTTCGTTTCTAAGGTTATCTTGAAGGTTTTACGAAATAGCTCTTGATTCAATCTCAAATAAGGAAAAAAGTTTACTTTGTCCGATACCCAAATGAATTCGCCGGTTAAACCGGAGAGTTCTTCAATTCGAATAAAGAATTTAACAGTGCGATACGGGAAGGGTCCCGTAACGCAAATTGAGCAAATTCCGCCTGACGAAGTTTTTAGCGAACCAGTTGTTTGGCTCTCAGGCCAGGTTTCGGGGAAACTGCCGGAAAACGTTCGTTTGGAGCTTTCCCATTTTCCTAAAGGTCGGCGTATTGACAAAAAAGCCTTGCCGGTCGATCGAGGGAGATTTGCTGCAACAATCGAATTACTCAACGGAATAAATGATATCACTATTCGGCTCTATGACCAAGCTGACAGCCTAATTTCTGAAAGAGCTTTCACCCTTATCTATAAATCCGCTTTCAGGGAATGGAACGAAACGGTTTTTATCGCTTTCGTTCTTGCGCTTTTGATACGCTCTCTTGTCCTGCAAGCCTTCTGGATCCCAACAGGGAGCATGGAACCGACCCTCCTGGGTGAAAAACGCGATCCAATGAGTAATCACCTGGAAAGATCCGGAGATCGAATACTGGTAAACAAATTTGCCTATCTTGCGGATTTTACGCTTGATGGCCGCTTGCCATTTCTTCCTAAAATATGGTTTGGACTGCCAAAAAGAGGGGACATCGTTGTTTTCCTTTACCCTGACAAAGATCCGAAAAATCCTAAAAGAGATTTTATTAAGCGCGTAATCGGACTTCCAGGGGATGAAATTAAAGTGGTGGATGGAGTGACTTCCGTTAATGGTACTCCGCTTGAGGAACCCTATATTGCTCAGCCGCCCTACCAGGATTACGAAACTATTGTTCCATCAGACAGCCTTTTTTGCATGGGTGACAACAGAAACAATAGTGCTGATAGCCGTACCTGGGGACCTATGCCGCTGAAAAACCTTAAGGGACAAGCTGTATTTCTCTATTGGCCGCTGGCACGAATCAGACCTATCAGAAGTTATGAGCACCCACCTATTCCTTCCAAAAATATCACAGCGAGTTCAACAACTGATGATTCCTTAAAGCGGTGATATTATAAACTTCCCCTTTGTGCCAAGGAATTTACCGATTTGGGAACATTCAAAAGTGGATGTTTGCAATTTTTCATTCCTGGCAATTTTTTGAAGTTCATTTGAAAGACAAAATATTGAGCTGATACAATGTTAAGCTAATATGGGAGAAATGTATTGGCAGAATTACCCGGACATATAAAAAAAGCATTCAGATCGATTGAACGGTTTCTACCGGTTGTAGACCTAATAATTGAGCTTCTTGATGCTCGCATGCCTTTTTCTTCAAGACTTGATGGTTTTGTAAAGAAATTGGGAAAAGCTTCAATTCTGATTTTGGGGAAAGCGGACCTGGCCGACCCTAATGAGACAAGAAAATGGCAGGACTACTTTAAATCTCATGAAGAAATTGCTCTTCAACTTAATGCAAAAAATCCTTCTTCGGTTAAATCTTTAAAAGAAGATATCAAGAATTTGGTAATCAAATCGCCAAAATCCAGTTTTAATAAAACAAAAAGGATAATGGTCATTGGAATTCCAAATGTTGGGAAGTCCACTCTGATTAATGCCCTCTCAGGAAGAAAAGCCGCCAGAGTCGCAAATCTTCCGGGGGTGACAAAAAGTATACAATGGGTTAAAATTCTGGGTGAAATGGAACTTCTTGATTTACCTGGAATTCTTGACTTTGGTCTTTTAAAACGTGGTGAAATATTAAGAATGATCAATACCCTGCCTGGAAAGGATGATGATCCGCTGCTTACTGCAAAAAATTTGTTTGATGTTAGCATGCAAGGAGGCTACGGAAAAATATTTTCCGAGTATCTAACTGATTCATCTGATTTTGAAAAGTTCATTGAAAAATATTCGGAAAAAATGAATTTTCTCGGGAAACAAGGAGTAGTAGACTGTAGAAGAGGTTCCATAGACTTTGTAAAGCGTTTTCAATCCGCAGGTCTTGGGAAAATCACTCTTGAGAAGGTTGAATCCAGGTTGCAGCAAACTTCTATAGATTCGGATGAAGAGCAATGATAAGTACAACGCAGCGGGTGTCAACTTTGAATAAATCTGGCAAGAAATCGTTTGAGACCTGCCAATTTATTTTATTTACTTTTTAATCTGAAAATTGCTGTATTTTATAACTAAATGTTCTATTGAAAAAAGAGAGTTATTGGTGAGTGAATGTTCTTTTCAGAAGATCGAATTTCTAAAATCGGATAAAATGAAAACTGAGTTAAATAAATAGTGGAAAAATAATGGATATTAAGGAATCCAACGAAGAACACATTGATTTGCCTGAAGAGATTTCCAGGCATGTTTTTGGTATTTCCTCTGATTCCAGTAGTGGTTTTGAGTTGATCAGAAACATTCCTGGAATTAAAGCCCGTGCTCGTGGAAATCGTCTTTCTTTAATCGGCCCGGAGGAAAAACTTAAAATTGTCCGGAAATTTCTAAGAATTCTTCATAATCGTGTTGAATCGGGAAAACATTTTGAAACAGGTGAACTTAAGCTTATTTTTGAACACGTTAATGATGCAACGGCAACAGTTAGAGAGGATCCCTATCCAGAGCTTTTAAACAGCCATTCTGGAAGAAGCGTTAGGGCAAAAACTCCTAAACAACAGGATTACGTCGATGCCATCGCGAATCATGATATCACTATATCCTTCGGCCCCGCTGGAACAGGGAAAACTTATCTTGCTATCGCAATGGCCGTAAAAGCTTTGAAAGAAAAACGTGTGTCCAGAATAATTCTTTCCCGGCCAACGATCGAGGCGGGCGAGAAGCTGGGTTTTTTGCCAGGCGACATGCTTGAAAAAGTTGATCCTCATTTTCGCCCCCTTTATGACGCTTTACAGGAATTTTTTGGCCTGTCGCATTTTCAGGCGTTATTAAAGAAGGGAGCTGTGGAAATCACTCCACTTGCTTATATGCGCGGTCGGACATTCAATGAGGCTTTTATTGTTCTTGATGAAGCTCAGAATACAACTGTTAAACAGATGCGAATGTTTCTCACACGAATGGGGTTTGGTTCAAAGATTGTTGTAACCGGAGATCGAACTCAGATAGATCTCCCCGATTCCAAATATTCCGCTCTTTTTACACTCCCAGAAGTGCTATCATCTATCAAGAGAATTGCATTTGTTGAACTGAAAGAAAAAGATGTTGTCAGACACGATTTGGTGAGGGAAATAATTGTAGCCTATCAGAAATTTTTCCATGAGTTCGAGGAAGGAAATGAATGAACGTCCATCATTTCTGATTTCTTCATTTATTGCCTGGCTGGAAATACCTGAAAAGCGGCAAAGATCTTTTATCACCTATCTCCTTGCTTTTTTTGCCGGGATGGTTTTGATACTATTTCTTGATCCCAGCGGTTTTAGTCCTGAAGTTGCCGAGGGTTCGGTTTGTCCCAAAACAATTCGAAGCCCCAAAAATATCAGTTTTGTGGATGAAAGAAAAACCGAGGAACTTAGAAGACTCGAAGAAGAGAAAGTCGAGCCGGTAATAACTTCGATTCCCAATGCTGAAAACGAATTGCTTAACCGGTTTGATAAATTCTTTAACGAAGCGGGAGTTTTTATTGATGATTCCAAAAAACCGGAATTTCAGGATTTCAATAATACTCTGATTTCTACATATTTTCCCGGTGATAAACTTCTTGATTCTGAGAACCTGAAGGAACTCCTGACTCTTAAGAAACCTGAATTTGAGCGACTGAAGAAAGAGTCCAGACAAATTCTTCTTAATTTCAGCCAGTCAATAGTCACAATCAGAAATCTAGAGACAATAAAAAATCAAGTAAAGAAGCATGTTTTAGATCTTCCTGGTGGAGGATTGTTCAGACGGTTGATGACCGAAGTTGTAAAAAACGGGATCAGTGTTAACGCAATCGAAGATGCCAAAGAGACCCGTGAACGACGTGAATTAGCGGCAAAAGCTGTTGCTCCCGTTAAAAGAAATTTCCAAAAAGGGCAGAAAATAATCGATGAGGGAGTTATTGTAACTGCTGACGATATCTACGTATTAAGGACCATTGAAAAACAGCTTCAAAAGAATCAGCTCATGTCGTTTTTAGGGTATTCTATTTTGGCGGCCTTGTTGATAGTTACTTCTCTAGCACATCTAAGACTTACGCGACAAGGGATTCTTCAGGATCCCCATCTGTTCAGATTATTGGGTGCCCTCTGGATATCGGCCCTCCTACTTGGAAGGATTGTCTATTCCTTCGGGTCAGCCTATGGACAACAAGCCATTTCTGTTCTTTTCACTCCTCTTCCTTCCATCGGATTACTGATGGCGGCGCTTCTTGATTGCCAGGTTGCAGTGTTTCACCAAATGCTTCTTGGAGTGTTGACATTTGTTTTGGCTGAATCTAATGCGAGATTTGCAATCGTCAGTTTAATGGGAGGAGTAGCCGGTGTTCTGGCGTGGCATTCTCTTCCGCGCGATGTCAGCATCAGAAGAGCTATTGGTTCCTCAGGATTAAAAATAGGAATAGCAAATTCATTTTTACTACTGTCTCTGACTTTACTTGATGCTGAAACGCTGTCATTAATGGATCTTAAAGCCATTTTGATTTTGATTGGTTGTGGTTTCGGAAATGGAGTGCTTTCCGGAATTCTGGCTAATGGTGCTCTTCCATATATAGAACATCTGTTGCCGCTTGCAACCGGTTCCAGGCTTCTTGAGTTGGCTGATTTAAGTCAGCCCCTGTTGAAGCGACTTGCCGACGAGGCCCCCGGTACCTATCAGCATTCAGTAATGGTTGCAGCACTGGCTGAAGCTGCAGCACTTGAGATTGGCGCTGATCCACTTTTGGCAAAAATTGGTGCCTATTTCCATGACATTGGAAAGCTGAAGCGACCCCAATATTTTGCTGAGAATCAGACCGATAAAAATCAACATGACACTTTAAGCCCCTATCTTTCCAGCTTGATATTGGTTGGTCACGTAAAAGACGGAATTGACCTCGCTCGTGATTATTCTCTTCCGGATAGAGTTGTGGCTTTCATCAGAGAACATCACGGTACCACTTTGATCAGCTATTTTTATCAACAGGCCAAAACTGAGACTGCCGGAAGCGAGGATGTAAGTGAAGATCGTTTTAGATATCCGGGGCCAAAGCCGCAAACAAAAGAGTCCGCTATTGTAATGTTGGCAGATTCAGTTGAAGCAGCTTCCCGCACTCTCCCTCAACACAATTTGGCTCGCCTTGAAGGACTGGTGGGCAAGATCGTTGAAAATAAGTTCAAGGAAGAGTCTCAACTTGATGAAAGCGATTTAACACTTAAAGATTTCGAGAAAATTTCAGGAGCATTTGTAAGAGTCTTGGCATCGATGTTCCATGGACGAGTCGATTATCCAGGCAAGTTTTCCAATCAACCCAAGGGAGGAATCGATGGAGGTTCTAATCAGCAACCGGCAAAAGAAGATTAAATTGAACCTTAGCCGTATCAGAACTATTGCCCAGGAAATTATGAAATTCGAAGGTATCTCACAAAATGCCGAACTTTCAGTGGTTTTTTGCGATGATGATTTTATCCAAAAACTCAATCATCAATATCTGGGACACAACCGACCGACCGATGTCCTTTCTTTTCCCATGGAAGAAAGTGAATTCGAACACGAAACCGTTCTTATTGGAGATGTTGTAATCAGCATTGAGACTGCAATTCGACAGGCAGAAAAATTACGTCACTCTGTCGGTCTGGAAATTGTATTTCTTCTTACACACGGACTTTTGCATCTGTTTGGCTATGACCACAAAAGAAAACTGGACTTAACCAGAATGAAAAAAAGAGAAGAGACAATTTGTGCTCTTTTGAGCGAAAAGAAATTTTTGAAAGATCTTGAATCAGCAAAATCTGTTCCTTTGATAAAAAGAGCAACAGATAGTAAGAATATTGAACTTGAAGATAGAGATTCTGACGGAGAAAATATCCATAACGACGAAAAAAATTAATGATGATTTGTATCATGAAAAGAACTTTTAAACTGAAATGAACGAAAATCTGGAATTTTGTATTTTTTTGCTCTTCCTTTGTTTATCAGCATTTTTTTCAGGCACTGAAACTGCCTTCTTTTCTCTTTCTCCATTGAGATTGAGAAAGCTTGAGGACGAGGGAAACAAAACTGCGGGTGATATACTGAAAATATTAGGAGATAAACAACATCTTCTTGTTGTTTTGTTACTCGGAAATACCCTTGTAAATGTGGGTGCCACAACTCTTGCGACTCGATTCATTTTGAAATTCGTCGAATCTTCGGAGTTTTTGGCAAATTCCTTTGTAGGAAATTCGCCTTCCGTTGGAATTGCCATTTCTTCAGTAGTAATGACAGTGGTGCTATTATTTTGTGGTGAGATAATTCCCAAAACACTTGCAATTTTTAATTCAATGAAATTTGCATCGATAGCAGTAAATCCCTTGCGTTTTCTGCTTTTTGTTGTAGGACCATTTTCCACATTTCTTATCTGGGTTATCAAAAAAACTATTCCTTCTTATTCTGATTGGAACCGAAATCTCGGGTCAGCAACTTCACTCGATGAGATAGATAGCTATTTCTCCCTTGGCGAAGAAGTTGGAATTATCGAGCATGAAGAAAAAGAGATGATTTCTTCAGTTTTTGAATTTGGTGATACTGTCGTCAGGGAAGTTATGATCCCCAGACCAGATATTGTTGCCATTTCAGCTAGTACTTCCCTGGAAAATCTGCTAAAAACAGTTCGTGAAGATGGCCATTCCAGATTTCCGGTTTATGAAAACAATCTCGATAAAATTGCCGGAATCCTTTACGTAAAGGACCTTTTCGTAAAATATGATGAAATGCGTGAAAAATTTGAGTTTCCGAAACTTTTAAGGCCGGCATATTTTGTTCCCGAATCAAAAAAACTCGATGATTTACTTAAGGAATTCCAAAAAGGGAAGCTTCATATGGCTCTGGTAGTCGATGAATATGGTGGAATTTCAGGTTTGGTTACCATTGAAGATTTACTTGAGGAAATCGTCGGAGAAATCGTTGATGAATATGACAGTGAAGAGCAAGCGTCCATTAACCAAATCGAACCAGGCGTATACATGGTCGATGCAAAAATCAGCATTAAAGATCTGGAAGAAGCTATGGATATCACCCTGGATTACGAGGATTCAGAAACAATCGGAGGTTTTGTTTTCGAAAAATTGGGAAGGATTCCAAAGAGAGATGAACGTGTCATAGATACCCATGCTGTTTTTATTGTTTCTGAAATGAAGGGGAACAGAATACTCAAAGTAAAAATCCAGAAAATAGATTCCACAACAACAGAAGAGAAAAAGAGTGGGTGATGTGTTTTTTGGGAAATTTGAGGATGTGAAACTGTTCTCGAATGTGAATTTCCAAAAGTGTGCAGAGATTCTCTGATTTGAAAATATGATTTATTTGATTTCCCCGATACTAGTAGCAATTTTCCTTTTTTTAATTTATTTTTTTGCTGGAATTGAAACTGGAGTGGTTTCGCTTGATCAGAATGTGTTGCTTCATCGCGCATCATTGCCGGATCGAAAAGGTGAAAAGTCGCTACTGAAATTTTCCAAACAACCAGAGCGATTTCTTGCTTTAACTCTCATCGGTTTAAGCATGAGTCTTGTTATTGCCACATCAATCACCACCGACCTTCTGGAGAAAATTGGTCCAATTGCAGTAACGATTGGGTCAGCAATTGAGTCACTTTTAATCTTCTTCGTTTGCGAACTTCTTCCCAAAATGGCATTTGCAGCCAAGCCTATTGAAATGTCACTGAAATTTATTAGGTTATTGGAATTTTTTGACAAAATCCTTTATGTTCCGATTAGAGTCCTTAATTATATTACACATGCCCTGCTTTCAAAGTTTCATCTGGAGGGTGATTTTAAGAAAAAAGCGCTTTCAAGAGAGGAACTCCTTATTCTTTTGTCTTTTGGCGCCTCTTCTGGAACAATCCGAGAGAGGCATCACCGAATGGCTAGGGGTATAATAGGCTTGAAAGAAACACGCGTTTGTGAGATCATGATTCCCAGAGTTAAAGTGATTGCTCTTGAGGCTTCAGCTTCAATAAATACTGCCCGTTCATTGGTTAAGGAGTGTGGATTTTCGAGGGTTCCGGTTTTTGAAGGAAATATTGACCAAATTGTGGGTGTAATTTACTTCAAGGATTTGTTTTTGGAAATGGAAAAACTGGTTTCATTGAAACAAATTACAAAGAAGCCTTTGTTTGTTCCTGAGTCGAAGAATGCATTGGAACTTTTCAAGGAAATGCGCATAAAAAACACTCAAACTGCCGTTGTCCTTGATGAGTATGGAGCCACAGGAGGTTTTGTCACTTTGGAGGACTTGCTGGAAGAGGTTGTTGGGGAAATTCGTGACGAATTGGATGAAAGTACCACAAGCTGGAAGCGTAACTTAGACGGGTCGATAATAATAAAGGCGGATATCAATCTGGCAAATCTTGCTCGCGACACCGGGATTGACTTTACAGCTGAGGAGCATGTATCAACTTTGAATGGGCTGATTCTTCAAAGACTTGGAAGAATTCCCACCAAAGGAGAATGTTTGTTAATCGATACAAAGAAAATGGAAGTATTAGCCTCGGATCAGAGAAAGGTTCAAATAGTAAAAGTCCTTGAGGAAAAATCGATTTACTAAGATTATTCCTATATTTGAAAGAAGTTTATGTCTGCCGATGAATTTTAAAAGAGCTCATATCTAATTGGAAAAGATTTAGAATGGACAGAGAAAAGCTAAAAAATGTTCTTTCAGTTTTTCTGGATATTTTAGGAAACTTGTATTCAGTGTTGCGTTCGTATTTTTTCACTGGCCTGATTTTGGTGGTCCCTATGGCCGTCACTGTTTACGTTGTTTTTATTCTGTTCCAGGCAGCAGATGGGCTTCTGGGGAATGCTTTAAGTCAAGCCCTGGGATATAACATTCCAGGGGTTGGGTTGATCTCAACCATGCTGATTTTGATGCTGTTTGGAGTAATAGCTCAAAACGTTATCGGAAAGAGATTCTTGCACTGGCTAGATATTTCATTACAAAGTCTTCCAATGGTAAGATCGCTGTATATGAGCGTAAAGCAAGTGTCGGACGTCCTTTTCAAAAATCAGCCAAGTGATTTTCAAAGAGTTGTGATGATTGAATTTCCACATGAAAAGTGTTGGACTCTTGGGTTTATTACGGGAGATTTTCCGACAGGAATTTGTCGAAATCCCATTTCCGAAAAGATGGTCTGTGTCTTCGTCCCGGCTACACCAAATCCAACTTCGGGTTTTCTTTTGTTTGTCGATAAAGACAAAGTCATGGATACAAATTTGGGAATTGAAGAAGCAATGAAGATGATTATTTCCGTTGGTTTGGTTAAGCCTGGTCTAACCAATCCAATTCCACCCTATAATAATTTTGAGGATTTCACGATTCCGCATTGAAAGGACGTGTAAAGAAAAATGAAAGCCGCGAATATAATTAGAATTTTTGCAACAGTCATTATATTATTCCTTGTCTTTTTTTCATTAAACAAGATAGCCTTGGCACAAAATTTTGATGTGATGCGAAATTATCTTGAAACTCGGGATCTCTTGATGGTTTTTAAAATGGAAGTGGAAAAAGAGATGATTACCAATAAATCTGTGACTTTGGAAAAGATTGATGGTTATCAGGCAAATCTCAAGAAACTTTCAGACAAAGTGGAGCTATTTAAAAGCTCTGCAGATCCTTTATCACGATATTACAAAGATAGGTTGGTCGATCTGTATGAAGAAATTGATACTCTGTTAGTTCATTTGAGAAAAAGGAAGGAAGCAGATAAACTCTCTGTTCAGCCAGCCCAGCCTCCAAAAATAGCTGCATCTGAGAGTATTGTGCTTCCTCAACCAGAGAGTGTGGTTACAAAACCAGTGGCAAGTATAACAACTGTGGTTCCAGTACAACCTCCCGCTGGGTTAGTAAAAAGAGTTACAACTGCTCTCAAAAGCTTTTTCCTTCCCATTGGTTTTCGAAATATTATTCCACGATTTGTAAAGGGAATTGGAAAACGAAAAAAACTCAAGCCGATTTCCCTCCTGGCTTCTGGAACTGTTTCTTTGATTGGTTCTGCAACGCTTCAAGTGCCTATAGTTTCTTCAGGAACTCAAGTGGTTGCAAATATTCCTTCTGCATTGCCGACCGTTTTTCCAGCTTCAACTTCAGTTCCACCCGCCTCCCTCTCATCAAACCTGGCTTCAGCTTCTCCGGCCTTACCCCCATCCAGCGTAATTTCTCCCCGAACTGGATCAGAAGCAGTATCTTTTCCCCCTCTTTCCGTGGCCAGTGCTCCTAACAAAATGTCTCCCCTTGCATATTCCAACACTGATGACCCACGTATCTTAAAAGTGAAAAGCATGCGGCCGGTAGCTGTAATGATTGAAAACCACAAACTTGCACGCCCTCAAACCGGAATTTTTGAAGCCGAAGTGGTTTACGAAATTCCTGTGGAGGGTGGAATAACCAGGTTTATGGCTCTTTTTTATCACATGGCAGGTTTGATTGGCCCTGTGAGATCCTGTCGGGATTATTTTGTAGACCGCGCACTAGAAGTTAATGCTCTCTATGCCCATTGTGGAGGTAGCCCGCAGGGTTATCAATATCTTGCCTCTCAAAATCCTGTAGAAATAGATGAAATCTCCTCTGGGGAACCATTTTTCCGGGATAGTTCCAGAAAAGCTCCACATAACCTTTATACCAAAATGAAAAAACTGGTTGAATATGTGGCCAAAAAACATCCGATGGAATTATCATATTTGAGATTGCCTTTGCGATACGGTCTGAACCCCACTGTTTCAGAAATTCCCAATCGTGGAGTGCATATAAAATATCACGCAAATTATTCAGTTTCTTATAGATTTTCTCCTTCAAGAAATTTATATTTTCGCTACATGAATGGTGAACAGCACCTTGATAGGGTTACCCTGAAACCCATCGCTCCTGGAACAATTATTATTCAGCAGGCAACCATGAAAGTTATTGACGATAAAGGAAGACAGGACATTTCCTTTATAGGTGAAGGTAAGTGCTGGGTTATCTATGGAGGATCCATTACTGAGTGCACCTGGAAGAAAAAATCTCCCCGGGATTTTACGGAATTCACTGATTTATCGGGAAAACCCGTTGTCTTTGCTAACGACAAACCGGTTTGGATACAAGTAATTTCCCCTAGAGAAAAAGTTACTTTTGATCCTCCCATAAATGATGATAAAATAGCCATATCGAAATTGGAGAAACATTGACAAATATCGCCTCTCAAAGGCGCTTCTTTTTTAAAAAAGTGAGAGTAACCAAATGAGTTCAATTAAATGACAGAAATATCAAGTCCCATTAATGGTAAATTTGGCCTGGTAGGAATTTTTGGCCGTGCCAATGCTGGAAAATCAACCCTTGTCAACGCATTGGTGGGGGAAATGGTTTCGATAGTTTCTTCAAGACCACAAACCACTAGAAAAAAAATTCTTGGAATAGTGACTCGAAATGAGTCACAGGTTGTTTTTTGCGACACTCCCGGATTGCATCAGATTAAAAACAAGTTAGATGCCTACATGATTTGTGAGATTGAATCGGTTCCAAAAGTGGTTTGTGGTGCTGTATATCTGTTTGATTCCACCGATCTCAGGCTCGAAGAGGACAGAGGCTATATTGAAAAACTCTTTTCCGGAGTAAATACGCCGAAAATCGCATTGTTAACAAAAATTGATTCTCCCAAAAGTAAGGTAAATTCTTCATTGATTGAGGAGATATCGAAATTAGGAAAATTCGATTCGATTTTGGAAATATCTTCCAAATCAGGGAAAGGTCTGGAACAGGTTTGGAAAGAAATCGTTTGTTGGCTCCCAGAGGGGCCACATGCGTATTCTTCTGAGGACTATACTACCCAGACAGAGCGTGAAATTTGTGAGGAAGTAATCAGAGAAGAAATATTGAGTTGTTTTTATCAGGAGGTTCCTCATTCCGTGGCAGTTACCATCGATGAATTTAAAGAGCGGGAGAACGGAAAAACTTATGTAAGTGCTGTATTAAATGTTGAAAAAGAGGGACATAAGAAAATAGTAATTGGAACAAAAGGTGAAAACCTCAAAAAATTGGGAATGGCTGCGCGTTTGCGTTTAAATTCCCAACTGGGGCGTGATTTTTATTTGAGCCTTTGGGTTAAAGTCAGACCAAATTGGCGAAAAAACGAGGATTGGATAAGGAAGCTTGGGTATAAGCCTCAAGTTCTTTAGTGAAAGAAAAAGGGAAAGATAATGATAAATGCTTTATTGATACTTCTCGCAGCTTTGATTGTAATAGTGCTTGTTTTTGTAATCTTCACCCAGGATGACCAGGAAGACGAGTTGGTGAAAGCTGCATTGGAATCGCCAGAAAAAGAACAAGCCGCATTGTCAGCGGGCAATGATGGTTCAAAAAATGCTGCCTTATCGGAAAAGACGAATTCAGAATCTTTGGAACTTCCTGAAAAGCCACTTGAACCATTCAAAATGCCGCCAGATTGTTCTGGAAAGGCGGAAGATTTGCAGCTTAGACTATTGATGGAAGATAGACTGGCTCCTTTAACCGATTTGAAAATTGTTCCGGGGGCAGTTGTGGTTGTGGTGCAACTGCGATTTTCCAAGGAAATACTTAGTCTTGGGGCGTCGTCACTGAATGTGCTTCAAACTGCAGAAAAAATTTTGCAACCCCGATTGTCGCCTTTTCCATACAGTGCCTTTCTGACAAATCAAATGGATCGGCTTTGGCTTTTTGGGTTCGACGAGGAAAGGGATGACCCGGTTTTTGAAGCTTTGGTTTCTGCTTATGATGTTGTTGCCAGATTTAAGAAAGCAATCGAGAGCGACGAGGCTTTACGACAGGCAAATGCAAGAATATCCATTGGAATTTCAACTGGAGAGGTTGTTCGAACTATCAGGGGAACATTTGGGCCATTAAGCCACGCAGGAATGGCAGTATACATGGCTGAAGTATTGGCTGAAGCTGCCGGAGATTTTATGATTCATGTTGATGAACCTGTTCATTCCCAGGCAGTTCCATTTTTCGATTTTAGAGAATGGAGGCCAATCAAATTGCGGCATGTCCTTCCGGCAATTGCATTTTTCGAAGTAATGGGATTAAACAAAAAAGAAGAACTTTTTGCATTCGCTTCACACGCGGAAAGCAGGGTCAGGAGAGCAGTAGCGGTTGCCTACCGATACCTCGAAATTGAAGAGAACGGCCCTTTGTTCGGATTACTTTCTGACCCTGATGAAAAAGTGGTAATAGAAGCTCTTTCGACGGTATCTGAAATTGGTGATGATCGAGCTCTTGGAATCCTTAAGAAAATACTTCCTGAAGCGCAAAAAACAGTCGTAAAAAGTGCAATTATTGAAGCGATGGGGAAAATCGCTAAAGAAGACATTCTGCCGATTCTTCTTGCTTCAACTAAAGATACTAACTGGTTGGTACGATTCAATGCTTCCAGGAGTCTCTACAGAGTTGCGAAGGGGGAAGCATTAAAACACCTTGAGCACCTTTTAAAAGATGAAAATGGCGCCATAAGAGCAATGATAAATGGGATTTTCTTTTTACAGAACGGATCAGATAAACATTTGTTAAACCTGAGAGATCTATTAACAGATCTTTCAGTAAGAGCAAGAAGAGCTGCAATAGATGCTTTGACAGAAATTGGGAACCCGCAGGCAATTTTTATGATTTCGGAAAGCTGGTCTCAACAAGACCCTGAAACGCAGAGTTTTTTGTTGAAAAAGTTGATGAACTTGAATTCTCCAATATTATATCAGGCCTTTTTAAACATGTTCAAAAATGCTGATGAAAAAGGTCGAGCGGAAATTGCTGTGGTAATGAAAAAATCAGGAATCGGAGGGATAAATGCCGATTGAGATTTTGATTGTCGATGATGAGGAAATGATCAGATGGACTCTCAAGGAAGCCCTTGAGAGTGATGGATACAAAATTCATGATTTTGCTACGGGCGAAGATTTTCTTCGGTATTTTGAAGAAAAGGGCGCTGATATTGTCATGCTCGATATTCGCCTTCCAGACATTAATGGACTGGAAATTCTTTCCCGAATAAAGAAAATAGATACTGGGGTTTCGGTTATTGTAATGACGGCTTTTGCCGAGGTTGAAACTGCTGTTACTGCCATGAAGCAGGGAGCGTATGATTATATCGCCAAACCATATAACCTTGCAGAAGTCAGTTTGCTGATTAAAAAAATTGTCGAAACTTCCTTGCTGAAACGGCAATTGCGACATTTTCAGGAAAAAGAGCAGCAAGGATTTAATCAAATCCTTGGTGAAAATGTAAAAATTAAAATGATCAAGGAACATATTCTAAAGGCTGCTCAGAGCGACAAAACAACGGTTTTAATCCGTGGAGAATCCGGTACGGGGAAAGAACTGGTTGCAAGGCAGATTCACATGCTAAGTAACCGAAGAAACAAACCATTCATAGATATTAATGCCGCTGCAGTAACAGGAACTCTTCTTGAATCCGAACTTTTTGGGCATGAAAAAGGGGCTTTTACTGATGCCTCACACCAGAAGAAGGGATTTTTTGAGCTTGCTGATAATGGAACCTTATTTTTTGATGAAATTGGTGATCTAAGCCCTTCGCTTCAAGCCAAATTACTCAGAGTTCTTCAGGAACAAAGATTTCGAAGAGTGGGTGGAGTAACTGATATAAGCGTTGACGTAAGAATTATTGCTGCAACCAATGCAAATTTGGAAAAACAAATGGAAGCAGGAATTTGGCGTCGGGATTTATTTTACAGATTGAACGTTTTCACTATTTTCCTTCCTCCTTTATGTGAAAGACCCGATGATATAATGCTGTTGGCTAAATTTTTCCTCGATAAATATTCCGGGGAGTTTGTTAAAAACATCAATGGTTTTACCCCGGAAACCATGGAAATTTTATTGCGTTATCCTTACCCGGGAAACGTACGAGAACTGAAAAATCTTATTGAAAGAGCCACTCTATTGGAAACAGGTGGAAAAATAAGACCTGAGAGTCTTCCTGAAGAGTTGAGAAAGTATAAGCAACCTTCTGAAAATAAAAAAGTCGCTGAAATTCCACCTGAAAACCCTTTGGTAAAGCTGCCCGAAAACAAGCCTTGGAAGGAACCTGGTTTTAATCTGAAAAATTATGTAGATCAAGTTGAATTTGACTTGGTAAAGAATACTCTTCTGGATACCGATGGTAATAAAGGCAAAGCTGCCAAGTTGTTAGGCCTTACAAGGTTCTCCCTCAGACATTTGATAAAAAAACATAACCTTGAAAAAGAATAAAAAGTGTGAAAAGTTTACATTTCTTAAAGTGTGTGGTTTTAGCACCTTTACAGTAAGTAATAAAAGCTGAGTACAAGCTGTTTTTTTGCTTTGGCATAGAAATTGCTTGTAAATTAAGTGTAAAGACTAAACATAAAGGAGAGACGGAATGATTTCTGAGTTATTAAAAGAGAGTTTTATTGATCTTGATATTTCCGCTGCCAGTAAACATGAGGCTATTGACCGGCTTTCCTTGTTGTTACATTCTTCGGGTAAAGTGAGCGATCAAAATAATTTTGTTAAGGCTGTCTTAGAAAGAGAAAAACTAGGAAGCACTGCCATCGGTGCGGGAATTGCAATCCCACACGCACGGGCAAATGCCGTTAATGAAGTTTCAATCGCTTTTGCTCGATCCGGCGGGGGAATTGATTTTAATTCCGTCGACGGAGATCCTGTACATCTGATTTTTTTACTTGCTGCTCCAATCGAATCCGGGAGTTTATACCTCAAATTATTAGCCAGAATTTCCCGCCTTCTTCGTTATCAAGATCTTATCGAAGACCTGAAAAAAGCTACTACAAAAGAAGAAGTCATAGCGATTATTGCTGCAAAAGAATAATTAAAAAGGTTTTCAAGACCTTCGAGGTTGACTACAATTTTCATTTCGATTACAGACAAGCGGTTTTGCTGTTTTTATTGAATATTGTTATTCTTCGATATTTATAAATCCAATTTATTATTATTGAGGTGGCTCAATTTTTTTTGAGCCACCGATGTGTTATTTTTACACAAATATTTCTCTCCTTTACTTTTCCCCACGAACTCCATAGAAATGGTATAATTTTTTTTATGCCAATAGCGTTTTAAAATTACATTTTTAAACGCTACGGGCGTAATGCCAAACAAGCATTTCCAAAAAAACAAAATGCTTTGAAATGTAGTTTGGAAGAAACCGAACTTTCTTTTTAAACGAGGAGAGAATGATGGAAAGAACATTCGTGATAATTAAACCAGACGCCGTTCAACGTGGAAAAATCGGAAAAATCATCCAAAGGTTCGAAGATAAAGGGCTTAAAATTGTTGCACTGAAGATGCTCACAATTTCAAAAGAACAGGCAGAACGGCAATATTCCTGTCACAAGGGAAAACCGTTTTATCCGACACTTGTCTCTTTTATGACCTCAGGGCCAGCCGTAGCTCTTTGTATTGAAGCGAAAAATGCAATTTCGATTGTCCGAAAAATGCTAGGAGCTACTGACCCAATTAACTCTGAACCAGGTACCATTCGCGGAGATTTTTCAGTAGATACCAAGCATAATCTTGTCCATGCCTCTGATTCAAAAGAAAGCGTTGAGCTCGAAGAGGCAATTTACTTTCCTAAATCTGAAATTCAAGGTTATCATTTTTCTTTGAACGAATGGTTTTATTCTGAAAAACCCTGAATTTTGCTGACATCCAGAATCTGGAATTCACTCGCTATAAATTCAATTGCGGCTAAGAACTGGTGCAGGGTTCTCAGAATTCAGGAATTTAAAGAGGCAGTTGGGCTAGATTTTTTAAAACGGCAACCAATTAAAAACTTTGGTGTCAGTCCGACAAAATAAGAACTTTTTTATCCAGAAATTTTTGCATTCCATCAGATTTTTTTAGGGCAGCGTTTATTTCAGCTTCTGCAGAATGGTCTGTTTGAATGTTTATCTGCAAACGATCAGCAAAAGATTTGACCTGAAGCCACATTACAGCAGAACGATGACTTCTATCGAGGCCGTCTGCAATTCTAAGGGTGGATAGACCACAAAGAACGACTCTTTTATCGACCGGAGAGAGTTCTTGAAAATCTTTATGCGTTGGTTTTGGAAGTGATTTCCGATGATATCTTGCGATTAGAGCTATCCTTTTTCTTAGTGGCATTTCGGCTAGTGTAAAATGTTCAAGGATCAAGTTTCGACTGATTTTATTATGGTCTTCCTCCGCGATTGAAGTTCCGATGTCGTGAAGAAGTGATGCACAAATTATTTCTTCTTCAAGAGATTTTTCGACTGCCAAAAATTCGCAGAGTCCATCGAAAAGTGCAATTCCCAACTTCGTGGTTTGGAGGGCATGCTCAATTGAAGTAGGCGTAAAATGTTTCAACAATCTCATCGCTTCTTCAATCAGCAATGAAGACGGAATTGCTGGGAGCAATGTCAGTTCAACTATTTCCCTTCTCATTTCTTTCATGACCTGCATATAAAAATGGTGGGCATTTTCCTGTTCTAAGCCATCTTTTAATACTTTCAAGCCAATTCTTTGATTGAAGTATTCTCAGTTCCCGTTTGGCAGTGGTAAAATGCTTTTTCCTTTCTTTTCCAATTCTACGGACCAGAAAAAAAGAAATTTCAGAAATATTCCTGATTTTGAAAAAAGGGCTTTTTTTGGAGACATTCGACTTCCCGGTCCATCTTATTTTTTCAAACCTTCCCTGGAATAATTCTTTGGCTTCTTTAAAGCTTTTTTTCATCATTTTTTGCACTTCTTCGCATATCACATCGCAATCATGTACCCAACCCAATAAATCCTGGAGATTCTTCAATTTCTCGACTACCATAGAGCCTTCGGGTTCATAAAAACGTTTGAATAACTCAAGGCTATATCGGATTCTTTTAATGTGAATTCGCAAAATGTGTAAAGTCGAAAAAGTTTTTTCGGGATTGGTCCAGGTAATTCGACGCAAAGCCGCACTGGTTTCATCAATTTCACTTTCAAGGATCATTGCGGCTGCTTTATTAAATGGAGCCTCGTAACCGGTAGAGGGAGCCGGAATGTTAATAGTTATCAGGCCCAGGCTCTCGTAGCAAAATTTTTTCATTGATTCATCAAGAAACTTCTTTCTATCACGAAAATTTTTTGAAAGTGAATCAAATTGTTGTTTAAGATGTTTGGGCTTTGGAGAAGTAATTTTTGACAAAATTTCCAATTCCACATCCAGATCACGTAGGTCGTTAAATCCTTTCATAAATAACTTTAATCCACTTTTGTATTCCGCAAAAACAGGGTGATCGAAATAAGGAGAAAAAGTCCGAAGTGCGCTTCTTAACCGCCTGCAAGCGACTCGAAGGTCGTGAACTGAATCGCTGGTCCATTTTTCCTGAATTTTTCTATATTCCTCAGCGAAATTTTCCTGAAGATTTTTTAGAATATTTAATGCTTCATCAGCAATAGAATTGCTTTTTTCGATTCGTTTTCTCATCAGAAGTTTTGGATCCTTGAGGTCACCGACCTTATAAAGGATGTTATATAGCTGAGAACCTGGTCGTTGAAAAAAGGCAAAGTTTACCACTGAGCAGAGTCAAGCGACCAGGTTCCGGAATAATTTAATCTTTGCAAGAGATTCGCGGAATGTAAAATTTTCAAAGAAAATTTAGCATTAACGCTGAATCTGAGCTTTTTCAGGCGATTTAAAGAAGGTGAGCAAAGATCAATGTTTAAAGGATATTTTTTCAAAAGGCTAAACTCTTACTAGTTTTTCACTTGATTTTTAAATGGATGAATTTTTCCGGTACCAGAAATGAAGAGTTCCTTGCTGTGTCAGTATTTGTAAATGCTTCCACCGATGTATTCCCGGATTAATACATTATTGGGAATTGCTGTTTCATCTGTCCATTCTTTGAAGGAAGCAAGAAAATCATGAACTCTTTTAGCTCTGATGAAAGCGTCCTGGCGTTTGGGGTCCTCTTTGTAGGAATTCACGAATTCAGGGAAGTACTTGAACAGAAATTTCTTATAAACTGGAAGTTCGTATGCCAAAGAGCCGTCTATTATGTGATCTACTGTCCCAACAAATGGAATAATGTGCTGAATCTCTGAGCGTCTGACATAATGCCAGTGTTCGAGAGTTTGCCTGGGATTATAAGAACGATGCCAAGAATCGCGAACCATGCGTCTCAATAATCGGACATCGGTCCAGCGGAGGAATTCCCCATCGTGGTTTTTTATCTGACAAAGTGACTCAATGTACAATTTGAATTTTTTCTCGGATGGAACGCTTTTGGTCATTGGCTCATACAATCCGTGGAGGCTGTCCAGGAGAAGTATCTGGTCATCTTCCAGTTTAAGTGGATCAGTTTCATTTTCGCGTTTTCCGGTTTTGAAATTATAACGTGGCATCTGGATAGTTTTTCCGTCCAATAATTCAGCCAGATGATGATTGATCAATTCAAGGTCGAGAGCTTGGGGAATTTCGAAATCGTAGTCACCAAACTCATCTCTGGGATGATGCGACAAATCAAAAAAGTAATTATCGAGATTCATTGCAAGCAGTCGAAAACCTTTTTTTTGAAGGTGTTCGCCAAGTTTTATTGTGGTAGTCGTTTTTCCTGACGAGGATGGCCCTGCAATAATGACAATTCTGATTTTTTCTTTTCGTTGAAGAATTTTTTCCGCGGCTGAAGCAACGTCAGAGTCGTATTTTTCTGTCGATTCAATAATCAGTTTCGGAAAAGTGCCATTTTCAATACGGTTGTTAATTCTTTCTATGCTCCAACAGTCGTGATCTATGTTCCAGTTTAATACTTGCCAAATTTTTTTGTATGGAATGTTTCCCGAAGTATATGATAATTTTTCGCGATCTTCCCTTATTTTGGCATGTTCATAACGATACAAGATGAAGGCCTTGGCAGTTTTTGCATGGCCCTCTTCGATGAGTTCCTTTTCAATTATATCTTGCACTTCTTCGACGCTTGCCAGTGCAGGTGCTTTTTTACTGAGTTCAAGGTGATGGACTACCTTCTCGGCCAGGATCTCGGCCATTCGTCTATCTGTGCCACCTACCTCACATGCTGCATTAAAAATTGCATTTACCACTTTTTCCTTGTCAAATTTGACAACTTGCCCGTTTCTTTTGACAATCTTTTGTATAGAGGAACTATCCATCTTTCATGCTCCTAAAAATGGCGTTATGAAATACTATTAAAGAGTACCAATCTGAAAATCATTTGTCAAATAAAATAAAACCGTCCATTTTTGGATATTTCAAATGGGCGGTTTTATTTATTTTAAGTAAAGAAAATTCTTATTCAGGCGAGGAATCTAATGAAATGTGCTCGATGTCTTCCGGATAAAGTTTCAAAGCGGGTGCAGGTGCCGGAGAAGGAGTGGAAGGAGGAGTTGCGACCGGAACAGGCACATCATAATTCTTGAGTTGAATTTTGGCTTTTAAAGCTTCAAATTTTTCATTACCAAGAAGTTGGCTTAAAATTTGGATTGGATCTCCGGTAAAGAAACCCTTGGATTTTCTTTCAGTAATGATTTTAACTGCATCAGCCGAATCTACGCCGATGTTTACGAGCATTTTTTCGGAAATGGTATTCAAATCCAGATTGAATTCCCAGACATCAGGATCTTTTCCCGCTCTTTTTTGCAGATAGTATTTATAGTCGAACCAGCCATGTTTAACGGTCATCTTGAGTGTTCCTGAAAACCAGAGTTCCGGCCCGACATTAGCGAAAATATTTCCACCATTCAATGCCTGGTTGAACAGCTCCTCTTTCTTGCTGGTGAAGGCCTTTTCAGCTTGCAAATATTGGTCCCGGGGGATTTTTTTGCTGACAAAAGCTAACTTGGCTTGAAAGGCGTTGGTATATAGCTGAGCAACTTCAGGGCTCATAAGCATATACTTGGTGTTTTCAAGCAAAATTCGATATATGACTTTTTTGTCGTCGGGGTAAGTTTCGATGTATTGGGTTATAAAATCCTTGAAATCACAAGGATTTCCAGAACCCATAACTGTTACGCATTTTTCAAAAGGTGCATTGATTGCCCTGCTGGTCAAAATATCATAAAAGAATCCGGCAATTACTCCTTCAGTCGACAGCAACTGGAGGCCGTTTTTTAATTCCCCGGTTTTCTTCCCTCGTCCTTTTGCCCAGACGTATTGATCTCTTCGTACGGGGTTCTGGCGGGAAAATAAAAATTCAGAGATGTTATACTTCTTTCGATCCTGTTCCAGAAATTTTGGGTTGTTGGGGCCATAAACAGCCTCAAATGCCTCAGCCCAACCTTCAGTATACGCTAACCCTATATCGGTAATATATGGTGCATCATGTCCATTGCGGGAAAGTTTTTTGATTGTTGCGAAAGCTTTTCCGTATTGGTCAAACATTATTGCATGCCCTGTTTCGTGGCATATTACCAAACCGAGCGTATCATTTTGCATTGCCTGGTCGACGGAAAAGAAATTTGGAATATCCATTATGCAAACCCCCAGAGTGTCGAGGAAAAGCCTATTCTTGGCTTTATCGAGAACTTCGAGCCCTACAGGAATCATGCAAGGGCCTGGTTCAGGCAACGATCTGGGAAGAGGCGATTTGTCCAATATCAACAGCGGGATCCCAATTTCCTGGTGAAAGAACGAGGTCAGGGCTTTTCGGTCCTCATCGGAGACTTGGCTTGCATCAACCTGTGTCAACATCTGATCAACATATTTGGACTTAATTTGCCGACTTGTTCTTCTGAGCTTCAAAACATCCAGCATGGATTTGTTGTTGAGAAGATAAGGAACTATTTTTTGAGCACAATTTCCATTGGGATCACTTGGGATACCCTGAAAGGCATCATTAGACAGGGCCTGAAATAGAAAACCCGTTTCCTTTATGGTTGACATTCTGGGAACATTCATTATCTTTCCCACAACTGTTGTGAGAAAATTTCCTTGTACTGTAAGTGGGGTAATGGAAACGATTGCTTTATCAATCGGTTCAGGATCATTGGAAAGTGTCGTGGGAACTTGCCTGGCAGGTAGAAATCCTGCAATCAGCATTGAAAAACAAAATGCTATAGTCAACTTTTTGGGAAAAATATTCATAATATCCTCCGAGGCCATTGATTAATCAATCATAACAGTTTTTTTGAAAAATCGTAACATTTTTTGTCAAAACTGCGGGGAGGCTTTTGGAAAATACACACTTCTGCTAAAATGTTGATAATTTGTGGTTTTTCGAAAAGTAGCCTTGATCTTGACAATGAAAGACACTTTTGCATCAATGATCTCTCTGCACTTCCGAATCACAAGGTTTTCAGCTCAGAAAGTTCTTCAAGCCCACGATATTGAGGAGAGCTCACAGAGGAAAGTTTTTTACAAGGTTCAATCGGCAAAATCAGGCTCCTGAGCGGAGTTAAGGACCATGAAACCAAGCATGAACCTTCTGTGGGACGGACCTTCTGAGCGTATTATTGTTCACTGAAAATTGGTATAATGTATCAATATGATTAACAGTTTTTTGTCAAAAAAATTTAAAAATGCTTCTTCCGGATCAGCATATTTAATAGCTCTTGGCGTTCTCGGAGTTCTTTGCATTATTTCATTTGCGATCTCAAAAGGAACCATTACCGGAAGGTGGGCAACCATTTTTTCCAATAATGATAAGAAAGCGGAAGAATGCGCCGAAGCTTGTGCAAATCTTACTTATAGAATAATTCAGGAGAACATGAACGATACCGAGCAGTTTTACAAGGCTCTTTTGCATCCAGCCAATTTTTTCGCGAATTGGTACACTCAATTCCGCATCCCCACAGTAATAGCTGGGGCGTATATGGATCCGGTGCAGGCTAAAAATTCCAAAAATTCTGCTGTTGAAAACGGTGTTGACATGGAACTTGATTTAATGGATAACGAATTATACAAAAAAATCTATGGAGATGGGATCACTTACGAATATGTTTTTCCTCAGGATTTAACTAATTCGCAAACGGCGAATTCTCCCTTGATGGTTCTCGACAAAATGTTGTCTGATATGGGTGGCAGAACCTCTCTGAAGGTAAAAGCACGTATTTCCAAAGCTTTTGGAATCCTTGCCAAGAATCCTGATTATGAAATCGGTGGAGTTACCGTTCCATTGACAGGTCTGACAGGCTTCTTTGCTAAATTAATCAACGATATTAATTCAGATAATCTTGTTTTCAAATTTGATCTGCTTCAATTTATTCCCAACACCAATATTTTGAATGAAATTCCAAAACCTGTTATAACAGTCTATTTCAACATTGCTGGAGCACCTGTTCCTTTTCCCATTCCTGTTCCAATCGGGGAAATCCTGAACATGCTTGGAATCGGTGAAAATCTCACGTGGCGCAATCTCGCGAAAGGAATAATTGGAGACGCGCTATCTCTTGATATCGATCTTAACGACCTCAAGAAAATGATCCAGGAGCATGTTTACAAACTTCTTCCGGAACAGTTTACCTTTTTCAAAGGGAATCTTTCCTGGGGTGTAACTATAGAAAAACAGGGATTATTGGAAACAAATATCGAGGTGGAATTTCAGCCAAATTTTCCGGAAAACGGTCCGAAAATCAGAAAAACTCTTGTGACGGAAAAAGAATTCAGAGTTGCCGATATCCAACCCGTTGCGCCGGATTATTCCTTTTTTGTGGCTAATTCCGCCCGGCTATTTGAGAATCCTTCTGTTGAAAACAATGATAAGTGGGAAGGGAATGACCAGATCAATTTGAATGATGGGGATGGAGCCTTAATTATACATAACTTCCCATCCTTTCAAAGTATATTTGAATCCTTAAAGGATATTCTTTCACTCGATCTCAAAGAGCTCAATCGCCGAATCAACCTTCCCGGCCTTGTCAGAATAAATGGCACTCGGCCCATGGAGATCAATCTCTCGATTGCTGATCCATATAATGTCACGGATTTAAGAATGATGGAACTTGCTGCTTTACTGCTGGACCACGAAGACGGCAAAAAGCACAAAATCGTCCCCACAGTAGAGGAAGTGTGGTACAACCCTGCCGGCGGAGAAGGCTGGGACTGGCCATTCTGGGGAACATTCGATTCAAGCCAGGGATTTTGGCTCCCTTTGTTAATCCCGAGGTTTGCGCATACTATGCTTTTTGGAAATAATCATCTTGAGGTTCCTCTTTCATTAAAAGTGGAAGGATATTTAAACAAAAAATTCAGTCACCTAAAATTTCTGATAGTACAGATTTATATTCCTCCAATTCCTTTTATCGGTTTTCCAGGTTTTGGATTTGCATTCCCTTGGCCGTGGTACAAAAATTTGGTCGAACCCTATGGATTCTGTAAATACCCCCCCTGGGAATCATCCGAAGACCCTCAAAAGCTGTGGGATCCCAACAATCCGGGAAATTTCCCCGCCAATTTATACTCGCCATACCAGTTTGTAAAAAAAGCAAGTTACTATTATGATTCTTCAAACGACTTTGCTGCAGACATTGAAAATCGAAGTGTAATTATCGATGGGGAGAAAGTTTTTATTTGTGATGGAGTAACTTTTGTGAATGACAACCTTTGGCTTTCATCGCCTCTTAAGGTGATGGGGCGCGGAATGATAGTTGCTGCAGGAAACATTCACCTGGGAGCCGATATAAAGAAGTGTGAATATGATCGATCTGGCAACCCTACTATTTTTTCCCTTATAGCCAGAAATGGGGCGATTGTTAATAGATTTAACAGTCTTGAAATAAATGCATGTTGTTATGCTGACAAGGGGATTCTAAATCCGACCGGCTCTCAATTGAAAATTTACGGGAATCTTGTTGTGAACAAATTCCCACGGAAATTATGTCAGGGGATGGTTGAAGTTTACTATCAATCCAAACACTCCAGAAGCTCACTTCTTTCGATGATACGAACAATTGCAAAATATGATCCGCTTAGATATTTTGTTTCCGTTTCAGCCAAATACCGGAAATTTAATTTTCCCAAGGCATCATAGAGAATTGCTGAAAAAATGACCACGACGTTTATGTTTGGAAATTTTCAGGAAACGATGAGTAAAAAAGCAGGGATTTCTTTATTCGAAGTGTTGTTAGCCATCTTCATCTTGATTCTGGCACTAATTCCTATTTTCAGCAATATCAACACTCAAGCTGCAATTACGCTTGAAACTGAGAAAATTCAGATGGCAGATAAAATTCTTCAAAGCATCAAGGAAGAATTAAATGCAATGCTTTTCAAAGATCTGGTCGAAAGATCAAAAACTGCACAAAAAAATGAGATTGGGCAATTCATATTCACCGATGACTTGTACCCGGTCACTCTTCGAAAAGTTCTTGAAATTCAAAAAAAATATAAGGATTTTGAAGTTGATGGTTTCTGGTTTTTTATTAATCGGGGAATTCCTAATGATACAAGTATGATACAAGTGGAAGCTCGAGTGAAATGGACAATACCAGGGAAACAGATGGAAAGAAAACGTTCAATTGTACTTGTTTCTCAGAAATAGTGTGCGCTCGAATAATGGGAGCAACTCTAAATCGATGTCATAAACGCAGATGGAGAAATGTTTTTTAGAAAAATGAAGAGTTTCCCTTTGTCGAAATCCAATAGTTTTGAACGGTCATAATAAAGGAACGGACATTTAGGGTTGGAGGTTTTAATGGATTGCAGAATTTTCAAAATGAAAAATATAGGGATTACACTCGTTGAAGTCTTGGTTGCTTTTTTTATTCTGACATTAATATCGGGTGGAATATTTTTCCTTTTGCGGGAAGCCTCCTTAAAAAACAGTATTTCTGAAGCTCGTTCGATAGCCAAACAAGAAGCGGGAAAAATTCTTTCAGTTATGCAACACGATTTTGCACAGGCGAAATTGGGAAGCATTAAAGTTGATGAACCGGGAAAAATAGGGTTGGATATAGATTCGGGTGGTAGAGTGGAAAAAATAGTTTACTCGTGGCATTCTCCAAAATTCTACAGAACCTTGGCCGGCAAAGAATGGCTTATGTCTGAGCACCTGGAGAACTTTTTACTGACTCGACAGGCAACCGGGCAATATATTGTTGAGCTTGAAACCAAAGTTAGAATTGATGGACTGACGAATGATTCAGCACAAAGTCATTCGCAAAACCAAATGATAGTTTCAAGGGAAGATTCAACTTCGCTGATTGACCCGAACTGGCGCGATGTCGGAGATGTCAACGGAATTATGTCCACTCATGGCGATTTGATGGGTGGAATTCGGGATGACATGAATATGGTTTCCCAAAATTTCACAAATGAGTTAAAGAAAATCAAGGATGACGCTGCGTCCGCTACGGTTGATCAAATCATGGAAAAAACTGAACAAATTCGAAGTACACTATTTAAGAATATCGAAAATATAAATTCAAAAATAGAGAACCTGGACGGCCAAATTGCCAACATGGCGGAAGAAGGCATAATTAATATTACTCATAAACTTTTTGAAAGAACCGGACGGAAAAAAGAATGTGCAGCAAAAATGCGTCAAATTCTGGTCGGAGCCAAAAAATCGACTGATTTGAAATGGGACCAGATAGAAGCAGTTGCTAACGATTACGGCTATGGAAGCGAGGTTCAGAGTTCCTTTAAGAGCATTTTTCAGGCCAAAAAAGACCTTTTTGGGGCAGGGAGTGAGGTTATAAAAACTCTGGATGATTTAAAAATTTCCACCGAAGGAATAGATCGTGGAAAATTTTCCTAGCCACAGATTTTGTTTCTTTTTAGGTTTTGATGTATGATGTAGAATCTAAAAAGGGTGGCAAAAAGAATTTAGATAAAATGTGTATTACGTTAAATGGTTAAGAGATGTTGCCATGGAGAAATGCTATGAAGTCCTCAAAAACAGATAGTTTGGGTTTTCCTTCCAAAAAAATGGAAGGGGATGTTGAAGCTTTACAGAATCAGCCCGGGGATTCGGGAGAAATTGATTTAGTCCTGGGACACCTGAAGGCAAAAAGATGGAAAAAGGCGCTGATTATTCTTGAGAAGGTCATTAGTGAAAGCTATCCCGAAGCGAGAACTTTTTTTCTGGCGGGACTCGCCTATATTGAAATTAATGATTTGGAAAAGGGAATTAAGGCATTAAACGAGGCCATAAGGCTTAAACCAGACCACACCGGAGCACATGCTGCCCTGAGTTCGATTCATCTCCAAAGGGGCGACATAGAAGCTGCAATGGAATCTTATAAGAAATTGAAGCTGTTAGAACCGGTTCAGACGAAAGAAACAGAACCGCCCCCAACCGACGAAGAGGAGACAACTGGAAAAGAAAAACCAGTTTCGCTAACTATTCACTGAAATTTTCGTTTTTCTTTGAATTTTTGACAAGCATTCTTGTATCTTGAAAACAGAAAAGAATGTTTTCAAGAAAATTGTTTGGATATGGGTACCTTGGAAAGCAGGTTCTCGGCCAATGTTGCAATTGCTTTGTAAACCAATCAAGGAAATTTTTTTTCTTTTTATCAGCTTTATGAAATTATTTTTACGCAAATTTACTCCCTTTCTCATTCAGAATTACTATTTCATGACAAAACATATTTTTCTTAAGTACTGTAAATGGTAAAATAGTTGAATTTTTTTGGGGTAAGCCTTAAGATGTATGTTCGCAGAAATTTTTTTTCGGAGAAAACTTAATGAGTGAGAATATTCTTTCCAGCATTTGCAATACAATAAGTGAATTTTCCGCAAAGGGTACTTCAACTCCAACTATCCAATATGTTTTGAGGTGTTTGAAAAATCACTTGAATTTTTCTTACGCTGGGGTGTTTCTAAAAAATCCCAAGAGCGACATGATAGAAATCTTGCATCACCAGGGAATTTTTAAAAATGCAGTTAAAGATTTCAAAAGAAACATTGGGAATAAACTAATTGGAAGAATTTTTTTCACTGAGCCCATTTTAATTGTTTCCAAGGAAGAAGAAATTGAAGGCTATGAAGAACTCATTGTAGACAAACCATTCGAAAAGGTTATTCTTTCTAGAATAGCCTGTGGCGCGCATACCATGGGTTTTTTGGCAATATATTTTGATGAAAAAATTGAAATTGATAAGACTTCGATCGATTTTATCAAACTAATCTCCGGGATTTGTGCAATCGCAATTGAACGTGAGGAAATGATAGGTGTTATTAAAGAACTGAAACGATTTGATCCTGAAACTGGTTTATATTGCCTTCAATATTTTAACCAGAAGTTGGCTGAAGAATTCGCAAAAAGTGCACGTTATAAACTCAATTTGACTTTGGTTTTAATGGATGTTGATAATTTTAAGAATATTATTAACACCTTTGGTTATAATTCAGCGCAGTCCGTTCTGGTAGAATTATCAGAGGAACTTAAATTTTGTATCAGGGGAATTGACATCCCTGGCGCATTTGGACGAGATGAGTTCATCCTTTATATGCCCAACACTCCCGTAGACAAAGGAGAAATGGTCATAAAAAGATTCCTCGATAGAATTAAAAAGCGAAAGTTTTCCAAACACCGGGTTTCAACCTCGTTGTCTGCCGGAGTAACAGGAATTCAACCTGTAGACACGTTGGAGAGCTTGATCTGGCGTGCACAATTCGCACTGTATGAAGCTCGAAAAGCTGGTTCTGGAACATTGAAAAGAATTTAATACCTTTTCAAATAATAGGATGGAATGAGATTGGGCTGACCCGCAAAAGCCCAAATCTAATTTCGTGGCCCTTCAGTTTTGATCAGCAAACTGTGAAATATTTTATTTCCAGAAAACGATCGTGTGTTTATGCTGATTCCAATGGCTATTTTTAGAATTTTGCGATTTGCCGGAGTTAAATTCTTCGTTTGGAAAAATCAAAAAAACAAAAAAGAAGGCGCGATTTGCGCCTTCTTTTTTGTTTTTTCTTTCCTTATGGTTGAAGAAAAAACTATGAGGTTTGTTGTCCCATGCAGAGGACTTTTAATCCAACTTTTGAAAACTGAACTTTCATTTTCTTAATTCCATCATCGGTAACTCCGACTTCCAAGACTTCGCCGGTGTCATCCCAGATTGGGTGAAAAACGGTTTCACCTTCCTGGTAGGTTTCGGTTGGAAGATAGTCTCTTTTCTCGCCGGGAATAATTTTCCTTTTTATTGGACTTTCAACCGTTTTAGTTTCAGCTTTTTTTAGAACGGAACTCTTAACTGGTTTTGCCATAATACAATACCTCTCCCTAGAAATTGGGATAACTTTCCATCCATAATAGCATAATTATTGAAAAAAAACAAAATATTAAAAACTATTCCAGCAATTCTCAGTGAGTTTTCTCGCAAAAAATAGCTATTACAGATTTTTGCTACGAAACTTATCGGAATAATTTGTTTTTTGAACATTGCTCAAAATGGTTCTCAAAAACAATCGCAGCGACTCGCCAAGAATTGCTGAAACTATTCCCCCAGTCTCAATTTTAATTCATCAATTCTTCTTTTAATAAATGTTGATTCAAGTTTTTTGAATCTTTCCGGAAGGAATTTTGCGTCGGTACATTCGAGCGTTGCTATAAGATCCATGAATTCAAGCCTTTCAGCGTGGGCCATAGGCTTATAGTCACATAGAGTTTCTTTAATCAATTGCCCTATAGTTTTCTTTTGATCAGTATCCTCCTGAACTTCGGACATTCTGGAAGCCCGTATAAGGATTCCTTCCATTTCGTTTCCGCCGATGTCCATGTCTTCAGGGAAATCGGGAATTTCGGATAACTGGACATCAATTTTATTTTTGCGAGCGAGCGATATGAAAAGCTCTTTTTTATCTTCGGGAGTTTGTGGCGCGAAAAGTGGGATGTGAACATCAAGACGTCCGACCCGTTTTAAATCAACTTCCAGTAAATCTGGCCTGGAAGTGGCAAAAATCCAGAAAATCTTTCCCCGATTTCGGGTATCAGCCATTTCGGCTGCCAACATTCCGTAAAGCCGACCGGATAATCCGGAATCTCCGTCTCCTCCAGATCTTTTCCCTGCCCATTGGTCAGCTTCGTCGATAAATACAATAACTTGTCCCATCGCGTGCAGAATTTTGAAGACTGCTTCCAGATTCCCTTCTGAAGCTCCCACCCATTTATCTCTGATGTTTTTCAACGCAACGCAAGGGATCCCCGCTTCACCTGAAAAGCATTCCACCAGAAAGGTTTTTCCGGTTCCAATTCTGCCAGTAATCAGATATCCCATTGGGAGGGCTCTAGTCCTGCCCCTTTTGATTAATAGAGCATCTTGTCGCATCCAGGTTTTCGCTTCCCCATGACTTGCCACATTATCAAGGGTCTTGGCTGACTCTACGAATTCAATCCGTCCAAAAGCGGACTTCTCAATCATTTCTTTTTTTACTGTGCGGAGGAATTCCATGGTTATCTTTCGCTTGTTTTTTACTCCACGCTTGATCAAATTCTGAATATCCACTCTTGACAGCCCTTCAAGTTTCTGTCCTAAAGACGTCTTATCGACTTCGCAGACACTTTGGAAGTCATAAATATCCTCGGTTACTTTTTCAATAAAACTCCTGACTTCCTCTGCATTAGGAAGATCAATCCGTATTTTTGCGGAAAAGGGTGTTTCGACGATCTGTTTGTTTAAATCTGCCAGATTTTCACTGATCAAACAGGTTGCGACGTTGGCAGCACTAATTCCCCTGTCAGAAGCCCAGTCTAAAACTTTTATCACAGTTTCCACGCCCTCTCCCGAAACATACGCCGGATCGCTTCGTGGAAGAAGATATTGGACATAATCAAGTATTACTGCTACTCTAAGGGGATCGGAGACCGTTTTTCCATCTGAAGATGGCTTGGTTCTTGTTAATCCGCTTCTTAGAAATCTATCGATCAACTCCAGCGCTCTTTTTGGCTCTTTGGGAAGAAGGTTGGAAAGATCGAGAAGTCTGCCAGGATCATTTTGAGGAGCTTGGGGAAAGCTGGAATAGCTTGTCCGATGCCACGAGTCGAAAATCTTCAGGAACTGGGAAAATAAGTCGTTACCTTTAAGAGTTCTGATTCCTTTCCCGCGGTCATACGCCAACACTACTTCAAACGGCGAAAACATAACCCGGGTCAGAAAATCCGGAAGTGAAAAGAGCTTATTTCCTTCCTCAGGAACATCAGCTTGAATCCAATCGTTAACGTTTCCGTATAATATGAACTGGCTAACTGTTCCACTACGGAAAATTTCTGCCATCTCAGACGCCCAAAACGGGATTTTTAGTTCCGACATTTTCTAACTCCTTTTTTTAAAAAAGATTATAGCAAATAAGTGATGAAAAATTGTTATACGAGCGATTTTTTTTTCAAAAAAAAATCTTGACATGTAAAGAAAATTATGACAATATCACCATCGACTTTAAGCCTAATCTCAAGAAAGGGGTGTACAGAAATGCTTATACTAGACTGGATTAGCGAAGAAGATCGGGAACGTTTTTTTCTCTCCCCCAAAAAAAAATGGGAAGAGCAAGATGATGATGACCAAGAGGATGATATGGAAGACGATGATGATGATTTGGAAGATGACGACGACGACGATGATTATGATGATTTTGATGACGATGACGACTTAGATGATGAAGATCTGGACGACGATGAAGATTTAGACGACGATGATTTGGACGATGATTTAGATGATGATGAAGATTTGGACGAAGACTTAGACGAAGATCTCGACGATGTTCTGGATGACGACGAGGAAGTCGCTGCTGACGAAGAAGAAGATGAGGAAGATCTCGACGAAGAAGATGACGAAGAAGAAGACGAATAATCGTTAATTTTTACGAATTAACCAAAAAACAAACATAAGCGCAGTAATAGTGCCAAATGTTTGTTTTTTTTTTGAGGAAAAAAAGAAGGCAAGCGCATTTAATACCAAATTTATTTCAAAAAGGAATTTTTATTTTTGTAACTAGTTCAATGTCACATTCGATGTAATTTTGCGAACGAACAACCAGTTTTGAAACAGAAATATTTTTTATTCTGATTTTCTGATATCGGAAGAAATTTTATGTGATTGCAGCGATCAAGACAGAAATTCCCTCATTCCCCTGATAAATACCTCGTTTCTGAGGGAATCCCTAAAAATGAGCTGATGGTTTCTGGGGGAAAAACTATCTGTTATTCCAATATTTGGATTTTTCTGCCTCGAGTAATGTTCCCAGTTGATGATCAGATTGGCCAAATTCTTTGATATCAGATCTGTTAATAAGCCAAAGCCAGTCGTTGTGATCCCAGGCGCCATTTTTCATATGAACGAATTCTTTGAGTTTTGCTATTAGTTGCTCAAATTTAATAGGCTCCGCTCGAGCTGGATCAGCGATTTGAACTTCAGAAGAGGGCTGCAGTTTTTTTACTCGGGAAGTAGTTGTTTGTGTGGATTCGGTATCTTCATTTGTTTCTTCAGAGCTTGAGTCCTTGAAGCGAGGACCGAATTTCCCGCGATATAAGTACAATTTCAACCCCTCGCGTTTGCCGTTCTCTTTTAAATAATCCTCTCGAACCATTGCTTGGAAAAGCCTGTACATAGAGCCTTTTTGGTTTTTATCGAGAATGTTTTTAAATAAATCCCGGGTAACGTCGTTAACTGTGAATTCTTCCCGAGATTCAATGTACCGCATTATTTTCTTCACATTATCAGAAATTACGTGATGAAGATGAATATTGCGGTCATTATCGCATCGCCGCTTATTGCGGTTAAGCCGGGTACCTTTTATCACACCGTTGCAGAAGGGCAGTTCACAATATCTGTGTCGACCCATAATTTACCTCACTTCTTGAGGACGGCATGTACCGTATTGTTTTCACCATAGAATTCAGTCAAAAAGTTTAACTCAGGAATTTGGTAAAGTCAATTTTTTTTCTTGACATTTTTTTCCTTTTTTTTTTTGAAAAAAAATGCGTAGATATATTTTGTTGCACATTTTTGAGAATTTGTTTTGGGAAACCAGCTTGGATTTTTTAAGTTTATTTCCTCAGATATTCTGGAAAAAGGTGGGAATCCATTTTCGCCAAATATTTTATTTTTGCAGAGTTCATCCGGTATTTTGCTTTTGGCGTTAATATTACATTTTTCGACAAGAAGTGAGATAAAGGGTGAACATGCTCAAATTGTTGGCGTTTTGGAAAAATTAAGAGTATAATCACAAAAGTTTTTGGCTTAAAATGGAGTGATGAATGCCGCAGCTCAGGAAAGACCCAGTCACAAAAAGGTGGGTAATCATTAATTTGGAAAAAAGTCGAGGACCGAAAGATTTTCAGCTTCCCAATCCGGTACACTCGGCGGATAATTGCCCTTTCTGCCCAGGAAAAGAAACCTTAACTCCCCCGGAAGTAATGTCTTACAGGGAAAAGGATACTTTACCCAATCAACCTGGTTGGCAAATCAGGGTTATACCAAATAAATTCCCGGCGCTTCAAATCGAAGGCGACCTTGACCGCACCGGAATAGGCTTATATGACATGATGAATGGGGTCGGCGCACATGAAGTGATAATTGAAACTCCAAATCACAAGTGCGGAGCTGCTGGTTATACTGTCCCCCAGATGACTACTATCGTAAACACTTACTGCGATCGGTATCGCGATCTTAAACGTGATCGAAGATTTCGATATATTTTGATTTTTAAAAATAACGGACAAGCTGCTGGTGCAAGTCTTGATCATCCCCATTCCCAATTGATAGCAACCCCCATTATTCCCAAAAGAGTAATGGAAGAAATCGAAGGTGCTCGGCAGTATTATTATTATAAAGAGCGTTGTGTATTTTGCGACATAATTCGCCAGGAATTGAGCGCCGGCGAGAGAATTATTCACGAGAATGAAAATTTTGTCGCTTTTGCGCCATTTGCTTCGCGATTTCCATTTGAGACCTGCATTGCCCCGAAAGATCATAAAGCGTCCTTTGGTGCAATCGAGGAGTCTGAAATCGAAGGACTTGCCGATATTCTTTGCGCCACTCTTAATAGATTGGTTAAGACTTTGAATGATCCTCCCTTCAATTATATTATTCACACCTCTCCTTGCGATGAAAATTGTGGTGAGTACTACCATTGGCATCTTGAAATCATGCCGAGATTGACTAAAGTTGCCGGATTCGAATGGGGATCGGGATTCTACGTAAATCCAACTCCTCCTGAGCTTGCCACCAGTTTCCTGCTTCAAAATTCACCATGAATGATGAGAACTATTTCCCAGAAGAAAACTCGCGGAGGTAAATCATGCCCCAATTGAGGAAAGATCCTGTTTTAAAACAATGGGTCATAATTTCTCCCGAAAGAGGGAGAAGGCCCAGTGATTTTAAAAATTCTCCCCCTCACACCCCTGATGATCCAAAAACTTGCCCATTTTGCGAGGGAAATGAGAAAAAGACACCTCCGGAGACTCTGGCTTTCAGAAAGAGTGGAACTTCACCAAATGAACCCGGTTGGTGGGTAAGAATTTTCCCCGACCAGGATCCAATATTGGTGCCCACCGGGGATAGTGGCCGAATGGGAATCGGGATGTTTGACGCTATGAATTCAATAGGAATTCATGAGGTTTTGGTTGAAGTCCCGCAGCACCATCAAACCCTTCAGAATGTTTCTCCGGATCAAGTTCGCGAAGTTATTTGGGCTTTCAAGCAAAGGTTGCTTGAAATCAAGAAAAACCCGAGATTCAAGCATTTTATGATTGTAAAAAATAGTGGATCCGGCGTTTCAAGTTTTACTCATTCACATTCCCATATTGTGGCCACGCCCATTATCCCAAAGAGAATAGAAGAAGAGATCGATGGCTCCCGGGAATATTTTCATTATCATGACAGATGCATCTATTGCGATATCATCAGACAAGAATTAAGTCAGCCGGCCAGAATAATTCACCAGGATCCCTTCTTCCTGGCATTTTGCCCGTTTGCTTCAAGATTTCCATTTGAAATGATGATAATTCCAGTAAGCCATCAGCCGTTCTTTGAAACCCTTGATTCTGACCATGTGACAGGGTTTGCAAGCATTCTTCAAATTCTTTTGAAGAAAATGGAATTGTTATTAAAGAATATTCCTTATAATTTTATTTTACATACTTCACCAATATCAGAAGCCTACCGTGATTTCTTTCACTGGCATATTGAAATAATTCCTAAATTAACGCAGGTCGCTGGATTTGAGTGGGGATCAGGTTTTTATATCAATCCACTTTCACCAGAGGAGGCTGCAAAATTTTTAAGAGAATCCTGAAAAATTCCAAGAAAGAGAAATAACCAGTAAAAATGTAACCGATTCAAATAAACTGGTATAATTATATAGAAGGGAATTTGGAGGTGCTTGATGAAAAAGATAATATTATTTGCTGTTCTGTTTTTCTTCATTTTTTTCTCTGCGGTCTATTCCGGAATTCAGATACCGACTAAGGGAGTAGTTGCTAGAACCGGTGGACTGGGACTAAATTTAAGGGTAGCCGCTGGAAATCAATATTCCGTTGTCACTACCATCCCTGAAGGCGATTCGTTCGAAATTTTGGGTGTGTCCGGGCAATGGTTTCAAGTTAAATACAACTCCAGAATTGGATTCGTTTATTCTTACTACGTCGATGTTACTGAAAACAAAGAAATCAACGATCAAAATGCTGCACAAAATCCAATTGCTACTTTGATGCAAACAGATCCAAATAAATCTGAATGCAAGAATATCGATCCAAAAATTGTTCCATGAGAAACTGCTGATTAATATTTTGATTAATTATAGTTTCTGGGGGAAGGAATTAAAAAAAAGTGAATTTTGGTGACCATTCCACTTCGATAACCCGTTCAAGACAGGGTGTGGTTTTAATTCTTGTTGCGATCTGCGTTCTTGTTATGTTCCTCACAGGCTCTTATCTTTTGCGATCTGCGTCTTTGCATAAGGGGCAGACCAATCGCCTTGGGGAAATGAATGTCACCAGCGGAGTCGGGCAAGCTCTTGCTCAGCTTGCATTGCATAAAATAATGAATGATGAGCTGGCAAATCCTTCTTCCCAACTGACAAGTGTCTTATCTCAACCTCTTAGCTCGATGAATGATTTTTTGCTTGACCCTTTCCCACTAGACTCAGGAACGCCAAGTTTAAAAAGCGTTTTTGATGCTTTGGTTGAACCCCTGAAAGATTTGGGAAACTATTCCATCAAAGTCAGTGTAAAGTGCTCCAAATCAGATTTTTCCAATATCGGTCTTTCCAATATTTATCCCAGAGAAAAAATGGGATTAATACATATTTTGGTTAACATAAACTATAGAAAATTCAATACCTCGTTGGCATTTACTTCTGAAAACTATCATTATGTTGTCAAAGTAAAAATTACTGCTGCGTTGGTTCCAATTTTGTCAAAGTTCACCCTATACGTTGAAAATGCACAGGAAGGCGATCCCTGGCGCTTTAATGTTGTTTCCACAGACCAGGATGGAAGATTGGTTTCAGGCTCCGGTGGAATACCGATAGTGCTTGATAATGCTGCTGATGCCAATGTTCCCAATGCTATGCCAGACTTTGTGCGAAAACCGACGGGCTTTGTTTATCTTGGAGGAGGGCCTATTTACCTGAATTTGGCCCGAGGTTGGGGAGCTAATCCTGACTATGGCGAAGGATTTCACTTGTTTGAATCCGGAAAAGGAGATGGTCTGTACACAGTCGGCTGGGGAAAAGACAACATGGCCATCCTCCACTGGGATCAAGGCACTTGCCAGCCCAGCAGTTCCGGAGGGAACAAAGACTGGTATGATTTCGTAATTCAGAGTCCTCTTGCAGAATTGGCCAAATTAAATAGTGCTTTCAGATTATATGGAACTGATATAAAAAAGTCTCCAACTCTTGTTTTTGGTGAGGTGTTTCGTTCCTTTGTTTGTGCAAAAGCCTATAAATCAACGACAAAACCCCCGCCATTTCCACCTGCCTTTTTGCCCTACATCGGAAGCCTTGGAGTCTGGACAGCAGCGGTTGGTTCATCAACCCCCAGTGAAGGGTTCCCGCCGGTTCAGCCTTTTTTCACAAGGGTTGACGATTTTTCCGCAGGTCAATCATTTCTTGAGCACCTGAAAATATATCAGGAAAAATATGCCAGTAACATTGTTGCCTCGCAGCCATTTAATCTTTCTTTGGCATTTATTGGTACCAACAACCGGAATGCTTTCCCACGTGAAACGCATTTTCGAGCGGGTGATCCTTTGCTAGAGTTGACTCAGGCAAATCCGCCACCTTCAGCCGATAAAATGCATGCGCTTCCAAACGATTTAAGCGGAGTTATACCCGGAGTAAATTCGTTAAGGAACATGCAGGCAATCTTGGAAGGGATGAAAATCCCTGGAGATCGTGTCAGCTGGGTAATTCCAGCTTCCCAGAATGGTGATGTGATTAAGGCATTGACAGACCGGGGATTGGCTTATGGCGCAAGCCCGATTAAACTTAATTGTAACGGTTGGATATACGTTGAAGGTGATGCCAAACTGGATATAAAGGACAGCATCGAGATCGAAAGCAACGGGGGAATTGTACTTGAGAGGGGAACTATTAATATTTCCAGCCCGATCAGCCAGGCTTCAGGTAACCCGAAAGTCCTGTATCTGGTTACCAAAGATGGAAACATTAAGGTCGGGGCGGATGTACAAGCTCCCCTTATTGCTGGCAACGGGAAAATCACTTTCTCCGGAGCCAAAAGAAAAATCACCGGAGCTCTTGCCATGAGCAAGTTTGACATAAGCAATGCTTCAGTTGGCGCGGATATATCATATAATCCGGCTTTGGCTGCTTTGCCCATGCCAATTCAATCGTCTGTTCCAACTGCTTCAGAGGCTTCGCTTTTGTCATACAGTATCTGTCCCGATCTGATTCTTGTGCCATGATCATTTTTTTCATATCTTTCAGAACTTGCGGAGTTTAGAATATTTTGAAGATTATTAAACAATCTGGTTTAGGGCGCTTTTCTGAGAAAAAAGCTCTTTCCTTCGTCGAGATCATGATTGCTGTATTGTTGCTGGGCTTGATGATAGTTCCCATCAGTAATTTTTTCAACCGTGGAACGACGGGAACAATCCAAACACGTGATGAAGTGTTGGCATACCACTATGCCGATGAACTATTGGCATGGCTTCAATCAAAAAATTATGATGACCTGGAGTTGGCTCCCGCTACCTCGAAAAGCGTTCCTACAATCACGTTAACCAGTGGTGGGCTTTCAATTCAGGATAGTATTGAAACTGACAGATTTACGCGTTCTGTTACCATAAAAGAAATCACCATTGGGAGCAATTGGCCATACATCTATAAAGTCCTGGGAGTTGAAGTTGCCTGGAAGTCGGGTAATGTTGCCAGAAAAATTCATATGTCTTCTATGGTATATAAATGATGATCGACCAAGGGTTTTTACTGTATGAATGCACTTATGTCATTGCAATCTCTCTTCCCAATAAAGAACGAGAGTCTTTAGCAAGCTCAATGCTACACTTCTTCAAGTTCAGCACAAGTGCTTTCGGAAAAATTGGTTAATTACGTTTTCGAATACAGCGAAAAAGAGTAAAAATACTTGACTTCTAAAACAGCATAAACACGTGCGCAGAAAATTTGGAAAAAAAATATTTTCGCGGAGTTTTTTTTAATTGCATGGTTAAGTGCCAATGCCAATATGAATTTGCTCTTTGTTGCTGTTCCGAATAGAATACGGTTGTAATACTAATTAAGTTGGGGTTAGAATGACATGTTTCCTAGGAAGTATTGTTGTGAAAAAATATGATAACCATACGTTTAACAGGAAGTGAACGGTTGCGATGAGATTGAATCGGAGAAGCCGGTTAATTTGCGGTTTCACTTTGATAGAGCTGATAATTTGTATACTCCTCATGACCATTTTGATTGCGGGAGCTTCGACAATGTTGTCGGGAAGCCTGAAAAGTGGCCAAAAAGGGGCGGCTCATCTTACTATAGTTCAGAATTCAATGGTTTTGATTTCCCAACTTCAATTTGACCTTCAAAGGGCTTCGGCAATTTTTCAACCAGCTGTTGGAGCAGTAACTCAGGAAAGTATGTTTGAAGTCTGGGGACTCGACACCTCTGGAAAACTTTCTACATCAACAATAATATATAAGCCCACGCCAAATCAAAAAGGTTTTTCCAGAAGTCGGCTTGATTCCACTGGAAGCACTGTTGAAGAGCATGTTTTTTGTAAAGAGAATATTGCGGTGGCTTCTTTCACCCACATTCAGGATTCCAACTCAGGAAAAGTCGGAGTGGTTGCAACATTTAATGTTCGTTCTCTGCCACCTGCTACTGAAGAATTAACCCTGAAACGCTATATTTTTTGCCCATGTTTGGCTAGCAATTCCAGAGCAGTTGGTTGGAAAGGTCCGTGAGTCAGGAAAAGAACGAAGGTTCTAAAGGCGAACTTAACGAGATAAACCTGATCGTTAAACAGGTTTTGTCTGGGAAACACGATTCCTTTGCCGAAATAGTACGTCGTTTTCAGCATAAAATTTATGGGATGGCAATTGGCTACACTCGTAATCCTGAATCAGCCTCAGATTTGACCCAAGAGATTTTTCTCGAGACCTTTAAGTCATTGTCACGTTTCGACCAGACTCGCTCATTTACCAACTGGATTCTGAAAATTGCTTCTAATCATTGTTATAAGTTCCTTCGAAAGAAGACGACTCTTCCCCTGACAGAAGATATAGAGCAGGTTTCGGATTTTGACCCTCTTGAAGTGGCCGTTGAAACTGAGGCCAGAGAACAAGTTCTCGAGGCTTTTAATAAACTAGGTGAAGATTTAAAAATAACCGCATGGTTGTTTTATTTTTTTGAACGCTCTTGCAATCAAATATCCGAGATACTTGAAATCCCGCTTTCTCTTGTAAAAGTGCGTTTATTCCGGGCGCGTCAGGCAATGGGATTTTTTTTGGAAAAAAATGTAACCAAAAAGCCTGAAAGGGAAATTTAATATCAGGAAACGGAAATAATATGAGCCTCAAAGAAAACGAAGAAAAATTATTTGATTACCTTGAGGGAAACATTCCCGAAAGTGAGCGCAAGGACTTTGAGCGGCACTTAAAAAATTGCCCTGAATGCTCAAAAGCTCTTGAACAAGCACGCACGGGCGGTGAAATGTTGAGGAATATCAAGGTAAAAGATTTCGATATTGATTTTTCGAATGTGCTGAATAAGCAAACTTCTTTAATAAAACTCCCCGAAAACTGGCTAAGTCAACTCAGCAGAATTTTTGAACAAATCAATTTGTCTGGGTTGAAGTATTCTTTTGCATTATTAATTTTGGGAGTACTGCTTGTCAATTTTGCTTCTTCAAAAAACTGGTTCCAGGAAACTCCTCAGTTGGGAAAACTTCCTGAATCCTCTATAATTCTCGGCAAACTTGAATCTCAAGTTGGTGAATGTCTCTTTAAGAACGTCGATTCCGGCAAATTTATTAGAAATAACTCAGAAATAACTGTTGGAGAAAAATCCAAAGCGGTTTTGCGAATTCCAGGAGTAGGCAAAATTTTCCTTGCCGATGGAGGACAACTTAACATTCGTAATGGTAAATTCGCTCTTGGCAAAGGCTCTATGTTTGCGAAAATTGAAAAACAGAATCCAGCTACGCATATTTCCTTCGAAGCTACTGGGAATACAATCGAAGTAAAAGGCACTTCATTCGGTTTGAAAATTGTTGATGGGAAAGCCTATGTTTCGCTTTTTGAGGGAAAACTTGCCCTGACAGCTGTAAACGGAGCCAAGGGTAGTCTTTCTACCGGACAGAATGCTTCTTTGAGTTCATCGGGAATAGCCACATCAACTATTCAGGACGACGACTTTATTCTCTGGAAGAAAATTACCGGTCTTAATTTAGTTAAATCTCCTGTTTCATTAAAACCAACACCTGTAAGGGTCCTTCCTAACCAGATAAACAATATATCAACAGGTGCTTCAGTTCTTTCGGCAAGTAATAGCTCACCTCTTCCCGCGAATCCGTCTAATACTGACGAAACTACTGATATGATGAATATTTTAAACGGGCATCAACCCTCTTCTATTGCTTCGGAACTTGAGAATTAAAGCGGGAAAGCTTTGCTGGTTGGAAGTGAAATCTTTCTGCGAAATATTGAGATGATTCAAACTCCATAAATTAACTCTTGATGTCACAGAATTTTAAATATAGAATGCATAACCATTTTTCTTATGGAGTTTCATGATGAAGCTTTTATTAATTGATCCACCTTTTAAAAGTTTTACCGGAATTTTCAATTTCTATTTCCCACTTGGTCTTGCTTATCTTGCCGGATGCGTAAAGCGCGAAGGCTTTGAGTGCGCAATTCTTGACATGGACGCGGCTGAAGGAAAAGAAGGCGCATTCGACTTTTCCCATGAGTATGAAAGGTATCAGGCCTACATAAAAGCTTTGAACGATCCTCAGCATAGAACCTGGAAATTGTTGCGAAAATTGGTAAAAGAGCAAAAACCTGATTACATTGGCATCACTGCAATGACTACTAAATTCGGATCTGTCATTCAGACAGCGCGATTTTGCCGGGAAGAGCTTCCCAATATTCCTATTCTAATCGGTGGGCCTCACGCCACTACTATGCCCGACCTTACTTTGGAGATTCCACAAGTTGATTTCGTAGTGCGGGGAGAAGCCGATGAAACTCTTCCTGACCTGTTGAAAGCTCTTAAGGATAAAAAGGAAATTGTAGACATGCCCGGTGTAAGTTTCAAAAAAGGGAACAAAGTTTTCCATAACCCCCCACGTCCTTTTGTAAAAAATTTGGATTCAATACCTTTTCCAGATCGGGGAGCCCTTTTGCATCCTGAGTCCTATTCTTCTGAAGACATGGGAGTCATGCTGACTTCCCGGGGATGTCCTTATCTCTGTAGCTATTGTTTCCACATGTGGGAGCGGAAAGTCAGATTTCGGTCGACTGAAAATATCATCAATGAAATAAAGCAAGTCAAAGCCAAATACGGAACTCCTCAGTTTTCCTTCAAGGATGACTCATTTACTGTGAAGGAAAGCCATGTTTTGAATCTTTGTGAAGCTTTGGATAAAGAAAAGCTTAAAATAGGATGGTCTTGTACGACAAGGGTCGATTTATTGAAGGATTCTCTCTTGAAGATCATGAAAAAATCAGGATGCAACGTTCTGAGCGTTGGTGTGGAATCAGGTTCAGAACGCATTCTGGCAGAAACGGAGAAAGGTATTACTCACTCGCAGATACGTAGTGCAGCACGTTTGTTGAATGAAAACCGGATTTTTTGGAGCGGCTATTTCATGATTGGTCTCCCAACGGAAACTGAGAAGGATATTGAGGAAACGCTGGCCTTTGTGGGAAAAGTCAAACCCTATTATTCCGGATTAGGTGTGTACAATCCGTTTCCAGGCACAAAGCTTTTCGACCAAGGTGTCAAACTTGGCCTGCTAGACCCGGCCCCGGATCTGGACCATTTCTTAAGTACAAACCCCAAGGATTTGTTTTTCAAAGATCCGAAAAAGCGTATGGTTTCAATTTCTGGCGAGCGTTTTGAAGAGATTGCCAAAAATGCTACGGAATATTTTCACAAATATAACAAAAATCCCTCTAATATGATACGCCGGGGTTTTGCCCGTAGAAAGGCATATTTTCAGGATTTTTCTTTATTGAAACGTGATATCGCAAAAGCGTTGGAATTAATTGGGATTCCTATTTGAAGCACCTAAAGTACTTTGTAATCGCTGTTCTTTGTCTTTTCTTCGTCAGAAAATAGGGCTTCCAGGAATTGGTCTGGGTCGAAGGGCATCAGGTCGTCCATTTTTTCCCCGACTCCGATGAATTTAACAGGAGCTTTAATCTGCTCTTGAACGGCAAATATGACGCCGCCTTTAGCGGTTCCATCCAGTTTGGTCATGATCAGACTGCTTATCGGAAGCGCTTCATTAAAAAGTTTTGCCTGTTGAACAGCATTTTGCCCGGTTGTGGCGTCCAGGACCAGGAATATTTCGTGTGGTCCGCCGTTGGACTCTTTTTCCGCAATCTTTTTCACTTTTTTCAATTCGTCCATGAGATTCGCTTTAACGTGCATTCGTCCGGCAGTGTCAATGATGAGAAGATCGGCGTTTCTTTTTTTTGCAGCGTGGATTGCATCGAATACCAACGCTCCGGGATCACCGCCTTCTGAGCCTTTTATTACCTCTGCCCCTACACGTTGTCCCCAAATTGAGATTTGATCAATTGCTGCAGCCCTGAATGTGTCACCAGCGGCAAGTACTACTTTTTTCCCTTCTTTGATAAAATGGCGGGCTAATTTAGCAATAGTAGTAGTTTTTCCTACTCCATTGATTCCAATGACTAAAAAAACGGACATGCCATCTTTGACAAAATTAGGTTCGAAGTTGAAAGGCGTAAATTTTTTTCTCAATTCGTCGCGAATGATCGTGTAAATAAGCTTGGAATCTTTAATTTCTTCCTTTGCCACGCGTTCTTTCAGATGGTTGAGAATTTCCTGGCCGGTTTGAGGGCCCATATCAGATTCGAACAACAGTGATTCAAGTTCCTCATGAAGCTCAGGATCTATTTTTGTTTTCCCGAGTACTAAATCTTTGAGCCTTCCGACAAAGGAATTTCGAGTTTTAGCCAGTCCACGTTTTAGCTTTTCATACCATGAAAGGGGAGGTCCCTCATCTAAAATTTGCGGTTGAAATACCGGTTCCGGAGGAGCACTCTGCGTGGATGGAAAACCAGCCGGAGGTGCTTGGGGAGTTATGGAAGTCTTTTCTTCCGTGGAAGGGGCTGTTGGCGGATGAGTTCTTTGCCCGTCATAATGGTCAGTTCCTATGTCAGCTCCGGGTTCATTTTCCCATGGTTCAATAGCGTCTTCTTCCATGGGGGCCAACCAGGCGAAAAAAAGAAGGACCACCCCAGAGATTGCTGTAATTGACATTACCACCAATTGGCTTGGTCCGGCTTGGTAGTAGATAAGTGCTGATTCCAGAAGGAGACAAAATCCGATCAAAAAAACTACAATCCGTGATTCATCCCAATGAGGTGCAAACAGAGATGCTTGAGGTGCCGGCGTCGTTGAGTTGCTTTGAGTTTCTGGATTTGATTGGTTTGCCTGAGCTACTTGAGCGGTTGGAGTGGTTTGGGTTGAGGTGTCTTGAGTAGGTTGAGTTGCGCTGAGATTATTTTTATTTTCATTTTTTTCTTCGGTCATGCTGCTCCCTCCTGATATCTCTGGGTCGCTTTATTATGGATGGTAAATTCTTTAATTTTGTCGTGGTCTTCAAGTCGAATGGAAATTTGGCGGGAAATTCCCGTGTTTTCAAGCGTAATGCCGTAAATCACATCAACTGCCTGCATTGTTTCCTTGTTGTGGGTAATAAGTATGAATTGTGATTTTTCCGCAAATGATCGCAATAAGCGGCAGAATCTTTTCACGTTGGCTTCATCGAGCGAAGCTTCGACTTCATCGAGAATACAAAAAGCCGGTGGTTTTACCTGAAGAATGCTGAATAGCAATGCGAGGGAAATAAGGGCTTTTTCCCCGCCGGAGAAGAGTTCAATAGTTGTCAATTTCTTTCCGGGAAGTCGGCAATTTATGTTGACGTTGCTGTTTAGTGGGTCATCGGGTTCGCTCAGACTCAGTGAACCTTCGCCGCCTGGGAAAAGAATCTGGAAAATTCCGCCGAATGAATTGTTGATCTGTGAAAATGTGGCCATGAAACGCTCAGCGGAGATCTTCTCAATCTCAGCAATAACCTGTTCAAGAGAGTTGGCGGCTTCGGTAAGGTCATTAATCTGGTTTATCAAAAATTGATGCCGTTCTTTTGTCTTCTCATAGTCTTCAATTGCAAGTGGATTCACCGGTTCAAGTTTTTCCCGTTCAAATCGGAGGTTCGAAAGGATTTCAGTCAGTTCTTCACGTTTTGCAAATTTTCTTCTGGTTCCTGTTAGCTCATTCAAATCAATAGAATATTCATCAGTAAGAATGCTTTCCTTGTTTTTGAGATGTGCTCTGATTTCTGCAAGTTTAATATCCAGTTCAGAAAGTTTGTTTTTTGTTGAATCTTCGATTTTGGCACGACTCTGATAGGTGTGATCGAGGTTTTCTAGTTCTCGTCCGGATTCCCGGGCAGCTTTTTGCATGCTTTCGTGAGCTTTCTCTAACTCAGCTTTCTTTTCTTCGAGTTGTGAAAGAGTTTTCAAAAGAACCGAAATTTTCTCATCAGCAATGTTAACATTCAGGCTAAGTTTGGCAACTTCTTCCTCAGCTCTTTTCTTTCTTTCCAGGAGGGTTTGCTTTCTTTTTCCGGCAGAATCCATTTCTTTTTTCAATGCCTTTTTTCGTTCGGCAATCTGAGCAAGTTTCAATTTTTCGTCGGAAGAAAGGCTTCTCAGAGCGTTAAGGCGACTTTGCAAAGCTTCTTCTTTTCCGGAGAGGGTTTGGAGTCTTTCTGATAATTCCCTGTTTTGATTTTCCAATTCGTTGAGTTCAAGTTGTGTCTCTTTGACAACGGCTTCAAGACGTTCGATTTCTTTTTCTAAGTCAATTTTGTTTCCAAGCGATTGCTCAAGTTCGATTTTTTTCTGAGACAATTCAGTGGCTGTTTTGGATAAGTTGAGTTGGAAAAACTCCAGAGATTGCTTCCTTCTGGCAATAAACTCAGTTCTTGAATGGATCGATGACAGGAAATTGTTTCTTTCAATTCTTAAATTACCGATCAACGATTTCAGTTTTTTCTCTTTGCTTTCAAGGGTGACGATTTTTTCTTCAAGTTCCTCGAATTCTCTTTTTCTGGAAAGAATTCCGCTGCCTTTTCCACCCATGTCTGCTCCACCGGTCATTGCTCCGGAAGATCGCACAATATCGCCTTCCAGGGTAACGATTCGATTGAAATTTCTGCTGGTTTTCGAGAAATTAACGGCATTTTCAAGCTTATCGAAAATGAGAACACGTCCCAGGAGGTGGTTCATTGCCATATAAAACTTGGCATCGTATTGAACCAGATCGAGGGCTACTCCCAGGCAGCCGGGAACTCTGGGAGCTTCACTTTTTGAGGGAGCCTGAATAAGATCGAGTGGCAGAAAAGTAGCTCTGCCTGCTTTCCGTTCTTTGAGGATGGTAATTACTTTTTGTGCAGTCTCGGAATCTTTGACGATTATATCCTGGATACTGCCTCCAAGAGCTGTTTCGAAGGCAATTTCATAGCCTTTGGGAACAGTCAGGAGGTCTCCTACCATACCAAAAATGCCTGTCATTCCATGGTCTTTAAGGGCGAGAGTTTCTTTGACCCCTCTTAAAATGCCGCCATCACCACGGTTTTTCAGGTCTTCCAGAAGATTTCGGCGAGCCTGGTTGATTTTAATCTGATCAATTATTCCGGAGTATTCTTCCTCAGATTTGGTTAAGTCCTTTTCAAGTTTCGTGTAGCGAGTTCTTTCGTCATTCAAAAGCTTCTCACCTGAAGAAATTTCTTCCTGCATGGACTTGATTTCTTCTTCAATTCGGCGATTTTCATTGTCCAGTTTCTCAAAAGCTCCGGATAAAGTCCCATGCTTCTGGAGATCACTTTCCAATTGACGATTGAGGCGCGTCAAGTGCTGGCCACAGGTTGTGATGCGATTACGTTTATCGCTCATTTTGGTGGCCATTTCGTAAGATGACATCTTATCCTGCGAGGCTCCTTTCAGAAAGGCCTCGAATTCAAGCTGGACCTTATTTAAATTCACCTCAACTTCAGACATTTTTCCGGAAATATCTGTTTCCTGAGTTTCTTCCTCAAGCAGACGTTCACTTGCATCTTTAATTTCGCTTTCTGCTGATGCTATCTGTGAATCAACAGTGCCGATTTCCTCAGTAATGGCTTGTCTACGGGCCTCGCCAGATTTGATGTTTTCCCTGAGCCCGGCAATTCCATTTTTTGCGAGTTCGATTTCATCCTGATTTTTTCGCACCAGATCGCGTTTCTCTTTTAATTCCTGGTCAAATTCAGCCATACTTTCACGAAGAACGATTTTTTTCTGTTCTATCTCGGCCAGAAAAAGCTGAATTTCCTTGATTTTGCTCATTAGCCCTTTGCGCATTGATTCAATGTTTTCACTCTCACCATAAAGTTGGTTGAGGTCAAAAACAACTAAATCAATTTCTATCGCCCTAATTTCACTGGAAAGGGACTGATATTTTCGGGTTTTCTCAGCTTGTTCAGCAAGCGGGCCCAACTGACTGTCGATTTCGGAAATAATATCCCGGACTCGGGTAATATTTCCGCGGGTGTGATCAAGCTTCATAAGGGTATTTGCCTTACGATGCTTGAATTTCGTTATTCCGGCGGCTTCTTCAATGAGCGTTCTTCGACTTTGAATTCGTTGAAAAATAATATCATCGATATCGCCTTGCCCAATGACCGAATAACCGTCTTTTCCGATGCCGGTATCCATGAGCATCTCTTTAATTTCAGTGAGAAGTGCTTTAGTGCTGTTAAAAAAATAATGGCTTTCGCCTGACCGGAAAAGCTGTCTGCCAATGCTTATTTCTGAAAATTCGACGGGGAGCATCCGGTCTTCATTGTCCAATACGAGTTTCACCTGGGAAAAGGAAGCCGGCTTGACTTGCGTAGTTCCAGCAAAAATGACTTCCGACATTTTCGTTCCCCGCAAAGTTTTGGCACTTTGCTCTCCCAATACCCATCTGATTGCATCACAGACATTGCTTTTGCCTGAACCATTGGGACCAATGATGGCTGTGATTCCAGGTTGGAATTCAAAAACCGTTTTTCTTCCAAAACTCTTGAACCCCATCAATTCAAGGGATCTCAAATACATTTACAGACTCCGAATATATTCTTTTCTAACAATGAATAAACCGAAAGAGGTATTATACGGAAAAAAAAAGAAAAATAAAACAAAAATAAAAAGAGAACAGGAATTTCCAGGGCAAACGTACACTTTTTTCGCTGTTAATCAACCTTTTACGAGGTTTCCTGTTGAAGCTACTTTAGCGGGAATTTCGTATAAAAAGCTCATTTTTTGAAAAAAATATTAGCAGAAAAATATGATTTATGAAACGGCATTGAAAAGATTAATCGCATCAGATCAACAAAAAGTAAGCGTTTGCCCTGGAATTTCTTTCGCCTTGATGAACTCTTTCACAAATGTTAGAATCACAATTTGAATTTTGGTTTTATTATTCCAAAAGGAACTTTTTATGACCGAAAACTCGAAAGTAACCAAACTTGAAAAGGGGGAAGTAATGACAGATAGCTGGGAAAATTTTCTGGAATCCCTCTATTCTCAAGATCCAACCCTCAGAGAAATGGCCGTTTTAGAGCTTCCAATGTGGGCGGAAACCGGAAAGGCAATAAATGAAGTTCTGGAGATTTCGCTTCGTGATAAAGCTAGTTCGGTTGCTCGTGCGGCTGCAGTAGTTGCAGGACGGATGGGTTTGTCTAACCCCGAGATTTTGGATGTACTTGCTTCGAGAATAAGTGATCCGGATGAGCTCTTTAGAAGAACGGTGGTAACCGCTTTAGGGCGCATGGGTCCCTCCGCCATTCCTCTTTTGCTTAGGCTACTCAGTGACCGGGATTTGTTCATCAGGCAATATGCGACTATGATTCTTGAACAGATTGGTGAGACTGCTGTTCCTCAGCTGGTTTCTTCACTGAATAACCCTTTATTGAGAAGGTCTGTTGCAGAAATTCTTCATAGAATCGGTAGTGCTGCTGTTCCTGAATTGTTGAAAGAGGTTGAAGAAGCTAATGCTGAAACGAGGTTCTGTATTATTGACATCCTTGAAAAAATAGGTCCTATTGTCCTTCCCAGAATGCTCGAAATGATGAAACAATCAGTTGGCCCGCAGCAAGTCAATGATTTTTTCCCTCAATTCGGAATAGATGCTATTCCGCAATTATTAAGCCTTTTGAGGGACGAGAAAGTTGAAAATAGATGCAAAGCTGCTTCTTCATTGGTCCGAATAGGAAAACCAGCCATCAGGGGCTTGATTACAGCGCTAATGGATAATAATCCAAGTGTTTGCTGGCTTGCTGCACAAGCTCTTTCCCAAATCGGCTCTCCAGCAGCTCCTGATTTGATGTATACATTAAGAACTTCAGGGCAATCCACGCGCTGGGTGATTGGCGAAGTGTTCTTGAAAATGGGGGAGCAGGTGATCCCCTTCCTCCTGGATGGCCTGAAAAATCAGGAAGTCGCCGTTCGTCAGATTTCAAGTCATGTTCTTGGCGAAATGGGAAGTGTTGGCAGTGTAGCTATAGATGAATTAAACCATGCTTTTGAGAAAGAAACGGATGAAAATGTTCGGGAAATAATTAAAACATCCATTGAAAAGTTATCAATTCATGATTGAACAGAGTGCACTTTTCAGGATTTACTACTGGGAAAGACTGACAAATAGAGAAACGATTAGCATGATTCGTATAGAAAAATTTAAAGCGAGGAGTTAATGCAATGTCGAAACGAGTTCCTGAGCTCACTTGGCAGGATAAAGCAATTTTGGTTGTTATTCCGATTGTGGTACTGGTTATTTTCATAGCAGCAAATCATTTGACCAAAGATTTAACGGTATATGATGCTTTTTCTCAAAGACTTCCTAAAATTGAAGTCAGGGATGGTGGCATGATTCACGAAGTTCTTCCCATCACGAAAAACGGAACTGAATCTTCGCAGATTTGCCGCGTTCAAAACAGAGAAGGATCTCATGAATTTACTTTTGTTTATCATGTGCAAGGTTCCGAGACAATGAATCTTCAGCCGGGGCGGTTACTCCAGTTTTACGGAGAATTCAAGTTTGATGAAAAAGGTGGAACGATAGAAATTCCCTATAAAGGGAAAAGCGGGCGATTGGCAGGTTGGGCGGTTTACGAGAATCACAGATATTACTCCAAAACAGAAGACCAGGACAGGGGAAAGATGTAGTTCACCGTTCAAAAGGTTTACCAAGGGAAAGGAATTTCCAAAAAGGGATGAAAAAATGGAAAATAGCGTAGAAGTCTATAAGACTCTTTTAAGTGATGTTTTTGCAAAATTGATGACATTTACTCTCGGTGAGGAGTTTGATGAAGAGCTAGGTGCTTCACTCGAACTGTTTTACAATCTCAAGGAGGGTGATTCCTACGAATTTGATCCGGAAAATGAATTTCTTTTCTTATCCTGGTTTTTACTCGACGACACAGATACAGAAGGAAAAGCCCTAATTCATCGATTTCTTGACAGAAATGCTTCCAAGCTTTCCCAACTTGAAAATCAAGTTTGCCTTGCTCTAATGGATACGCATTTGACAATGTTGGAAGTCCAGGATATTGATCCAAGCCGTTCTATTAAACTGAAGGACCTATTCCTTGGAGAGGAATTCGAAGTAGCTGAAGCTTCCGGAGCTGATGAAAAGTTTCGGAAGAACCTTTTGTATACGCGGGTATTGCGGTTGGGTGAAACTAGATTTTTGGTCGGGGCCGGTACTTTTCTTTCTCCAGGGTTGAAAGATCCCATTTTGACTTTTATCTCAAAGGAATATCAGCGCGAGTGCGAGGCTGGAGAGCCACTTTCCTTCAAGCAATTCCTAAAGGAAAATGGAGAGTTGATAAATTGGTGGATATGCGCTTGGCAAAAGGGTGGAGAAATAGAGTATAACTGATTCTCTGGCCATAAATTTAAGAAACTCCCACTTTATGTCGATTTATTAAATTTTATTTCGCAATCTTTTTTAAAGTTAGTTTTTGAGCGACACATTGATTTAAAATATTGCTAAAGATTTTCCAAAACGAGGGGATATCCTGAAATGAAGTTTGCCAGTTTTGATTCGCTGAATCAGTCGAATAAGAAAACAGCTCTATTAAGCATAAAAGACTCCCCGACAAAAAAGAAAGAAGATTTTTTTCTGACTTTACATGCTTTGTTAGACCCTGATTCCCAGGTAAAACTTACTGCCAAGCTTGTTTATGCTGCATTTCAAAACGAAGAATATTATCTGGATTTGAAAGGCTTAAGCCAGGAAGAGATCCAGAAAAAAGTCGAAGAGGAATTCAAGGAACTTCAGGGAGCTCGACCGATTTTAATCGAATGGGATGGCGGGATTGACCAGCCAGTCATGGCAAAAAATCTCCAAAATCGGCTTAGAAAAGCTGAAGTAAGCGGTGAATGGGACGGCTCATTTCCTCAATCAGCCCAAATACTTAATTCTCTTCGTGAAGACACTCAGGGAATGATTAAATCGCAGTTGCATGCGGGTGAGGAGACAAAACATTCTTTCATCGCTTGTTATCATGAAGGCTTGAAGCCTTTCAGGGACGCGCATCGCACTTTAGATAGTACTACAACTGTTTCTGTAGTAAATTTGAGCCATTTTCATTTTGAATTGCCTGAATTTCCGAATATTCAGGCAATGTTTTCCTTGCTGGAACGGCCAATTTACCTCTTGGTTCTTTTGACAACTGAAAGATTGATAATTTTCCTTAGAGATCAGATCAGAACTTCGAGAGCATCGGTACAAGCCATACCATTTTCTCAGATGAAAAGAGTTTCAAGTGTTCAAACGCAACGCGGAGTTACTGTTGAAATTGAAACAGATGGTGATCTTTTTAAAATTCCCAATCTCCTTTCACAAGATGGAACTGACCTGGACCGGCTTCTTCGCGAGCAAAGTATTTCGGCAATTGAAGCTGATGAGAAAATGCCACAACCTGCCCGTGAATCTCGTGAATTAAACAAAGAAATGAATCTGGAAGCCCCGAAAGAGGTGCCCCCTACGCTAATTATCGCTGAACAAACACAGAGCCCGGTTATAGAGAAAAATATTGAGATTTTGGAAGAGCGAATCGGAGCTCAAGACAGCTCCGCCGAAAAAATTTCCCTTCCTGAGATGGTTGAAGAGGTTAAAGCCACAGCATATTCAGATTCGAATGAAGCAATGGAAGGAATGTTTAAAGCGCTCGACGATGCTCTGAACTCATACAAAGCCGCAGTCCGCCTGGGAGCACCAAGAAGTGCACTAATAGAAAGATGGTTTACTGCGTTTGTAAATGAAATTAAGAAAAGCTGATTTTTTATTTCATCGTTTAAAACCACTTCCTTTGGGCGTGGTCAGAGACATATGGCTCTGCCGGTCAGTTGCTGTAGCCAGCGTGAGCGGTTGTTCTTGATTGATACCCCACGTATGAAGACAATTCGCCCCCTCTGGTGGTGGTCATTTACTTGCTTAGGATTTCTTTCACTTTTGCGACAATTTTTTTTGCTGAGAAAGGCTTTTGAATAAATTCCAAGCCGGCGTTCAATTTTCCTTGTTGGGTGATAATATCTGCGGTGTACCCGGACATGAACAATTGTTTCATTTTGGGAAATAGGGCTTGAAGTTTTTCTGCGAGTTCCAAGCCGTTCATATTAGGCATTATCACATCAGTAATCAGAATATGAATATCTCCCCTCCATTTTCTGGTAATAAGAAGCGCTTCATCTGGTGTTTGGGCAGTTAGAACCCGATACCCGGCATTTTCCAGCATTGCCTTTAGCACGTCCAGAAGTGAGGGTTCGTCTTCCACAACCAAAATGGTTTCAGTACCTTGTTGGGTAGGTGCAATGCCAGCTTGGACTTGTACACTCTCAGGTGCACCAAAAAACCGGGGTAAGTAAATCCTGAAGGTTGTTCCTTTACCGGGCTCGCTTCGGACATCAATAGATCCATTATTTTGCTTAACCACACCATAGACGGTCGAAAGACCAAGACCAGCGCCTTTTTCCACTCCTTTTGTGGTAAAGAAAGGCTCAAAGATGTTGTCGAGAGTTTCCTGGCTCATTCCGGAACCATTATCACTGATAGTGAGTAGGACATAATCCCCGGGGGTTAGGTCTTGAATCTCGACACCCTTGGATTTAGGCGAATTAACGTTTTCCGCGTGAATAGTGATTTTTCCCACATTAGTAATGGCGTCTTTGGCATTGACACACAAATTTGTCAGGATCTGGGCAATTTGTGAGGGATCTGCTTTGACAAGGCCCAGATCGGTCTCGACAACCCAGTCTAATATGATGTTTTCACCGATAAGCCGTCGTAGCATTTTCAGCATTCCACCGATTGTTTCGTTAAGATTGAGTACTTCGGGAACGAAAGGCTGTTTTCGGGCGAAGGCAAGAAGTTGACCCGTGAGATCAGCTGAACGTTGGGCAACTTGAAGGATCTGCAGAATATTTGTATGCAGAGGGTGCGTCTGGTCCATTTTATTCAACGCAAAGTCAGCATGTCCCAGGATTATCCCAAGATTGTTGTTGAAATCATGGGCGACTCCACCTGCTAATCTTCCAATAGCTTCCATTTTTCTGGCCTGATGTAATTGGGCCTGGAGTTCTTCACGTTCTTTTTCAGCCTGTTTTCGCTGGGAAATGTCAGTCAAGGTGATGTGGAAAATTTCTGTCCCGTCAAGTTTTTGTGTAATATTTGCATTCATATTTGCCCAGACCGTGGTTAAGTCTTTTCTATTCATTCGCAAATCGAGCGCCTTTGGCGTCTTCGTTTCAAGAAGTTGTTTGCGAAACAAATAATAGTTGTCCTGATCAGCAGGAAAAATGAATCTGGATAGTGGTTGCGCCTCCAGTTCCTTTCGGTGGGACCCTAACAAGCAGGCAAAAGCGAGATTTGCATCCAAAATAACTCCATTTCCGTCGATGTTGACATACCCAACAGGTGCCAGATCAAATAAATCAAAGTAGCGCCTCTGGGAAACTTCAAGTTCCGCATGTATCCTGCGCAATTCATCATTCTGCATTTTCAGCTCAATCTGGTGAGTCTGCAGATCACTCAGAATTTTCTGCATCTCTTCAAGCGTGTCACTATCACGGCTTGTTTTTGGGGTCATATCTGTTCCCTTTCTGCATTATTTCGGAAATATTCATAAAGGTGATAACTGCGCCTTCGATTACGTTTTCGAGCGTACGGTATGGAAGAATTCTCATTATGAACCATTCGCCCGAATTCCTTTGAACTTCGATTTCTTTAGGGATCAGATTATCCAATACAGCTTGAATGTCTTCTTGTAAGCGGTTATAGCCGATCAGATTAGTTACAATATGATTTACAGGGCGTCCTATATCTGACTGGATGAGGTTTATGATATGAGTGACTGTGGGTGTAAATCGCAGAATACGCAATTGATGATCGACAAAAATGGTGCCGATTCCTGGGCCGGCCAATAAATTATTCATATCATTGTTAACCCTTGATAAATCAACTATCTTCGTTTGAAGCTCGGAGTTAACTGTGGCCAGTTCCTCGTTTACAGATTGCAGTTCTTCCTTTGAGGTTTCAAGTTCTTCATTGGCGGATTGAAGCTCTTCGTTGATTGACTGCATTTCCTCGTTGGAGGATTTGAGTTCTTCTATGGCAGTCTCGAATTTTTCATTGGTGGCCTGAAGGTATTCTTCTTTGGCCTGAAGTTCTTGTGTCAATGAAAAAATTCTCGCACTGGTGCCTTTGGGTGTTCCCTTTACAATTTTTGCGGGCACCCGTTCAGTTGATAAACCAACGGTTTTTTCGAAATGCTTAATTTCAGCGTGCTGATTCTCAAAAATTATCAGAAACAATGTTTTTGACCCATTTTTTGGCGCTAAACTCGAATCTGCATTAACAGGGTGAACCGACATATTAACACTCAAAAAATCATCATTAGCTTTGACCCACAAGTTCGGACAGAAGACTGCCTCTTTATTTGAAGCTGCTTTGCGCAAAGCAATCGTCAGTTTGCGTTGTAAACCTTCGCGGGCCATTTTAAAAACATTGTTGGTTCCTGGTTCACCGGGAGTTGGTTCCAGATACAAACCCGACCGTCCATGAAGGTAGAGAATGTCTCCCTGTTCGTTAACCAAAACAGCAACGGGAGCATACAATTGAAGCAACACTTGTTCTGTTAGCTCACGAAGTGACATTTTGCCTTCACTGTGCCCTTTTCCTAAAAGGATTGGGGTCATTATTTCCCCCTTAAGTTTTGGGAAAAACTCCCCAATTATTGGAAGGTGAGGGCCGATGTAATCTTCTTTGCGTTGATATAGTTTTACTTTTGGGTTAAGTGTTTGAAAAAGTTCCGAAAATTCACCAATAGATTCGGAGGTCCCTAGGAGAAGGTATCCCCCTGGGTTTAGCGAATAATGAAACAATGGAAAAAGCTTCTTTTGAAGTTCTGCTCCCATGTAGATCAATAAATTTCGGCAGCTTATCAATGCCAATTTTGAAATGGGAGGGTCTTTGATCACGTTCTGTTTGGAAAAAATCAGCATATCACGAATGGTTTTGTGTATGCGATAAGCGCTACCATCGGGAATCATTACAAAAAAACGTGCCAGACGTTCAGGTGAGATGTCCGCGGAAATATTGGCACTATATATACCTATGCGTGCAATATCAATAGCCTGGCCGTCAATGTCGGTTGCAAAAATCTGTGCTTTGAAATTTTGCTTTAATTGCTCCATGTGCTCCTGCAGAAGGATTGCTATTGAATAAGCTTCTTCGCCAGTGGAGCAGCCTGGGACCCAAATACGAACTGTTGCGCTTGAAGGTTTTCCGGCAAAAAGCTTTGGAATAACTACTTTTTCCAAAGCTTTGAAAGCTTCGGGATCCCGAAAAAAAGAGGTAACTCCAATTAATAAGTCCTGAAATAACGCAACTATTTCTGCAGGAGTCTGTTGCATGTATCGAGCGTATTCGTCAAGGGTTTCAATCTGATGAACTGCCATGCGTCTCATTATTCGACGGTTTATTGTGCTGGGTTTATACATGGAAAAATCATTTTCGGTCTTTCCACGCAGTAAGAAAAATATCTTCCTCAGTGCATTTTCTGCATCAGCCTCCGGTTTTGACGTTTTTGCAACTTGAGGTTTTTTTCCAAAAGCATGAGACAGGTATAGTTTCAACTGCGCAGGCATTTCTGCCGGCGGCAGAATATAGTCCACAAGACCGGTTGCAATGGAGCTACGTGGCATTCCATCGTATTCAGCGGACTCGGGATTTTGGGATATCACCATTCCGCCTTCGCCTTTGATTGCACGAACACCAGCCGAACCATCACTTCCAGTGCCGGACAGAATGATGCCGATGGCCCGCTCGTGTTGGTCTTCCGCCAACGAACGAAAGAAAAAATCGATTGGTAGACGCTGACCACGCGGAGTGGAAAATTCAAGCAAATGTAATGTTCCCTGCTGAAAGGCCATATTGCAATTGGGTGGAATGATGTAAATTGAGTCAAGCTTTACTTTCATGCCATCTTCGACTTCGAAAACCGGCATTCGGGTATAGCGCTTAACAATCTCGCTTAGAATGCTTTTATGGTCTGGTGAAAGATGTTGAACCAGAATAAAAACCATTCCTATCTCAGAATCAGCGGGCATTCCGGAAAAGAAAGCTTCGAATGCAGACAGGCCTCCCGCCGATGCTCCGATGCCGACGACAGGAAAACTCTGAGGTGTAATTTCAACCTCATCTGGCACGATCAGACTTTTGGGCTCTAGCTTTTCTTTAATTTTTTTCACTTTTGACGATAATCCTTGACAATGCTCTTGTTGGCTGGTGCGCTCCACCAGCCAATGGCCCGGATAATGAGCACCACTCGAAGTCTATTTTTTTGCAGTGATCAGCCAACAAACAGATCGAGTTGATACACAAAGACGCTTCTCATCCTGGGAATTGGGTCAGGAATTTTGTTTGGTTCGGGAGGTGAAAACATTCTTTCTCTGTGCAGCTCTCCATGACCTATATTATAAAGCATTCCAAGTCCAAGTCAATGGAAATCTTAGGGTGAATGCTCAACCTTCTGGAATCTTCTGTGGAAGATCGTTCAAAAGAGCCAGAACATTTGCAGATTATTCTTCGCATTTTCTTGAATTCATGACAAGGTTGACAATTTTTATTCATTGGCGTGAGTGAGAGACACTCTCGTGTTCGGAAAAAATTATTTTTTCCGAATTTTCTGAACTTGCGTTGATGCAGGTTTATAAGTCAAGTATTTTTACTCTTTTTCGCTGAAATCTTAGGGCAAAAGCAGTAAAATTGCCAGAATATTCTCAAGGAAGTTTCTGTTCTTGCCTTGATTATGTTTGCGTGGCCGAGAGACCCCATGCTTTTTTGGGGAAAATTATTTTTTCTGTTTGGAGAATTTTTGCAAATCTTGTTGACTCAACCTGTAAGTTTGCCCTTTGCAATTTATGACATATGCTGCTGGTTCTGGAGCTGGCTTATAGGGATCATGAGCCGCCATTGCCAGCCCTTTTGCCTGAAAGGCTTTCATTCCCGTGTCCCCGATTATCGATGAGAGAATTTCAACTGGGTTTCCTGTAAAGAACCCTTTGGCTTCTCGCGCTGCAACAACTTTGGCAGCATCAGCTGGTTCAAGGCCAAATCCTGTTAACATCATTTCGGTTGCCGTATTCAAGTTTCGAAGGCATTCGCCACCATCGGTGTTGGTTCCTTTTATCCATAGAGATGGTCCAACGTTGGCAAAGATATCAGCGCCGGACATTGCTTGCTGAAATAAATTCTCTTTGAAAGTATTGAATTCCTGACGGGCTTTTTCAAATTCCTTTTGAGGCGCTTTTTTTTCAAAGAAGGCTTGCCTGGACAGATACATGTTCTTATATTTGGGTGCGGCTTCGCAGCTCATGGTAACGTAAAAAGTATTTTCAAGTAAAATTCTTGTTATTACTTTTTTATCCTCAGGAAAAAGCTTCAAATAATTACAGATAAATTTATCAAATGAGCGCGATTTTGCTTTAACCATTACGGTAACGCATTTCTCAAATGGAGCTGTAATTGCCTGACTGGTCAGAATGTCATAAAAAATTCCCGCAACAACACCTTCGGTGCTTAGCAGTTGTAAGCCATTTTTAACTACTCCGTTTTTTTTGTTTTTCTCCCACACGTATCGGTCGCGGCGGAGAGGATCTTGGCGGTTCATGACAAAATCAGGAACCAAAAGACTTGGTGCGGTCTGCGGGTTAAGCTTTGAATTCATTGGTCCATATACAGCTTCAAAGGCTTCTGCCCAACCTTCGGTGTATCCTGTGCCAAGTCCACTTATGGTTTGGGTTGAATGTGAGTCAGCGCCGATGTTTTCAATCTTGTTGAATGCATTATCCATCATGTCCATTTGGATGCAATGTCCAATTTCGTGGCAGATAATGAGTTCCAGTATTCCTGATTTCATTTCACCTTCGAGTGATAATCCGGGATCATTATTGTCGATTCCTAAGGCGCAAACGAAAGTGGTGTCAGCCCATGCGCCGATATCATTTCCGTAGTCGGGTTGAAAATACGCCGCCATTTGGAAAGAGCAGGGAGTGTTGAAAACATCACTGCAATGGAATGGCATCGCATTCAGTAGCATCAGAGGCATTTCGACTTGCCTGGACAGAAAATCCAGAATCTTGTTTTGAGAAGGGTTCAGTTTTCCTTTGGAATATTTCAAAAATTGCTCTCTTACAGTTTGAAGTTTTATTGTACGGGCTTTTTTTCTTAGCGCGAGGATATCCTGTATTGCTTTATTTCCTGCTAGGTAGGGGGCCATTTTTTCAACGTGCAAAGACCCTGAATAGGGGTTGGAAAGCAATACTGCGTCATTTGGATTACCGGAACAGAACTTTACGCCAAGGTAATCGGGGGAAGTAACAGGAATTTGTTGGCTACATTGCTCAACATCTGCCATGATAAAGCCACCGGCGGGAGTATTTTTGTCCGCAAGCGAAGTCTGGAGTGTTTTTCCTTGTAAGCTGGAATTTATGAGAAGAATTGAGATTATTGTAATCGAAGCGATCCTGATTATACTTCGCATAGGTGACCTCCACGGCTATGAAACTAGAGTGTACCTTACATTGTATCTGGTTTTCTAATAAGCCGCAAGGTCATTTTTTCTAGAGTTTCGCACCTTTTAATCCTAACTGTTTTTGGAAATTCGCTTGAAACAGGAATTACCCATTAGGCTCGGAACCTTGATAAATAAATGCTTTCTAAAAATTTTTCGCCAATCTTTTAAAGAACAAACTTTTGTTAATGGACGTTTCGAAGAATTTGGATGGGTAATTGCTGTGCTTGAAAGACACTAATTGTTTTTTTTTTAATCCTATTGTATTTTATATCCACTTTAATTTTTCAAATTAAGGAAAAAAAATTGGCATTTTTGAAAGATCGGGGTTTTTCCTAATTCGTCTTCTCAAGGAGTATGTAATGCGTTTGAATAGTGAAATAAAAAGAACTTTTTTGAAGTATTCTGTTTTTTGTTTTCTTCTGTTCTCATTTTGCTTAATGCCGGAAATTCTCAGAGGACTCACCGTCATTGGCCAAGTTCAATCACTTTATCGCGAAAGAGCTTCGGTAAAGATTTTCGAGATAGTCGGGACTGGCAGTGAAACTGCCCCGGTCAAAGTTGGGCAATTTGTAAGCTTCACTATTCCTAAAGTATCGCGTAACCGTCGTTCTGAGGAGATTAAATTCGGAAATATTGTGGTTGCCGACCTCACTGGGAATGTCGCAACTGAATACGCAGATAATACGGAAAATGCTTCCGCCAGTTTAATGATCTGGAATGCTGTGAGAGTTGAGAGAGTAAAGAACGCCAAGAAATATGATGGAGCAATTGATTCCAAAGGAAAAGATGGCGAAGTTGGCGAGGAAAGAGGAAAAGGAAAGCATGGCAAGGGCAAAGGAAGGAAACACGAAAAGCAGAAAGAAGAAGAGGATGCCCCGCAAATCTGGACGCAGGAAGAGACTGTGCGCGGAAAAGTTGATTTTAACGTTTTAAAAATTTATATTCGCGAAGATGGCTTAAGACCAAAAGACACAGGTCTGGAAGTGCTGAACTCAGATTGGCGAGAAAAACTGAAACCTTACCTTGGAAGAAAAGTTGTTTTGAGTGGAACTACACACAGAGTTTCTCTTGCTTCAGGGACTTTTGACATAAAAAGTATAATAAAAATTTACCCCAAAGACTGATTTGGTGCAGTTAAGCTAGTAGAGCGTTTCCAAAATAACGTTACAATATCGGTCGGTACATTAACTTTGACTTTGTACTGGCGAAAAGTCAGGTATTTTCTAAATACGAAGAGCCGGATTTTCAATCGAGCACGTTCTGATCTGTTGGGGCAAGGGTGGAAACCCCGCTAGGTCGATCTGATTGAATTTCTAATAATTTCATTGCAACCCCAACGGGGAAACGCTACATTAGCTCATTTTTCCGAAAATTTCTTTCAAACTTTTCACAATTTTTACTTTTTTCAGTGTTTTTTGAATGAAATTTTTTGCGCCTGATAACAAGCCGTCACCTTCGAGACAAAACGTTGGTCTTCCTTCTTTTATGGCTTTTTTTATTGTGTAGATTCCTCCGCTTTTTTCGGTTCCTTCAACCAAGATTACGAAATCTGCCAGAGATGCAATAATACGGTTGCGAGTAGGAAAATGGCTTGCAATGGGAGGAGTGGTTGGAAAAAACTCAGTCAAAATCAACCCATTCCGGGAAATTTTTTCGTAGAGGAATTTGTTTTCCTTTGGATACTTCACGTCTATACCGCATCCGATTACTGCGGCGGTGAAACCTCTATTCGCAAGAACTGTTTCGTGTACAACTGTGTCTATCCCATTCGCTCCACCACTTACAACGAGCCAACCCGACCTTGCAAAGCTGCGGGCAATCTCGCAGGAAAGTGTAATTCCTCTGTTGCTGGGGTGCCGTGAGCCTACTATTGCCACAGAATTTTGGTTTTCGAGTAATTCAGGGTTCCCTTTGAAGAAAAGAATGGGAGGAGGTTCAGATGTCGAAATTAGACGTGATGGATAATCAGGTGCTCCAAAATAAGTAAAACTTTCGTTCGAAGGAAGATCTTTCAAATAATTAATGGTTCTTTCAATGAGCCCCCGATCTTCATTTTTATTTTTTCCAATTTTTCGCTTCTCAATTTTTTTTTGGAAATTTCTATCTTCTTGAATCTTTGTTTTCATTTTTATTGGGTTCTGAAATTTGAGAATTGCTTCTTTGAATAGTTCAGCCCCCACTCCCGGGATTCTCATAAATTCAAGAATAGATGAAATTTCTCTTAAGCTTTTAAAGTTTTGAAGTTCTTTCGTTAGCTTCACCTGTTCCTCCATATTAATTTCTATTTAATTAATCAAACGATTAACCCGCTTGGGGAAAAATTTGTAGTCTAAAAACAAGGGGAAGGTGATTTAAAGCTTCGAATTTTTTATGAAAAAAGTTGAAAAAAATGTTATATGCTACAAAAAACAGGAGGGGAATATGAAACTTGATGAAAAATTTTTTGCAGAGATTGCCGAAAACTATGGAACTCCACTTTACATTTATGATGCCGATGAAATCAGAACAAAAGTAAATTCTGCGAAACAAGTGTTTACAGGTCTGGATGCAAGAATTTTTTTCGCTTTAAAAGCCAACTCCAATCCGCACATATTAAAACTGTTTAAAGATCTGGGGATAAATGCAGATGTTGTCGGCCCTGTTGAAATTGAAAGTGCGAAAAGATGCGGGATGGCTGAAATGATCTTGAATGGGAACGGAAAAACCACTTCAACTCGCGATTATTTCCTGAATTCAGGGGGAAAATTGGTTAGTATGGATTCACTGGAGGAAATTGGGCTTTGGCAAAAAAGCCGGATAACCAAATTTCTTAGGATTAATCCGGATATTTATGCAGGTGGACACCCTAACATTTCAACTGGTGGTCGAAATCACAAATTTGGAGTTACTCCCCAAGAAGCGGAAAAAGTTGCTGACAAGCTTTCCGGATTGCATGTTCATATTGGGTCACAGATAACTACTACCGATCCATATGAAGCGGCATATTCCAAGGTAATTCAATTGTCCAATCGTCTTGGTTTTTCGTGGCTTGATATCGGAGGAGGCTGGGGAATAAAATACCAGGAAGACGAGCTTGATCCCATCGAATTTCGAAGGCGCGTTGTTCCAATTCTGTCTAACTTCAAAGGGAAAATCGTGGTTGAACTTGGCAGATTTTTGGTTGCTACAGCCGGGTTTCTTCTTTTAAGAGTAAGCGAGGTCAAAAGAGCTGGAAAAGTGTTTGTTGTTACAGATGGCGGCATGAACGTTTTGATCAGGCCGGCCATGTATGATGCCTGGCATAGAATTAGTACAATTGGCCCCAAAGGGAAATTGGGAAGATGCGATGTAGTCGGACCACTTTGTGAAACTGGTGATGTTTTAGCCAAAGATCGGGAAATGGAAATCCCTGAACCAGGGGCATTATTACTCATCGAAAATACTGGAGCCTATGGTTTCTCCATGGCCAGCAATTATAATGGTTTCCCTAAACCTGCAGAAGTAATGCTCGAAAATGGAAAGACCAAGCTGATCAGACAGCGGGAAACGGTCGAAGATCTTTTTAGGGGAATCCCTCCCATTTTGTGAATCTACCTGTGAAGTTTCGAACTTTTTATTGAGTCCTATTGCTCTTCTTCTTCTATTTTAAAGGAAAGTTTAAGTGGACCTGCTGCGAACGTATTTTCTTCGACTAGTGCAATTAGGTTTATCCTCTTTCCTAATTTTTTTATTTGAGTGGCGAGATCATAAAAGGAAAGCGCTGATTCAACGGAAAAGACTCCGAAACGTTCTGTAAGGGGATCACCTATCATTCCTCTTATTACCACTTCATGACGGATTTCTTCCATGAATTCAAGTAAGATCCGTGTAATTTCTTTTCTTTCAAGAGAGCCGTCCACGCTCATTACGGCTATTTCGGCTCCGGCAGAAAAAACAAGTCGATTCGGACCTATTCGGAATTTTACCTGGCCAAAAGGCTCGCCAATACTGATGTTTTCATCTGCTACCGCTCCAATAACCATTTCTTGAGTTGAACTAGCTATCATATCTCCCATTTTTTCAAGGTTTTCACGGTTTTCTGCAAATAAAGTTTTCTCGTCTTTAACTTTTAATCCTCGCCCCCGAGCTTCTGAAGAGAGTTTGAAAATAAACTCAGTCAGTTGTTTCATAACTTCAGTACTCTTCTGAGAACCTTTTATCACAACTGCTGCAAGTGGCTCCCCTTTCCTGACAACCACTAATTCTTGCCCTTTAATCCGTATTCGATCCTGGAGGACCTTGATTTCCTCGTCAAGACGATCTCTATCGGATTTCAACTTGGTAACGTCATTGGATAAAATTTCTTTTTCCTCGGAAAGTTTTTTCCGTTCCTCTGTCAGTTGTTGAACAGAAAACAAGGCGATTCTGACGTTTTCAGAAAGGATCATTGCGGTAATTAGTGTAATAGTGGTGATCAAAATTCCAGTAGTGATCGCGACTATCACTGCTGTAATTTTAGGACGCATTCCGAAAATGGTAAGACGTCTCTTTCCCACGTAGGTTCCGAGGCGATCTCCCAGATAGGCAATTAACCCGCTAATTCCCATCAATACCAGAATTAGAATCATCTCGTCTTAAACCACCTTGCTCTCAAAAGCTGGAAAAATAATAACACAAACTTTTTTATTGCGAAATGGCTATGTTTTTGCGTCAATTCCTCCAGATGAATAAAATAGAGGATTTGCAGGAACAGTTATTATTGAAATGGAATGCAAAGAAATGTAAATTTTTTAAGTCAGGGCTTTAACCCAATTTCAATTTTCCCGGAAATTTTTCATCGCTTTTCTCTAAAAGCACATTTTGCCTGTGATACACAGACCCCCAGGGCAAACGTATACTTTTTCCAATAGTCGTTTCGACTCCGCTCAACGAGGTGGTTGCAGCTCTGCCGGTAACTGAGCGAAGTCGAAGTCACCGTTTGTTAAGAAGTGCTTCAAATGACGATTTGCTTAAAAGTTTCCGCTTGCCCTGCGCAGATCCCAGAAATATTGAGGTAATATAAAATTATATGATAAAATACAAAGAGGATTATTGGAGGAAAGCATGCGGGGAATCTGGAAATTGCTTTTTTTTGTCATCGGAATAGTCTTTATTGCCAGGATTTCTCATGCTTCGTTAGGGCTTCCACAACTTCTTATTGAAGCGCAAAAAGCTCTTGAAAAAAATGATTTTGTTGAGGCACGTCGGTTTTTACATTCCATTCAGCTTCTTGAAAAGAAGGCTTTACCGAAATCTTCAGAGGGAAATTCTATCGCTTCCGGGCCAATGCCCCCCCCGGATTTTAGTATGAGCATCGAAGTTGAAAGAAAAATCACTCTTTGTGAAACTTCTTACGCTCAGCAATTATTAAGTTCCGATACGTGGAAACACGATTTAGGGGCACTGATGTCAGCGCAAAAACTGGGAGATACTCTGAAAATGAGGCGAATCCTGGCGCAATGGTTTCGTTGGGCAAATCTGGCCCCCGAAAAGTGTATAGATATTTTTGGACTTTCCAAGGATTCCAAAGACCTCAGAAAGGATCTTTATCTGAAAGTCTTTCTTCCAATCTTGCAGGAAGTGAATCCTTCTGTTTCGAATGCCACACCAACCGATAGCTTAATTGCCGATCTTCAGAATTTAAATCTGAAATCGCCTTTTCTGGAAAGTCCGGAAGATTACGACACGATTATATCTTCATCAAGTAATGGTGGGGTTTCAGTGAACCTCAATAAAGAATCTTTTGGTCAGGAAATCGTTCGTTTGCCACTTCAACAAGCGATTGCAAAAAATGACAGAGAAATGATTTTGGAATTAATAAAACAAGAGTCTAACATTAACGAAAAAGATTCTCGTACATGGGCTCCTCTTCACGAGGCAGCTTTCCAAGGAAATGCCGAAGTTACAAAAATTTTAATTGAAAAAAAGGCTGATGTAAATTCACTCACCGATGATGGTTGGACACCATTAGCAGAAGCTTGTTACATGGGGCACATGGAAGTTGTTGAGCTATTGCTGAAAGCCGGAGCTGATATTTCCAATAAAGACAGGCTTGGTTGGAACTGTTTTTTTCGAGCCATTCAAAATAGGCAATCTCGTGTAGCTGAGAGGCTTGTCCAGGCTGGAGCATCTGTGGAAGATTGTGATTTTGCCGGAATGACCCCTTTGCATCGAGCGGCAGAGAGCGGGCAACCCGACATTGTGGAATTTTTATTGAAGAAAGGTGTTCCTCCTGACACGACAGATCATCATCAGAGAACAGCTCTTCATTATGCTTGTGAACAAGGGTTATTGGATATAGCAGCTCTTTTGCTGAATCATGGTGCAGATCCTAACCTACAAGATGCGCGAGGTGCTACTGCAATGCATCTGGCCTGCCGAACAGGTAATATTGAATTAGTTAAAATATTATTGGAAAGAGGTGCGAACCTGGCAATAAAAGATCAGGACGGCATGAACCCAATTGAAGCTGCCGCTTTACATGGAGAAGAAGAAACTGTCACCTTTCTGAAAAAGGAAGCTGGTTTTGAAATACCACTCCTGCATTAAATTGTAACAGGTTTTTATTGTACTTTAGAGGCATCAATTTTCTGATGTTTTTCGACACTGTATGAAAGTGGCTGATCCGATTTCTTTAAAACCTGCTTTAAAAGGGAGATTCCAGAGAGAAGAGTATAAACTCTTTCCTTTTTCACTAAGATTGCCTCTTCTGCTTTCTTTTCCAAAATTATTTCAGCGAATTTGCTGTGTCTGTTTTTCAGGAAATTTCAGAGCTGATGGCGCTAGCAGCAAGTTCTTCGGTTTCAAATTCATCCACAAGAGTAAGAACACCTGCCATTTGCAAAGCTGCCTTTGTTATTTTTGAAAGACCGGCGAAAGCAACTTTTCCATTTTTATAATCTATTATTTTTACAATCATCTCGAGAAGCATCGAAAGACCTGTACTGTTAATTACCGGAGTTCCTTTAAAATTGAATACAAAAAGGATACTTCCCGCAGACAAAACCTCTTCGCAGGAAGTTTTAAAAATTTCCCCACCGCGATCATCAAGGTATCCTTGAGTTCGGAGAATTTCCACTTTACCTATTCTGTCTCTTTGAATATTAAACACAGGCATATAACTTATGATATTTGGTAGATGATCACATGTCAAATATTTGTTTTTTGAATTGGGAAAATTATTTTTCAGGATTAAAAATCTTCTTGAGGCTTCTTAGCCAGGTAACAAAGGGTTCCAGATGTAAACCAACCATCTCGGTAAGAAAAACTGATTCCTTGTCGGAATAATGTTTCAGGATAAACTCGTTCAGTGTCCCAAGGCAGCCCGAATCGCCGAAAAGTTCTATCAGGCGGCCGTAATAGTTGCGATAAACCTGCGAACTCTTTTGCCTTTCTCGGAAGGGCATACGATTTTTTGCGAAAATCTTTTCCCAAAAGCCTTCTTTTTGTACAAGTAGGTATTTGAGTCCGGTTTGCCCACGTGGCATTACAGCCCAAACATATAATAAGTCAAGCATGGCAGTGAGTTTTTCACGACGATTTTTTGAAAAAAGTAGTGGAATAATTTCATTTAGATCACGGAGTCTTATTTTAAAACGCTGGGAAAATTTTCCACTGCCCTCGATCACGGCTGCTACAACATCAGACCAGAATTTTGCCTGAACAATAGTTGGAATCTCAAGAGCATTTCCAACTGGCGAAAAACAGGTTGCTAGTGGCCAAGCAAGGATGCTTCTGAAAAAATTAGCTCTGATGACTTTTTTGTCAAAATTTCGAAGACGATTATGAGTGGTAATGTACAGCCCATTCGCAAGACAAACAAAAAAGAATTTTGAAGCTTCGTAAAGCATTCCAACCGGGGAGCCTGCCCAGAGAGTTGTGAATTCGGTTTTTACATAATTTAATACCGGAACGCTCCACCCTGTCCAGAAAAGGGATTCTCCGGCGAAGTCAAAGTTAATGTTTTTATGGCTCCAGGCACGAAAATGAAGTCCGGATGCGGCAACAAGGTCTACGAGAATATTTCGGACAAAAGTAATAAATAACCAAAGGGCTGCATAATGGATTCCAATAGAGCCTTGATATTGGGAATTTTGACAGAAGCCAATATAGGCAGCACTGAACCCGACTCCCACTCTTAAAAAGTTCTTCAGAGTTGGGTTAAGATACATCAGAAAGCGTTCCAGGCCTATTGATTCAGGAATTTCTTTCTCATCACCAACTAAGTTTTTTTGGAGTTTTCCGATTTTTCCCATGCAGATAATATCGCTATTTTCAGCAATTTCATCTGGTTGACTATTCTTTCCATCATGCATTATTAAATCTGCGATAGGGTGAGGGATTTTAAAATGTTGCGTTTTGAACTCTTCAGCAATGGAAGGATAAAGATCAATAGCTTTAATAAATCCCATTCCGGGGATAGTAGGATCACGACCAATTGCATCACTTCCACAAACCGGAATCAACCCCCGCCCTCTGACGCTTTCCACTGCTTTTTTCACCAGAGGCTCGACTTCTGAAATTCCAAGCTGTTCAAGGAAAGAAAGAATTTCTTCTGTTGAATCGTTATTTAATATTCCTATGAAATCATTAAAGATGATTAAATGATTGGGGTTTCGTTGTACACTGTCCCGCAAATTAAGGGTTTCAACATGAGTAATGATATGAACATTTTTCAGAAGATAGATAATTGAATTTTGAAGGCCTAGCTCCAGGGGATGGATCATAATGATTTTCCCCCCGTGGGCTAATAATTTAGGAAATAATGCCTCTTCTTCAAGAAACACGCTGTCATAATCGACTACATCCCGCGAATCCATGTATCTGCTAAGAAGAGCATCCGGAGTCATGATTTCATAGAATTCACGCAGGCTTTCGTATTGTCCTGAAATATTCCGGAGTTCCATTTCGCTATAATGACCGCGTTTTGAGCGTTCATGAGCTGCAAGAACCTCTGCTTTCAGGAATAGCACTCTTTTGTGAAATGTATCGCGAAATTGTTGGAACAAGAGTTCCCCAACGTGGACTCTGGAAGGTTGACCGGTGCCGACTATTTGATCGAGATCCTCGAGAGAGAGGGGCGCAAACCAGCAGGGTCCGTCGGGCTGATAACCCGAATTTAATCTTGGTAATTGTTGAGCATTGAATCTCTCTATAGCAAAGGCAATTGTCTTCCTGCGATTTTCCGAATTGGAGCGAAGGCCTTCCCGGAAGGCGGCAAAAGCTTCTTCATGTTTATCGAAAAAATCAAAAAAACTTTCACTGTCATCAAATGTTCCGGGGACATACATAAAATGGCGCCGATTCCCACTTCTTCCAACACTGAATTCAATTCCAATGTTTACCTTGATTCCCAGGATTTTTCCGGAAGTGATGGCTTCGTGAATCATTGAACGCTGTTCGAGGTGAGAATACACAAGAGCAAGCTCAGATATTCCTTTTACGAAGGCATCCAAAAGGATCTGGGTTGGAGTTTTTCGCCCTTCGGACAATGTGTCGTGAACATGGTCATCCCATCCCATTTCCAGGTCTTTAAGAGGTTTGTCAGTTTCAGGAACTTCAATCATCTGAAGTTTGTTCAGATAATATCTTACCACCTGTTCCTGGCCGAATGAGGCGCGTCCAAAATCAGTCATTGCTTCATTTTGAATTCGCTTTTTTCCGAGGGATTTAACCGCTTTTTTCATGAGCTTAATCTGGACTCTTGCTGTGTTCAGGGGCATGTTCAATGCTTTGGCATGCAACGAAGCGTCAATGAGAATTTGTAGAGCTGCTAGTCTTTCGTCAACATTTTCGGGAGATTGATTGCGGGCGATTTTTAGATAAGCCGTAGCAATATTGAGACGCCTCTTCTGAAGCTCTCGAGTAAAACCCCCTGGGTGAGAAAAAAGTTTTATTCCAAGCTTGGCTTGAGGTTCTTCAAGTTTGTGATTCAAAGCGTCAACCATTGTTTCAATTTCATTACTGAAACTCAGGAGCTGAATGACGTAATCAGTTCCTTCTAATATTAGGTCTTTAATACTTCCAAATAGATTATTGAAAATTCCCAAATTTTTTCCTCACGAATTTAACAGGGTTTCGCACTTTTAAAAACAATCCGCGCAAAGACCGGATACGAAAAATTTGAAAAGATTAATTCGAAAAAAAAAGTTAGCCCGGTTCAGTATTTTCACCGCCCATTGGAAGTGGGAGAAGTTTTCTGCTTACTTTAAACGAATCAAAGAAAAAAACTGCGCGAAGCTTGATTTCAATATTTAGGGGAAATGTGTCATCAAATGGGTGTTTTACCTAAGCATCGGTGTTGAGATTCTCAAAGGAACTCGTACTGAGCTTGTTGAAGCAAGATGTTCATCAAATAATGGAAAAACCAGAATGCTTCACGCTGCTCGAATGACACATAACGTGCTAACCTCCAATTAATTAAATAATACTATATTCTTTTGCCAGTAAAACTAAATTTATCAGGTTTTTTAATTTTATCAAGTGATATTTTGCCGATTTAAGCACTTTTTTTAATTTCAAATATTTTTGAATTTTGATCGAATAATCTTGGAAAGAGAGTTTCCAAAAGGATTAACGATTAAAAGACCCAAATTGTCTCTAAAAGCCAGTCTGTTGAAATGTGTGGAACTTTACATTTTTTAAGAATATAATGCCTTGAAGTTCCTTTTGGAAAACGATAGGATAAAAGATTATGAAAAAAATGGAAATTTTTCCGAAGTCCCTGGCGGTTTTCTGTTCTTCATATTCCAATTTATTGCCTGCGTTTGAAAAAGCAGCTGAAGAGCTTGGTCGAGGTTTAGCAAAAAAAGGGTATAAATTGGTTTATGGCGGTACGGACTGCGGATTAATGGGAATATTAGCCAAGGCCCACCTCGAAAACGGAGGGCATGTAACAGGAGTGGTTCCTTCTTTCATGATCGAAATGGGACTTAAAAGTGCTCTAAACCAAGAATTTGTCGAAGTTCCCGATATGGCAAATCGAAAGTCAGAGATGGCCAAGCTTTCCGGAGCTTTTGTCATCCTCCCGGGAGGATTAGGCACGCTGGATGAATTCTTTGATATATTAACCCTGAAACAATTAAAAATACATCAAAAACCTATATTTATCCTCAATCTGGAAGATTTTTACAACCCGCTTCTTGAAATGTTGGAAAATTGTGCAAAATTTGGAACTATTAAGAAAGAATATTTGTCTTTATTTATCAGCGTTAGAAATGTCTCAGAAATTCTAAAAATTGTCTGACAAGAAATTTGTAAAAATATTGTTCAAAAAATAGTTGTGGCATTGGTATTTTGGGAAATGAGGAAAAATTTCTTTTGGGATCCACCAATAAATGAGTTTTACTAAAGCAAGGTGTAAAATCAGGCTCAGACAGAGCGCAGAATGGATATTCACCCTTCTGCTTGTACTGTTGGATTTGATTCTGGTCAATGGAATATTTATAAATGTGTTCGATTTTTGGCTGACTGGAGTCCCAAATAAGGATCTTTATCTTTCGTCCTATTTTCATGTAAGACCTTGGCTTTTTTCGCTTTTTGTGATGTTTGGAATTGTATTTGACGTTTTCAGAATCAGAGCTTTCAGAGCTGCATCAGATATAATATTCCATACTGGTGCAACCTTTTTATGCTCTTTTTTGACTTTCAGTCTCATGATTTCATTGTACAGGCCTTTTGCGGCTCTTGCCTACACATTTCCTCGCCCTATTCTTATGCTTTCAACATTTGTCGCGATCATCGGGACTTTTTTCACCAGAGCAGTCCTTTCTTCGGTTTTTGTTCCTCATCCTCTCCTTCTAAGAGTATTAATTATCGGCGATGAAGATGAAGGAAAAAGAATAATAAAGCACTTCCATCGACGAGGTGGCTATCGGTGTAAACTCCTGGGAGTCTTTGGAATTCAACAACAAAAAGAGGTTGCTGCCGAAGTCATATACAGGCAAATTGACGAAGTAATTGTTACAGATTCCAAAACTCCGCTTGACGACTTCTGGGGAGCCATATTCCGAGGAAGGAATGCACAGCCTCATGATTTCAGAGTGAGATATTCCTTCGACCCGGGCAGTGCCGCAGGGAACATCGGACTGAGAAGCCTCGAGGATCTTCCTTTACAGACAATTCAGGCGCTTCCGGTTAAAGGGTTCAGTCGGTTCTTAAAACGCATGTTTGATCTGGTTTTTTCTGTCTTTGCCATAATACTGACTTCTCCGATTATGATCCTTACGGCTTTAATTATTAAACTTGATTCCCCAGGTCCGGTTTTTTTTCGACAAAAAAGGGTGGGAAGATTTGGCAAGGAATTTGACGTTGTAAAGTTCAGATCAATGAAAGTGGGTGCTGAACGCGAAAGTGGCCCTAAAATAGCTACTGCCAATGACCCTCGCTCAACACGAATCGGAAGATTTTTGAGAAAGAGTGGAATTGATGAGCTTCCACAGTTTTTTCTGGTATTGATAGGTGAAATGTCGGTAGTGGGTCCCAGGCCCGAACGTCCTTTTTTTGTTGACAAACACATTGAATTTCAAGGTAGACGACTTTCTGTAAGACCAGGGGTCACTGGTTTGGCAGCTGTAAATTCCAGATTTTACCTGCGATTAACTGATAAAGTTGCTTACGATTTATATTATCTCGATCAATACAGTATTTTATTAGACATTAAGATTGTGTTTCAAACAGTCTGGGTTGTTTTTTTTAAATTCAACGAAAGCTCTGAAGGAAAGCGTTGAAGCCTTTTTTACCGTGGTAGCTGCATTTGTTGAACCCTAGTCCAACTTGAATTATTTCTTTTCTTGCTATACAATGCAGCTCCTTTAATTTTTTTTCGGTGAATTTTATGTTTTTTCATAAGGAGAAAAAAATGAATAGCCCCAAAATTTCCCCGGAAATGACTATTGCAGAAGTGATTAAAATCAAACCTGAAGCGGTTAAAATTCTTAAAGATCATGGAATGCATTGCTTAGGTTGTTCTATTTCAACAGCTGAAAGTTTAAGAGCTGCGGCTGAAGTACATGGAATTGAACTAGAAAAACTGATTTCGGTGTTAAATTCCTGACCTTTTGTTGAGTACCAGTCAGATTGAACGAATTTCCTTTTTTTTATCAAGATTTTGCTAAAAATGTGGTGAAGGCAAATCAATGTTATTCCCAGGAAAGAAACGGAAAAGTTGTTCTTTTTGTATGAAAAGCATGTAATAAAAAAAGCGGAATTGCTCCGTTTCGCCCAGCAAAAAGCTTCGGCGAGTTTGACGCAGTTAAGTCCGCCAAAAATATGTGCAATAAAGAATCAGGGGTACCTACTAAATAATTCGGGGAAAACATGTTTTTTTGCCAAAAATCAGCGTTTTTCGACAACTATTAGATTAGAAATGATCGGATTTTCAAAATTTTGTGAAATAGTCCCTACGAAAAGTACCACGAATTATTGAGCTGTTACAATCCGGGCTTCTTTATCGTTTGGTTATAGAAAATGGAAAAAATTTGGCAAATTAGTTTTTTGGCAGTTTAGTTGGCCTTATTTTTGCTGGAAAATAGTAAAAATTGGTTTTTTGGGGAGTAATTGGAAATGTACCTGGATCAGCTAAAATCGCCTCTTCAGTTGAAAGATCTTACTATTCAGGAACTGGTTGATTTATCACGCCAAATCAGAGAGCGTATTATACAAGTTGTGTCCAGAAATGGTGGGCATTTAGCCTCAAATCTGGGCATTGTTGAGTTAACTCTTTCCTTGCATCGTGCTTTTGATTCTCCGAATGACAGGATAATTTTTGACGTTGGGCATCAGTCATATGTTCATAAATTGATCACGGGAAGAGTGAATGAATTTTGGACTCTTCGTAAATTTGGAGGGTTAAGTGGCTTTCCAAAAACTACCGAAAGCCCTCATGACCCCTTTGATACAGGGCATGCTTCCACCTCAATTTCTTCTGCCCTCGGAATGGCCCTTGCAAGAGATTATTTGTCTGAAAATCGCCATGTAATAGCAGTAATAGGCGATGGGGCAATGACCGGAGGAATGGCTTTTGAAGCAATTAACCATGCCGGGCATTTGAAATCAAATTTGATTGTTGTCCTGAATGATAATGAAATGTCCATTTCTCCAAACGTTGGAGCGTTGTCCAGATATTTGAACAAAATTCGAATTGAGCCTTTTTTTAAAAACCCAAAAGAATACCTCGCACATGTGGTAAAAAGAATACCAGGTTTTGGAACAAGGTTATATGGAGTTCTTTCAAGAATCGAAGGAAGTTTGAAATATTTGCTTACCCCTGGCATTCTCTTTGAAGATCTTGGGTTTAAATACCTCGGGCCAATAGATGGCTATGATTTTGACCTTTTAGAAAAGGTTTTTTCCTACGCAAAAAAAGCTCAAAGACCTGTTCTTGTCCATGTTTTGACGGAAAAAGGGCGAGGATATAGGCCGGCAATAGAACAGACTCCCAAATTTCATGGAGTCGGCCCTTTTGAAATATCCACCGGAGAAATTCGGAAAGAAAATTTGTCTCCATCGTATACCTCGACATTCGGAGATACGATTACCCAGATTGCAAGTGAAGATCCGAATATAATTGCTATCACTGCGGCTATGAAAGAAGGAACAGGGCTAACAAAGTTTGCTCAAAAATTTCCCGACCGTTTTTTTGACGTTGGAATTGCTGAACCTCATGCGGTTACGCTTGCAGCAGGAATGGCCGTGGGTGGGTTGCGACCTGTGGTTGCTATATATTCCACTTTTTTGCAAAGATCGTTTGATCAAATTATTCATGATGTCACTCTGATGAAAGTTCCGATAGTTTTTGGCCTTGATCGGGCTGGTTTAGTGGGCGAAGACGGGCCAACCCACCATGGAATTTTTGATATTGCTTATCTTAGAATGATTCCCAATCTGGTTTCAATGGCACCTGGAGATGAAGCAGAACTTGCAAGAATGCTAAGATTTGCTTTAAAGCATGATGGACCAGTGGCTCTTCGTTACCCTCGCGGAAATAGTATTGGCACAAAAAATATTGATTCTGTTACTCCAATCGAAATGGGGAAAGCAGAATTAAGAAATCCTGGTACTGATCTGGCCATTTGGGCCCTCGGAAATACTCTCCATCCGGCTTTGGGAGCAGCTGAAATTCTTGAAAAAAATGGAATCAGCGCAATGGTAATAAATCCTCGGTTTATTAAACCAATCGACGAAAAACTTCTCGAAAAGCTCCTGTTGAAAAAAATGCCTATTGTTACCATTGAAGAGGGAATATTAAAAGGTGGATTTGGTTCTGCAATCATTGAATCAGCTTCCGATATGGGTTTTTCTCAACCAATTTTAAGGATCGGGCTACCGGATGAATTTCCCCCCCAGGGAACACAAGCCGAGCTTCGGAAGATCTATGGCCTGGACGTGGAAGGAATCGCTGAAAATATCACCAAATGGTTCCAAATTCCAAGAGTTTTCAAAGCAGTTTCGTGAGTATGCTTGTTAAACCAACCAAATCCGATTTTGAGAATGTCCCCACTAAAGATGGTTACGATCTGTGGTCTCAGATCTATGATTCGGAAGACAATCCTTTAATTTCTCTGGAATCCGAAAATTTGCCTCCCTTGCTCGAAAGCGTAAGTGGATTAAACATTCTCGATGTCGGCTGTGGAACCGGACGACAATCATTTCGGCTTTCAGAACTTGGCGCAACTGTTTGTGGCATCGATTTTTCCGATGGAATGCTTGAAAAAGCTCGTAGGAAACCTAACGCTGAAAAAGTGAAATTTGTCTTCCACGATTTCAACCAAGGGCTGCCGTTTACTTCAGATTTATTCGATGTAGTAATTTCCTGCCTGGTTTTTGATCATGTTAAAGACCCATTGCCTCTGATGAAAGAAATGAGGCGAGTGTGCAAACCCTCCGGAGAGATAATAATTTCCGTAATGCACCCTGCCATGATGCTCCTGGGCGTTCAAGCCCGATTCACCCATCCCGGTTCCGGCATGCAGATTCGACCTGAAAGCGCATCAAATAAAATCAGCGATTATGTCATGGCAAGCCAGAAATCAGGTTTGAAAATCGAATTTATTGGTGAATATGAGGTTGACGAAAAACTTTGTGAAAGATCACCACGGGCTCAGAAATATCTTGGCTGGCCTCTTTTGCTTCTGATGAAGCTTTTAAAATAGAATACTTCTCTTCCTGCTTCCCAAAAGTTCCGTAAGTTGGAATATTCGCATCCCATGTATCGCTAACATTCATTTAGTAGAAGATTTGTACATTTTCATAAATTAAAAAAAAATTCAAACATTTTTCAAAATTTTGAGTATAATTTTAAATATATTGAAAAAAATATTTAGGGAAGCTGGAGGGAAAATATGACAATTAGAAAACTATTATTACCTTTTATTTGGGGTTTTTTGGTGGTAAATCTTGCGATTTCTTCTTCTCTTTTTGCTACGCCATTTGACGAAAATCTTTCGACAACCATCACATATACTCCCTTGACATTTAGTCCTACCACTACCGATAATTTTTGGGGAAATGCCACGTTCTCTTCTCTGACTGACCTTGGTTCGAGATCAAATCCCTTTACAATAAATGGAATTCAGGGAATCCCATCCTTCACTTGGACGAGCCTTGCTTCCTCTACTGCAACGGGTTCACAGGTACTCGCTTCCGGTACTAGTACAGCTTCCGGGACTGCTTCAGCAACCGCAAAAGTAAAATATCTTGAAGTAACAGTTAAAGACGGCGATTCGTTGATCGTACTCGCCAGAAAATATCTAGGCAAAGATTCCAAATATACAGACCTTATAGAATTGAACAAAGAAAAATATCCTTCAATTGCAAAGAACCCTAATTTCATTCTTAATGGCTGGGTTCTTAAGATCAAGCCTCTTGATTCACCGAACGCTGAGGCACCTGCCACCTCAACAGCATCCAGTTCATCTGCTGTGGCTTCTTCCACTGCGACTTCTTCCAGTTTGCAAACTTCAACTGCAACCCCTGCTTCCTGGACCTCAACGCTCACTTCCTCCCCGGCTTGGGCTTCCCCTTCGTGGTCCTTAACCTCCCCCTGGACAAGTGCCAGTCCAACTTGGTCCTCGACGGCACCTTGGGCTTCAACCGATTTATGGACAACGTCCACTGCTCCTCTAATCTCTTCAGCGCCTTGGGCCCCTTCCCCGGAAAGTAATACAACCAGAACGGCTGTTACGACCACCACCGCTATTACAACGGGCACTGCTATTTCGAGCGCGATTACGAGTGGAATTACCAGTGGAGTGACAACTACAACCGGAGCGACAACTTCAACCGGGGTGACAACTTCAACTGGAGTGACCACCAGCGCCCCTACAAGTTCAACAACCACGCAAGCTTCTACAGACACTTCTACTCCTATGGTCAATTCAAATCTGGTTCAGGCAAATTATAATCAATCTCTCGCAAAAGTTGGGTTACCCGATCTTTTAAATCAGCCTAATTATTATAATGCACTTCGTGATTTAATCGAATTAAATGTTGGTGACGTCTTTCTTTTCCAACAAGGTGGTATATATGACCTTTTACAAGCTGAAAAAAATCTGATGGATCTTCATAAGAAATATCGGGATGCCGTTGACAGCCAAAGAGTCGACCATTTCCATCTTGCTTTCTGGAAGGGAACGATCGATGATTACACAAAACGAATTGCCGCAGAAGAAAAAACTCTTGCTTCAGATAAACAAGAATTTATGAAAGTTTATTCCAAAGTGGTTGATCTCAATTCCAAGAGCCAAAGTGCGTTGGCAGATTTGAACCCAAAATATTCCCAACTTACTTCGGAAATCAAAGCCCTTCAATCCCAACCCGGTCTTTCAGCAGCTCAACAACTTACCCAAAAGATCAAGGATGCCAATGCGCTCAAGTCCAAAATCGATGAAAATAATAGAACTATAGAGTTTTCAAAAGGTTTGATCGCAATTTTTGGTAAATAAGTAGAAAACGAGTTTTATCCACATTCGGAATGTAAGATTTGTAACTTGTTTTAAAGTAAACTCCTTTCAAGTTGCCAGCAGTGGCATTTGAGAGGAGTTTGCTATATAATCCTAAAAAGGGAATTCCTCTTTTTGACAAACCCATTCACACCTGATTTTTTTGGAGAAACATGCATGAGTTTTGAAAAGTTCCAAATGGACAAAACCCATTTTTCGGTTGTAAATCTTCACGACCAGCCGGACGAAACAGCGTATTGGTTGACTAAAACGCCTGAAGAGCGGTTTGAAGCGCTTGAATACTTAAGAAGGATGAATTATGGCGATGCTGCTTGCGAAGGATTTCAAAGAGTTTAAGTGATCTTGAGTATCTTCCCTGAAATAAAGAAAAGCAGCCTCCTTACGGAGGCTGCTTTGTCATTTCAAGAAATTGCGAATTTATTTCTTTTCCTGAATTTCTTTAACGATGAATTTGTTTCCCTTTTTCCCGGCAAAACCTTTTACGACAACGGTTTTTCCGATAAGAGTTTTTGCAGTTTCTTCCAACTTTACATCTTTGTGGAAAACCAATTCAACTTCTTCTTTATCGCCTTTGAGCGTGTAATGGGCTTCTTTTCCGGGTTTTTCGGCTTTTACTTCGAGAAGTGTTCCGGTTTTTTCAACTAAAGTTTTGGGTTCATGCTTCTCATGGCCTTCTTTGCCCTCTTTGGCTTCTTTAGCATCTTTAGTGTCAGCGGGAGCAGCAGTGGGAGCAGCGGTTGGGGCAGCAGCAGGTTGATCAATTTTCTGATCGGCAGCGGGAGCTGCTTGATCAGCTTTTTGTTCAGCGGCAAATCCGGGGATGCAAAGGACAGAAAGGACAACTAGTACGGAAAGAACTTTTCGAATCATTTTATTTCTCCATAATTTTTAATTAAATTTAAATTTTAGAAAGAACAAAAACATCAATACAAATCCAAAAAAACTTTTTTTCAAACAAGATTTCTTAGTTTTGGGAGCGAATAAAAATTGGCGGAGGAATTGAAAAGAGATTGGGTTCACATTTCGCTAGCAAAAGAGGTGAGAAGTGAGAGAAAAACTTTAAAAAAGCTGAAAAAAGTAATAGTACGATAACCAAAAGCGAGAAGGTAATCGCCAGAACATGGCAAAATGCTTCGGCCTTTGATGAATCGAAATATTGCAAGCTATCATCAGAGTCAAATAAGAAGTTGAGAAATGAAGAATCAGAAAAGGTTGAAGCCAGAAGAAGTGAAGAAAACAGGCAACAAAAGAAAAACAACCTTTTAAGTAACTTCAATCTATTCCCAAATAAAGGTTTCATAAACTGACTACTATTACATTTCCGAAGTTTTTAAGCTAACAAATTTTACGTAAAACAACTTCCACGTGCGAGTGTGGTGGTGAAAGCTTATCCAAAGACTTTTCGGATAGGGAAAGAGTTATTCGTTATTTGTAGGTTTCCCGCAGTAAGGGCAGCCTTTCCATTCCGGTTTCAATGCTCTGCTGCAATTAGAACATTCACGAGCAAGGTGTCCCAGACAAAATGGGCAGAACGTGAAATCTCTTCCGACCTGTTTTCCACAATGGGGGCATGAAATTTGATTTTCAGGTCTCAAATGCGCGGGAAGAGATTGTTTGGGTGTGGGTTTTTCATCTTTTTCGCCGATTTGGCTTATTGCAAGGATGGAGGCCGTTCTGACTTCTTCAGAGGGATCACTCATCAGGGCCATTAAAGGAGCAAGTGCTCTTTTTTCGCCGAGTGTTCCAAGCGCTTGACATGCGGCAACCCTTACTGATACATCCCGGTCGTGAAGTCGTTCAAGAAGCAATGAAAAAACTCGCGGTTCGGGAATTTGTCCGAGTAGCTTGACTGACCAGAATCTCATATCAGAGTTGGAGGCTTCAGCAGCGCCGATAAGTTCTTCAGTAGCACCGATTCCAAGTTGGCAAATTCCTTCAGCGGCGGTTTTTCTGATAATCCAGGAGCGATGTGAGAGATATCCAACCAGAATTTTTTTGGTTTCTGCTGTGTCGATCAAACTGAGTGCATTAATTGCTTCAAGTTTTAGTTCTTCGGCATCATGTTCAACTATTGAACAGAAGACAGGAATCAAGTCGGGAGTTTTTCTTTCCCCGGCAAGTTTTATTACCCAATATTTTGCTTCATTGGAAGTACTTTGAAGGGAATCCAGGACTGCTTTTGGATTCAGATGCTGAATTTTTTCAAGTGTGTCAAAAGTAGCTTTTCTGACGGTCCAGTTTTTGTCCTCAAGCATTTCAAGCAGGGGAGGGACAATTTCAGGATCAGTAGAATTTGCTGCTGCCCGAATTGCTGCAATTCGAATTTTGACATTGGTATGATGAAAAGCTTTCACCAGGCATTGTATGGCTTGTCCACCCATAAGACTGAGCGTTTGAACCATCCAATAATCTACATCATCTGCATTCTTAGGAATTAATTCCAGAAACTTTGAGAGCGCGGAATCTCCCATTGCTCCAATTATTCTGGAGGCAGCGCTTCTTACCACCCATGAGGAGTCAACGAAGGCTTTCACCAGAAATGGCAAGGCTTCCTCCTTATAGTTAAGGAGGGCTTTTCCAATGTCAGACTGAACGTCATCGTTCTTTTCCCCTAAAACAGACAAAAGAATTTCTATGGCTTCTTTTGGGTCCATTTTTTTTAATTCACTCAATGCTTTTTTCCTTATCTGGGGGCTTGAATTCGCCAGCCCTTCTATTAATTTTGTTCGGTACTCTTTGATCATTTCCCCATTCCTAATAGAAATTTCCCTTAAAGGGTTACCCTAATCAATATCAACTCAAAGACTATTATCAATTTCCGATAATTGAGACTGTTTTGATATTTATACAAAATCAGTCTTCTTCGTTTTTCTTTTCTCTCATAGGCATAATGACATATTTATAATCAGTTTCAGTGTTTTCAGGCTTGAACAAACCGGGAAAACCTGGAGTAATTAGTTCAATCAAAACATTTTCAGAGTCAATCACACTCAAAAAATCGGTGACATACTTAACATTAAAGGCAATCTCAATGGGATCACCTTCAAGCTCTGAAGAGATACACATTTCAGTGGTCCCTTCGTGAAGTGAGTTGGACCAAATCCGGGTTTCATTTGTTTTTGTGTCAAGGAAAAACATTCCTGCATTCAATTTGGCGATTGGACTTACTACCCGAAGAGCCATTAAAAGATCGTGTGATTTTAGTTTAATTTTGCTGTTGATGTTTTTTGGAATAACTCTATTGAAATCGGGGTATCTTCCATCGTAAAGACGAGTTAGTAAGTTGAACTTTTTTGAAATGAACAATAATTGTTCGTTTAGGAGCGAAATCCGTATTTTGTCTCCGTGGTCTAAGATTTTAAGAATTTCTGGGATTGATCGGGAAGGAACCAGAAAATTCTTTTGAAACTCTTTCGGAAACTGAATTTTATCTACTTTGGAAATTGCTAGGCGGTGAATGTCTGTTGCAGTAAACTTTATTGATTCATCCTGGAAGGCAAAGCAGATGGATTTTTGTGTTACATTTGCTTCTTCCATTCCCATGGCGATTGCGACTTGTTGCAGAGGTTTCTTTAAAAGTTCAGAGTCGATTTCAAAGGACGGGATATCCTGATTTTCAACAACAGGAAGCGGGGGAAAGTCCTCTATTCCCTGAATTTGCAGGTTAAACTTTCCGCGGCCGGCGGAAATTTCAATTTGATTTTCCGTGCCGTCCAGTTGGGATAAGACCACTTCTTTCTCTCCGGAAGCGGAATACAAACTTCCGACGTTTTCAAGAAAAATTTTCGCTGGAATTGTGCATTGCCCGGATTTTTCAACTTTTGCTGGAATTTTGGAGGTAACCATGATTTCAAGATCAGTTCCAGCAATCTTTACTTCATTTTCAGATGCAAGAAGTAAAACATTTGCAAGGATTGGCTTAACTCCTTTAAGAGCAACAGCCCGTCCGACTATTGCCAAAGCCTCATTCAAATCAGGAAGACTCATCGTGATTTTCATTTTCTTGCCTCTTTGGATACCTTGATTGCAACCTTGATTCCATTGATGTTCCAATCTGAAGCACCATCCAGAACTGGGCGGGACGAAATTGAAAGGGCCAGGGTCTCCTGCTTGAGATAACTAAGATGTTTCTCAACTGAATCAGTGATATCGGCCGTTTTGTCCTCATCGAGGACTTTGTACTCAATGCTGATTCTGTCAACCACTTCAAATCCCTGTTCCTTTCGCATGAATTGAATTTTATTTACCAATTCACGTGAAAGGCCTTCAAGAATGAGTTCGCGATTGAGAGTTTTATTCAAAGCAACGGTCAAGGATCCTTCACTTTGGACGGCAAAATCCCCGGATGCGGTTGTTGCCAGTTCGATCTCTGCGGATGTCAGAGCGACTTCCTGACCGTCGATTTCAAACTTATAGGATCCTGAATCAAGTGCTTGTTTGATCTTCATTCCATCGGCAGTTTCGAGGAAAGCTTTTATTTTGGGAATCATGGATTTATATTTACTTTGTCCGATGGTACGGAAATTAGGTTTGGCTGAATATTTGATCAAATCTTTGTCGCTATTGATAGGTACAAGTTCTTTAACGTTCAATTCTTCAAAAATCAAGCCCGACATTTCGTCCAGGGTTTTTCTTTGCCATTCTTCAGGGGCAACAACTTTCATTTCAGAAAGAGGTTGGCGGACTTTAAGATTTGCCTCATTTCGCGCTGCTCTGCCAAGTCCTACAACTTTGCGGGTGAATCCCATTTTCCTTTCAAGAGTCTCGTCAAGAAGGTGTTCCTGGACAGCGGGATAATCGGTTAGATGGACACTGACAGGAGCTTTTGGATCGACTGATCCAACCAAATTGCGATAAATGTCTTCAGCGATAAATGGCGTAAATGGCGCAATCAGGCGCGTCAATTCTACTAAGGCTTCCCAGAGAGTTAGGAAGGCGGAAGCCTGTTCGGCTGGCATTCCTGACATCCAGAATCTTCGACGGCTGCGTCTGACATACCAGTTGGAAAGGTCGTCGACAAAAGTATCCAAAGAAAGTGTTGCATGGGTAACTTCATATGATTCCATCGCTTTTCTTACATCGCGAATAGTCCCCTGGAGCCGTGAAATCAGCCATCTGTCAAGTTCCGGTCTTTCGGCAACCGGAATTTTATGCTCAAATGGATTGAACGATTCAGTGTTTGCATACAATATGAAAAATGAGTAAACATTCTGCAAAGTTCCAAGAAAGCGACTTTGAGATTCAGCAATTGCTTCTTCGTAGAATCTTCGCGTGTTCCAAGGTGCGGTTCCGGAATATAACGACCATCTGACTGCATCTGCTCCATATTTCTCGAAAAGCGACATGCAATCAAGGACGTTTCCTTTGGATTTACTCATCTTCAGGCCATTTTTATCACAAATCAGGCCAAGAACAACCACGTTTTTGTAAGGGGAAACTTTATGAAGAAAAGTGCCGGTTACAAGAAGGCTGTAAAACCAGCCTCTAGTCTGGTCTACTGCTTCACAGATAAAATCAGCGGGGTAATTTTTCTTGAAAGTATCTTTGTTTTCAAAAGGATAATGCCATTGTGCGGTATGCATTGCGCCTGAATCAAACCAGCAGTCAATGACTTCAGGAACCCGTTTCATATCACCACCGCATTTTGGGCATGGAATAAGCACAGCATCAACGTATGGTTTATGGGGTTCGATATCCGCTGGAACATTTTTCCCAAGTTTTCGAAGTTCTTCAATTGAGGAGATGCATTTCTTTTCTCCGCATTTGCAGGTCCATATGGGGAGGGGGGTTCCCCAGTAGCGATCTCTGGAAATTGCCCAATCAATCATGTTGTCGAGGAAGTTTTTGAATCGTCCCTCTTTAACGTGATCAGGGAACCAGTTGATCGTTTCGTTTGCTTTTAAGACCTCGTCCTTGAATGCGGTTGCTTTGATAAACCAGGAATGTCGGGCGTAATAGAGAAGCGGGCTATCACATCGCCAGCAGAATGGATAAGTGTGCTTAATTTTTCCGGATCGAAAAAGCTTTCCGGTTTTTTTCATGTCCACAATAATGTCTTCATCTGCGTCTTTAACGAAGCGGCCTTTCCAGGGAGTTATCTGATCGATGAAACATCCCGAAAGGTTGACCGGTTGAATAACAGGAAGGTTGTTCGCTGCTCCGACTTTATAGTCGTCCTCGCCGAATGCCGGGGCGATATGGACAATTCCAGTGCCGTCTTCGGTTGATACGAAATCTCCGGCAATGACGAAATGAGCACGTTTCTCAGGCTTAATAAAAGGATAAAGTTGTTCGTAATCGGTATTCAGCAGTTTACTGCCTTTGAATTTTTCAATTATTTCGCCTTCGCCTTTAAGGACTTCCAGGCGCTTTTCGGCAAGAATGAGAATCTGGCCGTTGTGTTTGACTTTTACGTAATCTATTTCGGCTCCAACTGCGAGAGCTACATTGGAAATGAGAGTCCATGGAGTGGTTGTCCATACCAGGAAAAAGGTGTCAGGTTGGTTTTTTACTTGAAATCGGACAAAAACGGAGGGGTCTTCGACTTCATCATATCCCTGTGCGACTTCATGTGAAGAAAGGGCTGTACCACAACGTGGACAATAGGGAACAACCTTGTGGCCTTCATATAGTAACCCTTCGTTCCAGAACTGCGAAAGGATCCACCAGACACTTTCAACGTATTCGTTAGAACAGGTTACATAGGGGTCATCCATGTCGATCCAGAAGCCGCCGCGTTCGACCATCTGTCTCCATTGGGCTTCATATTTAAAAACGCTCTCACGGCATTTCTTAATGAAGTTCTCTATCCCGTATTTCTCGATGTCCTGCTTTGAGTTCATTCCGAGTTGTTTTTCGACTTCAAGTTCGACGGGTAATCCGTGGGTGTCCCAGCCGGCTTTTCTTTTCACCTGGTAGCCGCACATGGTCTTGTATCTTGGCACAAGATCTTTCATTGCTTTGGTCAAAACATGTCCGGGGTGGGGAGTTCCATTTGCAGTTGGCGGGCCCTCAAAGAAAATAAAGGATGGGGACCCTTCTCTGTAGTTGACCGATTTATGGAAGATATCTTCCTTTCTCCAGAATTCCAGAATTTCCAACTCGCGCTTGGGATCAATGGTTGTTACGGTCTTTTTGAAAGCCATCTTACTGTATCCTTAATTAGAATGTTATTTTTTCTGGGAATATTGGTCGGCCAAAAGAATAATTTTCGCAATGTTGTCGAGGCAGGAAGTCCAGTGCAGACATTCTTCCAGGTCGACCCCAGTAGAGAATGTTCCATGGCCTCTTACAACTACAATTTTGTTATTCAAAAGAAGTGGAGAAATAGCTTCTGCTAATTCCGTCGATCCGACCGCTTCTTTTACAGCTAAAACTGGGATTCCATTTGGAAAATAATAGCAACCCTCGATATCGATTGGTTGAATGTGATCTTTGTAAAGGGAAAGTGCAACTGCAAAAGGACAATGTGCGTGAATTACAGCATCGGTTTTGGTGGATTTATAAATTGCACGATGAACCGGAAGTTCCCGTGAAGCTAACTTGGTATTGGAATCTTCGCCGTCGAGAAGGGTTTCGATCAGATCACCGTGCTCAAGGCGGTGGAGCATGCTTCCTGTGCGGGTGATCACGATCATACGATTTAATCTTGCACTCATGTTTCCTGAATGAGTATTGTTTAACCCTCCAAGAAAAAGGTCTCGTCCTGCATTTTGAAAAGCCCTAAGATCGTTTTGCATGTTTTTTAAACCTTTGATCCAATGATTTTTTTAATATTCTCAGAGTAAGGAGGAGTAATTACACCAAAATTGGTGATTATTGCAGTTACAAGCTCTGGTGGAGTGACATCAAATGCGGGATTATAAACTTTAGCCTCTTTGGGTGCAATCATTGTGGGCCCGATCATTGCAACTTCTTCACGGTTTCTTTCTTCAATTTGGATTTCACTACCATGAGTCAGTTTAAGGTCAAAAGTGGAAATGGGTGCGGCAACGTAAAAGGGGATTTTATGATATTGGGCCATAACAGCTACACCATAAGTTCCGATTTTATTGGCAACAAACCCTAAGTTGGTGATGCGGTCAGCACCAACGACCACTCCATGTATTTTTCCAGCGGCCATTAACCCGGCGGCCATATTATCGCAGATCAAGGTCGAGGGGATGCCTTCCTCCAGGAGTTCCCAGGCGGTGAGGCGGCTTCCCTGAAGTAGTGGGCGGGTTTCGTCAATATAAACGTGAAACTTCTTTCCGCTTTCAAATGCTGATCTGAAGAGTCCCAGAGCTGTTCCAAAACCGCCGGTGGCAAGTGCTCCAGCGTTGCAGTGGGTCAGCCATGATTGACCATCGCTTAAAAACTGAGCCCCGTAATCGCCTATTTTTCGACACATTTCTATGTCTTCATCCAATATTTTTTGAGCTTCTTCCAATGCTGTTTTTTTTGCGGAAAAAACCTTCTTGCCAGCCTCGGCATTACTGAAAGCGGAAGAAATAGCCTTTTTTGAGCGGTTGATCGCCCAAAAAAGATTAACTGCCGTTGGACGAGTGGCGGAAAGAAATGAGCACTTCTCATCCAAAAATTTGGGGAAGGAAATTTCATCCCCGCGATAATTTCTTATTGCTGCAAAAAGCCCGAATGACGCTGCAATTCCAATTGCCGGAGCGCCTCTCACTCTTAACTTGCGAATTGCATCTGCAATTACTTCAATGTCCATCGTTGAAACAACTTCTTTCTTTGCAGGAAGAAGGGTTTGATCAACAAAGTGAATTGTATCAAGTTCATAATTATAAAATATTGTTTTTATCATTTGAGTGCCTTTCAGTTTGCGAATGATAGCAGGAATATAGAATGTGGTCAAGCCTCGAGTAATTCGAGCAAGGCAAACTCTAAAACCTGGATTCGATCATTGATCTGCCTTAATCAAAACTGGCAATTTGCAACGATGGCCTTCTCAAGCCGGGCAAGATATTCATCCCGGGGAATTTCGATGGCTCCAAATCTAAGAGTTACCTGCGTTACTTGTTGTGTGTCGAACAATTGAAAATCATTCTTTTTCAGATGTCTTAAAAGTGAAATGAGTGCTACTTTTCCGGCGTCGGTAACTTCATAAAACATTGATTCACCCGCGAAAAAGCCGCCGATGTGGACTCCATACACTCCTCCGGCGAGCTTGTTCTCATACCAACATTCTACGCTATGGGCAAACTTGAGTTGAAATAACTTAATATAGGCAACAATAAATTCCGGGCTTATCCATGTTTCCTCACGTCCAAAACGGCTTTTAGCACATCCCTGCATTACTTTGTTGAAAGCCTTGTCAAATGTAATTTGAAACTTTCCGGAATTAATCAATCTTTCAAGGCTCCTTGGGACGTGGAAAGAATCAAGTTCGATAATTCCCCTTGGATCCGGGGACCACCATGTAATTGGATTCACGCTCCAGGGAAAGATTCCGCTACGGTATGCCTTTAAAAGTGCACCCGGAGAGAGATTTCCGCCAACGGCTAGAAGGCCTTCCTCATCTGCATAGGATACAGGTGGAAAAATTACATCCGAGTAGAAGGGATCAGTTTTTTTCGAAATGATGGGCATTTCAATTCCCCGTTGTTGATAAGCTATCAACTTCTTCCTTAAAGATAAAAACGGCGATTTTCATCGCCGCTTCATTTTGCAATTCGAAATTTAAGATTAGTTTATCAAAATTTAAGCATTACCACCAGGGGTTTGATCAGTGGGTTGAGCATCGGCTGGGGCGACTACACCTTTAGGGGGTTCTTTTTCAAGGACAAAAACGGCAACGTTGGTACTCAAAGAAGAACAAATTTCATTCAATTCATCTATTTTATCAATTTTTCCTGATGATTTTGCTCTATCGAGAATGGCTTTCAGTTTGTCGGAATTCTCGCGGATCAGAAGAACCTTATTTCTCAATCCCATGGTCATTTCATTCATGGAATCTGCGAGATCTTTGAGTTCGTCTTTGGGTCGTAACTTTATGAAATTGGTTAGATCGCCAGTTCCTATGCTTTTACTGACCCTTTCCATACGATAAACCGGCCCGGCTATCGTATGTGTAACGAATATACAAATGAAACAGACAATCAAAATACTGATTAACTCTGCAATCACCACTCCCGGGAGAAGAGCTTGACCCAACAATGAAGTGTCAATAGGAAGTTTAGACTCTACAACAAGCTTGTTTTCAAGTTTCTCGATTGAAAAACCATAAACAAGCGCCCCAACGATGTTGGCTACAATAATTACGATAAGAATAAAAATCGCTGTCAAACGGCTCTGGAATCCGGGTTTGATAAAATAGCGCTTTCTTCGACCGATCGAACTCATTCGTTAAGCCTCCCCCCGCGGAAAAATTTTAAAATTAAAGAATTCGGGATCATTCTTTTGAATCCTGATGTTTCAATTTCCATTTTCAACTGTCGCCTTATTTTCAGATAGCTCGGTTTTATCTTCCTGGTTGTCAATTAACCCTTCTAATTCGCTTGATTCAATGTTGGTTGTCCCTGTAGAGATATGTTCCTCGGCATCATCAAATCTTATATCAACATCATCATTTTTCAGGAAACCATTTTCCACATACTTCTCCAGATCGCTAGATTCTGTTTCTGTGGAAACAACAGCATTCTGAGCACCAACAGAGGATTTTGCTCCAAGCAGCGTTTCCATAGGAAAACTTTCATCAAACTCTTTCCGGGAAGAAGAACAACCTCCTTCAGAAGAACCTGCAACCAAATTTTCTTCAGCTAATAAAACTGATTGAAGAAACATAATAAAACAACCAATCAATAAAAAAAAAGTAACTTTCCCAAAGGTCATTTTACTTAAACCCCAAAATTGTGTCAAGAAAAAGCTTTTTATCCATTCTTTCTGTCTCGATAATTGGCATTTGTGAAGGAAAATCTATTGTCACCTAAATATTGCCAATAAGCTCAATTTTGGAAAATTAATTGAGATTATTTGCAAAAAAAGTTTAAGTTGGTTTTTCATGAAAAGAAATCCCCAAAAATTGGCTTAGCATTATGTAAATGTGGGTTTGAGAGTTTAAGCAGTAGTAGATTGCAAAATTTAGTTGTCATTAAATAGTCTTCGGAAAAATTCAGAAAAAACTGAGCGGACTTTCTAAAATTCGATGATAAAAAATATTTCCGAAAAATATGGCCCTGCTATTTTAGTTTAGCAGGGCCAATTTGGGAAATTACGGCTTATTTTGATTTCTCAAGAAGTTCTTCTTCAGTAATATAGAAAACCCCTCCATTTTGGTAAAACGTGGATTTAAAGTAATCATCAGTGTTCTCTGGGAATGGAATTGTTTTGCCATTTTTCAGTTTAATTTCACCTTTTATGGATACCTTGTTGGGTTTTTCCTGGGTGCTATCGAACAGCAGTATTTGAAAATTTCCACCGGGTAAATCAGCTTTAGAGTTGAATGCAAATTTGCGTTCCGAATTATCTACACTTTCCTTTACAACAAAAGATGCCGATTCGATTGGACATTTGGAATCTTTAGCTTCATCTGTGTCTTTTACAAAAGGTGCCATAAAGCTTATTTCAGGCATTACGAATAAGTTGGCCGGAGTGCTGATTGGGGCGTCTCCCTCAAAGCAAGACATTTTGGAGCTATAATTTTTTTTATTCCCCTGCTTCGTTTCGAAAGACCAATTAAACTTGAAAAAAAAGTCTTTTTTATTTTTTCCCTGTTTTATAATTTTTCCAATCGGAAAAAACAAAGAATTCGCTTCTTCCTCCTGAGAACCGTCAGATTTTGATTTGGTCCATTGGCCCTTCTCGCTGGTCCATGTGGTAGTTTCTTCAGCCAGAGGCTTCTCGGGAGAGGATTCTGAAAGTAATGAGGCATCAAGTTTAACTGTTTTAAAGATGGCATCGCTCATCGCTGGAAGCACGAAATAGGCTTCTGCTAATTCAAAGGGTTTCTTATCCTTGAAAACAGTTGGGGGAAAATTTTTGCAGGAAATCAGAATTCCCATGCTTGTTTGACAAACTACACGTTTAATAGTGTCCAAATTCAGTTTACAAGTCCCCTTTGGAGATTTGGCCAGGTCAATAAGGTTATACGCAGCGTCCTGCACCTTCAATGAAGCCAGAGCTTGCTGGGGAGAGGCATTCACTAAGTTTTTAAAGTTAAAGTGGGGTAAATGCGGCAAATTTGGGGACGGAGTAGGAACTTGGGTTGGAAGCGGAGTAGAGGGTGACACAAACAAGTTCTTTAAAATGCAGAATAAGAGTTGGGTTTTTGCGTCATTAGTCAGTTGGGACGAATCTTTTTCCGGAGAATTTGAAATAATCTTAATAGCTTTCTGATTGACCAGCTCGTTAATTACTTCAAGATTCTTTTCATCTTTTGGATTCAAAGCAGCTTTAGTAAAGTCTGAAAATAGGGTTTTATTACTTGAAAAGAGCTTTCTGGCTGCATCGAAGTTGATTTCAACCGTTGCGGTTGATGGGGCACTTGCGCCATCGTATTCAAGGGACAAAAGAAGGGGGAGCCCAACTTTCCCATCTTTGAATGCTTGGAAAAAGCCTTCATAATTAGCTTTGTCAAGTTCCATTTGGACTTCAACCGGAATAACAGTACTATCAGTGGATACTTTTAGAAAGGATTTTATCGAAGATCCTTTCTCGTCCATGTTGAAGGCTGTTGCACTTATAACTCGGACTGGCAAAGGAGTCAGGCGTCCTGCTTCGTCGAAACTCTTTTTTTCATCTGGAGTGAGCAATTTCGAAGCAATAAAAGTTTGAGCTTTTTTTCCCTGGAAATATTTTTCAACTTCCTGAGAAACTCCACTTATCGATTCAACAGGAATTTTAAGATCGAGCGAAAAATCTATTTTTGCAAGGCATTGGCTTTCATTTGTCTTGTCCTGCCAGTAATGGACTCTAAATTTTGGTTTTCCATCTTTTAGAAGAATATGAGGAGAATTGACTAAATAGAAATATTTTTCAGAAAGATCACCTGCTCCTCTAAAAATGGTAACTGGTGTGGATTCTCCGGAAATTTTCACCTTTAAATCTTGAATGCAATCGCTCGGGTTGAGCGAAACTAAACCTTTTGCACATAGTAAAGTCGAAAGCGAAAGAAAGAGAAAAAAAATCAGAGCAATCTTCGTCAAACTAAGATTTTTCATAGTAACCTCCTGGAAATTTTTTTTTATTAATTTTCAATGATAAGCACAATTTATTATATGAATCAAAAAAAAATCAGTGAACGGTAAAAAAATCAGTGAGCGGTTTTTTCCTTGAAGTTAATCATTTCCAAAGTTGTTCTTTAAAGCTTGAAGACGGGCTCGACCAACTAGAGCCAATTCATCATCATTGTTTCCTGCCACATCTCGGAAATATTTTTCTGCGTCTTCGAATTTTTCTTGTTTTAGTAAAATTTCCCCTTTAAGTAGTGCGATTTCCCGTTTTTTCAGCGCATGAGATGAAAGTGAGCTGGAATCAATCATTTTTTCAGCTTTTAAAGCCGATTCCCAGGCTTTTTGGGGATCCAGTTTGGTAAATGTCAATGCTTCTTCCAGCCATGGTGTATAGTCATTTGGAAAGCTCTGTTTCCAGGAATCAAAGGCTTGATCTGTTCTCCCCCACAATTTTCCAAAGATATCACATTCTCTTGAATCATACTTTAATCCGCATTTTACCAAGGAAATAAAATCGCTCTCCTTCTGGGAAATATTTGCCACGGTTTTTAAAAGCCCGTAGGCTGAGTCATATAAGCCAGACTTACGATAAATTCCGGCCAGTCGGCAGATTATTTCCGGGTCAGGGTTGGCTTTGCCGATTGCCATTTTAAAAGCGCCGGCGGCAATACTGTCGTAACCAAAATATTGCCAAAGGTTTCCCAGAGCAATCCAGTCATCGGATTTCAGATTTTCTTTGGGAAATAGCTTTAATACCAGACCAGTTTGAGGTGAAAAGTTCAATTCAGAAGGATCCATTTGGATAGAACTGCTGTAATAGAGTGCTTCCGGGCCTTCATATTCCATATTCGGGAAATCATCAATATTAACTGCTTCCGGTGGAGCTACTTTCCCGAAATCTTTGCATGACGCAATAAAAAGTGATGCAAGAATAAAAGGTCGATCAATTCCAAGTTGCAGGAGTTTTTTTGAAATAGTTTGATCTTTGAATAGGCTGGAAGTGTTCTCAAAATCTAAGGATTTTTCATTTACCCTTCCAATAAGGAAGTGGTCGAATCCCGAACTCATCCAAAGAGAGCAGTTTGGGAAAACCTTTTTGAAAGTGTATAGTACACTTGAATAGATGCTGGGGGAAATTTCATAAGTGTGAATAAAATGCGCAAACACTCCTCCCTCACTAAGAATTTTCTTGTAATTTGTGAAGGCCTCAAGTGTAAAAAGGCCGCTGATTCCAGATAACCATATGTTGGTTGGCTCGGCGAGAATGAGGTCATATTTTTCTTTTGTGAAGGAAACGTAGTTTCTGGCATCTTCCTCGATTATACGGGCTTTGGGGTTTTCCCAGAAAGTGCCGTTCCAGTCTTTGAAAAGTCTTGACGATTCGATAACAGCGGGATTGATTTCAAGAATGTCAACTTTTTCAATTCCGGGCATTTCAAGGCAGGCTCCTGCGGTAATTCCTGATCCTAAACCGATGATTAGGACTTTTTTGGGATTTCCTGCGAGTGCAGTTGCGAGCCATGAGAGGAGTTGCTGGGTATACATATCCAGGCGGGCTGTGCTGGCATCTGGTTTTCCGTTAATTCTAAGGCTCAATTCTGCCCCGGCTTGTTCAACGGAAACAATACTGGCGCCATCCTCGCGATAAAACAGCAGTTTTCTGTCCCGGCGATAAAGGTTATCAGTGTTTTTCTGTTTCCAATATCTAAAAACTCCTGATGTTACAAGGTTTTTATCCCAAGGAAAAAAAGCGGAGAATGTAAGTGTGCAAAGAACATAAATCAATGCCGAGGATGCGCAAAAATAAGTTGTCCGGCGGTTAAAAAAAAGCAGGAAAAATGATAAGAATCCAAGAATGGATGCCAAAAGGAACATGGTATTCCTGACCCCAATAAAAGGAATCAGGATAAAGCCGGAAGTCAATGTTCCAGCAACTGTCCCAAGTGTGTTCCACCAAAAAACTCTTCCCGTTTCAAAAGCCGGTTTTCCTGAAACTGCCAAGGCTCGTGACAACATTGGAAAAAGTGCCCCAAAGCCGAATGCAGGAACAATCATCAAAGAAATTAAACAAATAAATTGAATAGCATTAAATGCTTCAAAAGAAACGTTTAAGGCTTGACGAAGGTAATAAAATACAAGGGCGGAATTTCCCAGTATAGGTATAATGAGGATTACCGAAGCAGAAGTTATAAGCAGGAAAAATCCAATTTCAGTGATTTTTTTCTTTTGGGATGGATCGCGGAGTGCCGAGAAAAGAGACCCAAAGGCTATTCCAAGAAGGAAAGCGGTCAGGACAGCTGAAAAGCAATAAATTGTGGCTCCAATTGTAATGGCGATCACTCTGGTCCAGCATACTTCCAGACCCATAGCGGTGAATCCGCAGGCGCAGGCAGTGAAAAGCAAGAGGCTTTCGAGTTTTGCTCCGAGCAAAAGGTCAATAGAGTTCAAACTTTGCTGAGAAACCTTTTGAGGCGGCAAGTGTGTCGTCTGCGTTTGGGGTGATATGGGTTCCTCAGCAAAAGGCGATGATTGCTGAGTTGATTGGGCCATTTCATTCACATCGGAAGGCTGATTAGAAGTCTGGAAAGGTTTATTCGGTTCTTGATTTGTCAGCTGTGGGGGCAAAGATAGCGATTGTTGGGGAGAGAGCGATTCGGATGACGAGATCGGTTGGGTAATTTTGCCAGAAATCAGAATTGCTAAAATTCCGATTGAAACGTTGATACAGGCTGCGAGGCTTGAAGATGCTGCAAGTCCCATGTTTCTGACTAGCCAGAACCCAGCGAACCCGGCTCCTAAAGCTGCACCCAAAGTGTTTACAAAATATAATGTCGAAATTTGAATATTAGAAAGTTTTTTAGTGCCAGTCATATGCTTAATTAGAAGAGGAAGGGTTCCCCCCATCATGAAAGTGGGTGGAAAAAGACATAAAAGAGCTCCCAAAAACCTTATTCCAATTTTGAGAAAGGGGGAATTCAGAAGATATTCGTAAACTGGAGATTGTATTTGTCCAACCAAATTAAAAAAGAACGGCATGAACATGGCAAACAGCCCAATGCTGATTTCGAGCGCGCCATATAATTTTAAAGGTTCCTGAATGGATTCGGTTTTTTTCCCGAAGAACCTGGCACCGAGGGCTAAACCAAGCATGTAAGCGGTTAAGACGGCGGCGACGGAATAATAACTCACCCCAAAAACAAGGTGGAGTTCGCGAAACCAGACAACTTCATAAATCAGTCCGGCAAGTCCTGAAAACAAAAATATTAGGTAGATTAACATTGAATTTTTCGCATTATTATCCCCTGGGAAAATGTATTATAGGTTCTGATAGTGAAAATGCATTTATTTTTTGAAAGAACCAATGTGGAGTTTTTAGAAACAATCTTTCACCCTATTCACTCATATTGAAATTGGTTCGATTCGCTCGTAATGGAATGAGAAGTGCTCTCTAAAGTTATTTTGAAAAGCGAAAAAACGAAGCGTTTATAGTGAACCTGTTGAAACATTTTTATTAAACTAATTCGAAGTGTTTCAATCATAGATCGCGAAATAATGGAATGATACGGCATTTCTTTTTGGTTCGGCTATTACTCCAAGGTGAAGTAGAAGGTTGCGCCTTCGTTTGGTTTACTTTCGGCCCAAATTTTTCCGCCATGCCTGCTGATTATTCGTTTCACGGTAGCAAGCCCTATTCCGGTTCCTTCAAATTCCTTGGTACCATGAAGCCTCTGAAAGGCTCCAAAAAGTTTTCCATAATACTCCATATTGAAACCTGCGCCATTGTCCCTTACATAAAAAACTTTATCTGCATCTTTTATGATAAATCCAAAACTAATGATTGTTTCATTTTGCTTTGCAGTGAATTTCCAGGCATTGCCAAGTAGATTCTGTAAAGCAGCACGAATCAGGTTTTCATCACATTTGGCCAAAACCGGCATTTGAATTTCAAATGTGGCATTTCTTTGAGGGCTTGATTCCCGCAGTTCGTCCGAAAGTTCTTTAGCTATCGTTCCAAGGTCAATTTCCCGGATTTCTATTGTTCCCCGGGTAATTCTTGATAATTGGAGAAGCCCTTCGATAAGGTTTCCCATGCGAACTGTTGAGTTTCTGATTCGCTCAAGGTAATCACGCGCCTCTCCGTCGAGTTTATCGCTGTAATCTTCAAATAAGGCAAGTGAAAAACCATCAAGTGCTCTTAGGGGAGCTCTTAAATCGTGAGAAACGGAATAGGAAAAAGATTCAAGCTCCTGATTGGTTGCAGAAAGAGTTGTATTTATTCTATGGATTTCTTCCAGTTTTTCTTTTAATTGAGCTTCCATTCTGAGTTTCTCGGTGATGTCAAGTGCAAGGGATAAAAATGCAACAGGTTTTTCGGGTTCGTCAAAAATCACCGAATTGTTCCATTCACAAGTTATAATTCTTCCGGATTTTGTAAGATTTTCAGCAATTAAGCTGGAATTAATTTCACCTGTTGAAAGTTTTTTTGAAATTTCCTCTAATTTTTCTGTTGTCATATCGGGAATAAGAAGTTCAATGAAATTCTTTCCAATTGCTTCCTCTTTTGACCACCCGAAAACATTTTTCGCGAATTTATTCCAATCAATGATGCCACGCGATGAATTCCAGTAAATAAAAGCTATTGGAGCAGTGTTATAAACCATCCGATAGCGTTCTTCACTTTTTCTCAGTGCTTCCGTGGCTGTTCTAACCATTGAAATTTTTCGGGTTGCCATTAGCAGAGACTGTATTTTATCAGCTTCCTTTTGCGTGTAATCTCGAGTCCTGTTCCCTATTAATAGTACAAAATCCACTTTTCCAAATTCTATCAATGGAATTGCCAAATAGTTCTGAACAAAAAAAGAAAAGTCCTTAAGTCGATTGTCTTCCGGAGCGAATTCATAGATCGAAGATGAAATATAACACTGTTGAGTTTGTATAGCCTCTTGAACAGGCTTGATCTGTTGGGTTAACTTTTCACATTCTTCTTTTGATAGAAATGAAAAATAAAAATTTTTATTTTGGGAAATTGTCACGAAGGAAACTTCTTTTCCTACTTCAATTGCAAATGCAAAAGAACTATTACTCATTTCAAGAATTTTCTCGACTGCGAATTTGGTTAATTCCTGGATTGAGGAGGAATTCATCTGGTTCATTCCGCATACTGCTTCCAACCAGGCTTCGTTTTCATAACGAAGTTTTTCTTCGGCAAGCTTTTGTTCCGTCATATCCACGATGTAACCGAAATAATGTGTTACAAGCCCGGAAGGGTCTCGTAAAATGGTAGTGTAATCATAGACCTTGCGATATTCCCCATCTTTTTTCTTAATTCTATACTCATGTTCGAAGAACATTACACATGTTTTGGTGTAATACAGAATTTCTTTCCCGACTTTTTCCTGATCGTCGGGATGAATGATTGTAGAATAAGGGATTTTGCCAGAGATAAAATCTTCGGGTCTGTATCCGAATTCTCTTTTTATATTAGGTGAGACATATTCCACGGGCCATCCTTCAGCGGCACGCCATTTGAAAACTACGGTAGGCCCATTGATCAAAAGTTTTTTTTCGGTCGACAACTCTTGTTCCCTAAGTTTCTGGGTGGAAATATTCATAGTTGTGCAAAGAACAGTAAGGGGTTTTTCCTCTGAATCCCGATTGACAACCTGGCCTTTAATTTTCAACCATAACCATTCTTTTCCTTCAGGTACTTTTTTTGATTCTCTGTAAACTTGTATTTCTGATTCAAATGCTGACAGAGTGGAATTTTTTAAGGATTCCAAAGTTTTGAAAAAGATTTCTCTGTTACTAGGATGAATTTGAGCTTCAAAAGATTTGAAATCCAGGGCCAATGTTCCACTTTTTTTTCCAAGTATTTCCGCGAAAATAGGGTCAATTTTAAAGTACTGATTTCCGCAATCCCAATCGAAGGTACCAATTCCTGCGACCTTAAGTGCAAGTTCTCTTCTGAGTTCTTCATTTATCATGGTTACTTTTCTCTCTCAATTCCTTTTTCTGAAGCTTCAAAAAATCATTCCCTAATTTCCAATTTACGGAAGATTCGGACTATCCAGCATTTTTGCTCTCAAAATTAACAAAACGAATGCTGGGATTCCCATCATTCGCCGGAATCTTTTTGGTTCCTTGTAGAGCCTGAAAAGCCATTCCATGGCAAATTTCTGCATCCAGAGCGGAGCTCTTGGTAGAGCCCCGGAAATCACATCAAGGCTACCACCTATTCCAATTGCTATCACTCCGGATAATAACATACGCGCTCTTGAAATAAAATATTCCTGGCGTGGAACCCCCATTGCTACAAATAATATTTTTGGTTTCAGCTCACCAAGTCTCCTTAACAGATCATCTTCGATTTCGGACCCTTCCGAGAAGAAACCATGATGGCATCCTGCAACAATCAGTCCAGGGAATCGTGAATTCAGTTTAATTGCTGCATCTTCTGCACGCCCGGGAGCCGATCCAAGGAAAAAAACCGGCCATGCTTCTTTTGCCGCTTGCTCGCAAATATCATCAACAAGACTGATTCCTGATACACGCTCAATAAGTGGAGTTCCCAGAAAATCTGCTGCCCAGACAATTCCTGCTCCATCGGGTGTTACAATTGAAGCTCTTTGGAAAATTTCGTTGAATTTTCTGTCTTTCTTCGCCCTCATAATTGCTAATGAATCAGCAGTTATAACATGGGAAAAACTCTTTTCAAAGTTATTTTCCTTAATCGTTTTGGAAATTTCCTTCAATGTTTCTTGACGACTTAATCGGTGGATTTTTAATCCAAGCATCTCAACTGTTTTGCAGTCTGGTTTGTTTTCCTCAGTTTTTCGAGAGCCGAAAGCGCGTAGAAAAGAAGCTAACATTGCAGTGAAAATAACTGAAAGTGCCAGTATTGCTTTCCAGCTCGGGATGCTGAGTGTCAGAAGAATTCCAAAGTTCAGCAAAAGAAAGACCCAACCTGTAAAAACTATTATCCTTTCACGTTTAAGAGACCATGAATAAGGCGAGGAGCGCAGTTTAGGATCATTCTGGTAAAGTTCATTTCCAAGAAAAGAGGACATGATAATCAAGCAGATCAATAAAACGGGGTAGATGGTTACCATTGAAGGAATTAGAATACAGAAAAACAGAAGAGTTTGTGATTTTCCGAGTATTGATATGGCTGCAAGAAGATAAGCAAGTGGAAAAATTATTGAATTTCCGGGTTTTTTACCCTTTTCCAGCGTTAGAAAAATTGTAAAAAAAATTGCTGAAGACAAAGTTAGATTCAATGCAAGAATAATTGCCCAATATGGGGTTGAAAACTGAGTTGGGAAAAACAATAAAAAAGTTAACCCGGATTCAAGAAATAATAGAAAAGGCATTTCATCAACTACTGAAGCCAGTTTTGCTCCTGAAATAACCAGGAGGGGCCATACTGTTGATAAAAAAATATCAATAACGATATTTGAATGCTCAACTCTGAGTCCAAAAAAAACTCCAATCATTGAAAGAACGATTCCATAAGGCAAAATCAGAATCCATCGAACTTTCCATTTGTCCTTACTGTAGCCGAGAATCGAAAAACCAATATAAATACCGGTAAGCGCCCAGATCTCTTTTTGCAGAAAACTGTTCGGAGTAAGAATTGCTCCGATTAAAGACCCTGTGACCGGTAAAATGCCGATTAAAATCCACCTGGTACCCGATGATGCCAATTCGTATGACAATCCAAAGATTTTGGAGACAAAAATTCCACATGAAAGCCCTGAAAAAGAGAGCAGGATGCAGAGTAATACAGTAGTAAATGATATCATTCGGTATTATTTGAAAAAATTTTGCAACATTCCAAATCAAAAAATGCCAAAAAATTAATCTGTCTCCATTTTATCATAAGCCCAAACATTTTTGCTTGAAAATCCCCTCTTTAACTCTTATAATACTTTTTTCCCCGCTGAACACATTGGTAATTTTAAACAACTGTTGGAAAAAGTTTGAATGAATATCGGTTTCTTTATCAAGTGGAATATTAATTCGTTGAACTCAAGTGGTAACGTCCTTGGAGACGAACTTCTTGCTACTTCATTCGTTAAATTACTGACTCGAAAATACCAAGATATTAAGGCTGCAGTTTATGGTTTGAATTTCTTACCGACTGAAAAGCTTGATGTGATGATTTATTTGAATGATACTCCCCCTAAGCAGGAATTGGCGAAACATCATATTTTATATTTTCAAAACGCCTTCCAGGAATCAATCGACACACTTCATAAGCGGCTAATGAGTTACAATTATGATGGTTACATCTTTTTTTCCAGGAAATTGCTGAAAATTCACAAAGACAAAGGTGGAAATGGAGTTTACATTCCTTTTGGGGTGGACACATCCCATTTTTATCCCCGCGAAATTGAAAAAAAATATGAATTTGATGTTTGTTACGTAGGGAACGATATCAAGGGAAATGAGCGGACGATGAAGTTTCTTTACCCCGCTAGGAATTTTAATTTTGGACTTTTTGGAAACTGGAAAATGCCAAAATATAGATTCTATCACCGAGATTACTGGAAGAAACAGCCGCCGTACAAAAAACTGTTCGAAAAAATTTCCAAAGGAAAGATTCCGCAAGAGGACGTTCCGATACTTTACAGTTCAGCAAGTATTAATCTGAATTGTACAATTCAAGAATGCGTCGATTGGGATGTCATTACCCTTAGAACATATGAAGTTCTGGCATGTAAAGGTTTTCTGATTTCTGATGAAGTCCCTTCCGCTGTCAATGAATTAAAAGAGTGTATGGTTTTTACAAAAGGGAATGAAGATTTAAGCGATAAAATATCTTACTATCTTTCCAATGAAAAAGAGAGAAAACAGTTGACTCAGAATGGTTTTGAGTACGTTCAAAAAAATGCTTCCGCAGAAGTTCGTGCTGTGGAAATATATAATTATATCGAGGAAGTGATCAGTTGAAGGTAATTTTTGCCAATCCTCCCTATATTAAAGACGATAATTCTTCTCCTGAGAATAATTTCAAAATTCGTCATTTCATTTTCAGACATGAATATAGGAAAATCCCGTATGGCGAGAAATTATATTTTTTTATTCGCAGATTATTTGGAATTGGGACAAAGGTGCGATACGGCATCAGAGCAGGTTCGAGATGGCCTTCGACAATGAATCAACCCTTTGGTGGACCGCCATATCCCTTTTTCATGGGATACGCCGCTTCTTACCTGAAATCACATGGAATATCCGTAAATATTCTGGATTCTATTGTTGAAGAAGAATATTCCTATCAAAAATTCCTTGAAGAGATAAAGAATGAATGCGCGGATATCGTAGTTTTAGAAACCTCCACTCCAACTTTGGAAATAGACCTTTGGTTCGCGAAAAAAGTGGCTCGATTTACTGACGTGGCGCTTGCCGGTCCGCATCTGAATAAAGATACCGTTCGTGACGTTCAGAAAGAATGTCCGGAAATAAAATATTTTTTGCTGGGCGAATATGTTAAAAGCTCCCTCGAAATGGCAAAGACTCGTAAACCAGGAATTTATGAATCAGAAGTGATTAGAGACCTTGATTCAATCGATTTTCCTTTCAGAGATTACAGGAATGCAGCAGAATATTTTGATCCATCGATGCCAACTTCAAAACCTCAGCTGCAAATATATGGCAGTAAGGGATGCCCGTTTAAATGTACTTTTTGCGCGTGGCCACAGACAATGTATTTCGGGATTGTCTCTCTCAGAAAACCACAAAAAATTGCAGAAGAAATAAGACAAGCTGTTTCCAAGCATGGCTATAAAAGCATTTTCTTTGACGATGACACTTTTAACATAGGTAACGACCGCATTTCAAAGCTTTGTGATTACCTCAAGGAAATAGGCATACCCTGGACCATGATGGGGAGATTGGATTCTTCTCCGAATTGGCTATTTGACAAAATGATAGATTCGGGATGTGTTGGAATGCGCTTCGGAGTGGAGACATTTGATATTGGCATTCTGGCCAGAGTTCAAAAAGGGTTGGAGAGAACTGACTTCCAGGCAACCCTTACTCACCTTTCCAACAAGTACCCGAAAGTAATGCTTCATCTCACGATGATGCGAGATATGCCAGGAATGAGCGAGAAAATCCAGGAAAATGACATGAAAATTCTTAAAGACCTGGGTTTTTCAGAAAAAAATATATTCAGAAGTTATCAACTTTCGCGTTGTGCTCCTTTCCCTGGCACAAAGCTTTTTGAGGAAATGAAAAAGGAATTAGGTGAAGAGGTGTTAAAAAATTTCAATGCATATGATGGTGCCCAAACCACCGTTATGAAACAGAGTTGAAAGTGGAAAATTGATGAAAACTTCTTTTGTTGAAGGATTAAGGGGCGCTCAACTCAAGTGTTTCGACTTGTTGTGCTACGAGTATTTCTGCAAGCAAAGTTCAAACCGGCACAGGTGTTTTGTTTTGTCGGAAACGGCATCTTTCGCTCAAAATCACTGTTGTTGAGAAGGAACAAGTGAAACTACTGATCATTGGTGCTTCCAGCTTCCTTGGAAATCATTTGTACGACTTTTTTCAAGGGAAAAAAGATTTTTCAACATTTGGAACGTACTTTAAAAACAAGACTAAATCTGATTTTCTTTATTTTGATGCTTTGAATAAAGATCAAGTTTCTTCAACTTTAAGTGAACTCAGACCTGACCACATTATTGTTCTATCCGGAAATAAGAATTTGAAGCAATGTGAGCTTGACTATGAAAAAGCTTATTCCTTGAACTTTTGTCCTGCAAAGAATGTCGCAGAAGCAGTATCAGAGAATAACCTGAAATCCAGAATCATTTTTTTTTCGTCTGACTATGTTTTCGAAGGAAGTAAGGGATATTACTCTGATTCTGATGAATGTTTTCCCAAAACAAATTACGGAAAAACCAAGCTACTTGCTGAAACATTTCTTTTGAAGTCCCCTGTAAGAATGAAAATACTAAGGACATCGGCTGTCATGGGAAAAGGAGGTCTGTTCTTTGAATGGTTGATCTCAGCTTTAAAAAAGGAAAAGCGCCTTTCGATGTTCACAAACGTTTTTTTCACTCCCACCCCAATTAACTTTCTTTGCGAAGGAATTGATTTCTTAGTTTCCAGATTTGATGAAATTGAGCAGAAGGTTATTCACCTTGTAGGAGAGCTGAGATTGAACAGATTTGAGTTTGCGAAGATTTGCCAAATCAATCTTGGTAATTTTAATACTCTTTTGGAACCAGCAATGGAAGACACTTCAACTTCCCTGTTCAAGCATGATTTATCAATGATTCAATCGGAAATTTTAAAAAACTTTCAGAAAGAATCTTTTGAAACTTACCTCAGGAGTGTCACAGATGCTTTTAAAGCTTGATAACTACTATAGTTTTACTGATGATAGAGGTTCCTTGAAAGGATTGATAAATACAGGGAAATGGGAAGAAGTGAATTTGGTTACATCCATGAAGGACTCAACTAGAGGAAATCATTACCATAAAGAGACGATCGAGGTTTTTATTATCATCAAGGGAAAAATAGAAGTTTCTTTACAGAAAGTTGAAAATAGCCGACTTTCCGGGAGTGTAGAAAAACATATTTTCCGAAAAGGTGATGTGTTTTTGATTAATCCTTTTGTTAATCATACTTTCTTTTGTATTGAAGAATCTGAATGGCTCAATATGCTTTCCAAGACTATCAACATTGAAAATAAAGATATTTTTCGAGTTTCATGAAAGTGGTGCCGAATGGAGACAAAACTGATTAAACCACTGCAGCAGCTACCTGTACCGGTTTTATTAATGGTGTTCAACCGATTGGAAACCTCCAGAGTGGTATTTGAGGAAATTAAAAAAGCACGTCCCGAAAAACTTTATGTTGCTTGTGACGGGCCTCGCAAAGAAAGAATAGGGGAGAGTGAAAAGGTTTGCACTGTTCGTGAATACATAATCAAAAATATTGATTGGCCTTGCTCTGTTCAAACTCTTTTTCGAAATGAAAACCTTGGATGCAAAACAGCGGTAAGTGGTGCAATTTCATGGTTTTTTGAAAATGAAGAAAAGGGAATTATTTTGGAAGACGATACTGTTCCCAACCAGAGTTTTTTCAACTTTTGTGCGGAGTTGCTTGAAAAATATGAGGATGACCACCAAATCTGGCATATTGGAGGAATTAACTTTCATAATGGCAAGATTTGGGGGGATGGAAGTTATTATTTGTCAGCGTTTGCCCATATCTGGGGTTGGGCCTCGTGGCGTCGGGCATGGAGCAAATACCGAGCGGAAGTTTCCAAAGAAGACATCGTTTCGGCGCTTGATTTTCTAGGTTTATTAAGAATGCCTCAGCGGACAATTGAGTATTTTGCCGAAAAGTTCGAGATGACAAGACAAGGGAAAATAAACACCTGGGACTATCAGTGGAACATTGCAATGTGGAAACATCAAAAGTTTGCGATCCTTCCCAATGTTAATCTTGTCACAAACATTGGTTACGGGATGGCGGAAGCCACTCATACTAGTCAGACCAACGAAATTGCATTTCTGGCCAATCATGAAATTCCAAAATTAGTACACCCAGTCAAATTAAAACATCAAAAATTGGCTGATAGACAAATTTCCAAAAAGTATTTTTACTCTTTTTCTCTTTTAAGAAGAGTTTTTCAAAAGTTCAAAAAATTAGTCAGAGTTGTCTTGAGTGCTTTTGGCAAAATTTAATTTAGAGCTTTGAGGTTCTTGCAATATTACCAAAATGATTAGGTCCTATCAATTTCAATCTTAAAAAATTTCCAAAAATTTTCTTCTACCCTTTCTTATTTTGTCAAAATAGTCTTAAAATCTAGCTTTTTAAAT
>JADFXM010000026.1 GCA_015233565.1 Candidatus Rifleibacteriota bacterium
ATAATTTTCCTTTTCCCTTAAAAAAATAAATCTCTTACAGCTTCTATAAGAAGCTATTGGAATCAATTGTCCCGAAAATTCTAACATACTTTTTCTGGGACTTTTAGCACTTTTATCGAAAGGACACACAAAAAAAAGGAAAATTGCAAAGTCCGTAGAAATTTGAGAAAGGGTACACTACTTTTTTTGACCAGGGGAAATTACGCAAATCATCACTATATTTTCGTACGATACCTAAGTAATAAATGAAATTATTTTACTTAGCCTGGTAGCCTGGTTTATAAAGGAACTTGATATCTTTGCGATCGGGAGCAGTGAGCTCCAAGGTATGCCATTTTCCATCTGGGGTGGTGGAAGACGAGAATGAGAGCTTCGTCTGGCTTTTTATATCCCGCACAATTGTTTTGAAAAAGGTCAGCAATTCAGGAACTTTGGAAACAGGATAAAATCTTCCTCCGGTAGGTTTGCATAAGGCATGCAGGTCTGCATCTCCATCAGAAAAAGAGTTCTTTGCCAATACTCCAAGACTAACGGGTAAGATCTGAACATCTTGCTTTCGAGCAATTTCGACAACCTCTTCCAAAGTGTGTTTGCTTGCAGGGGCGGTATGAGCAGCGTTTTCATCCCCGGTGTCGGTAAGCACCACCATGATCGTGCGTTCAGGAACCTTGGAGCTAACTTCAGCTCCGAGGTAAACGGCATCACGCAGCGCTGTTCCACCCTGAGCGGCAAGATATTCGATTTCCTGGTGAAGTTTAGTGCGGTCTTCAGTGAAATTTACCACCAGCTTGGGAGCATCGGAAAACTTGATGAGGAAGGCTTGGTCCTGAGGTTTTAAAATATCTATGAACGCCGAAAAAGCTTCCTGCGTTTTAGTCAACTTCTGATCGGACTTCATGCTTTCTGAAACGCCGATGATAAGACCAAAATGGAGGGGGATATCTTCCGCTTGCTGGAGAGTGTATTTTTCAATGTTTTTCCCGTCCTCTTTAACCTCCAGGTGAATCTTTTCCAGGTCCTTTGTTGAGAGAAGCTTGTTCTCGCCATCTTTTGCAAGAAAAAACAAGGAGCAGCTATTATGGTTATTATGCAAGTTCACTGAAAAAGACAGCGAGGTCTTGCTGCTCTGACCATCAGACAAGAAGGCTTCTGCAGTCAGTTTTCGCGTTCCGGGAAGAATTTCAGCCGTCGGAATGGTGAATGTCAAAGGTGCAGTTTTAGCTTCCTTAAAGGGCACGTCATCGAGACTCAAAACCACTTTGCTGACCTTAGTTTCCGGGGTATCATCGGCCACTTCAACAGTTCCGGTGGTATCTTTCTCAAGAATTTGTCCGGGTTGGATTCCCTTTATTGCCACTGCAAATTTCGATTGGCCTACATTAACCTTGATAACCGTTTCGGCAGTGCCACCAAGTTCGTTTTCAATAGTAGCTTTGAGTTCATGTTGTCCGGAAGTGAGATCCACTGTTTCCCATGTGTCTTTCATCGGGGAGGAAGCCTGGGCCTTTTTCTCCATATCATCTGCAAACCAAGTGACGTTGCGAATAGCTGTCTGCTTAAAACCGCTGTCTGCTTCTACTACTACTTCAACTGCTCCGGAGACATTCTCACCGTTCTTGGGATTGAGAAAACGAACTGCTGGTTTGGGAACCATTGCCTGAAACTTGACCGAACCGGTGGCCACCCTTCCATCGCTCATGGATGCTCGCACTTCAAAAGTGTGCATCCCTTCACTCAAAGTGCTCATCGCTACCGGAAATTCGTATTTCCCGGAAGGGTCAACCGGAAAAGTATTGACTTCTACGTTGTCGAGGACGAATACAACCTGTTCACACTCTTTTCCATCCACGGTGGCGGCAAGGCGATCATCACGCCAAAAGACTCCTCCGCTGGCGGGTGAGGTAATGGCAATTTTCGCAAGTCGGTTAATGAATTCCAAAACAATCATATCTTCCGATTTGTGGCCATCCATGTCTATTACTCTCGCTTTGATGGCATGTCTTCCGGAAGGGCGATCATCACTATCTTTGCATTTACATTCAAAAGTTCCATCTTTCTTATCTTCAATGTTTTTAAGAACAGTGCTGTCGAGAAAAAATTCAACGGACTTAGGCTTTTCTTTAACCGCGGCTTTAATCACAAAATCACCAACTACTTTTGTTCCATTGTTAGGTTGGATCAGTTTGATAGTGGGGCCATTCACAACAGGAGGCGTGGGTGAAACGGTTGGGGATGCTGTCACATTCACCTTGAGAGAAACGGAAGCAATCGTGGCAGTTCGCGAAGCCGGCATTGAAACAGGAGGAGTTTTGACCACCTCGTGGTGTAAATCTATTCGTGGCCTCCCAGTAAAGTTGCTATCCTGAATGTCGAATTTGGACAATGCAAAAGGGGTAAAGAGCAAAACCAGAGCCAAAACAGCAGCAACTTCGGGACGCTTAAAAATTGCAAAAAGAACTCCCACTCCCCCTGCAAGAATCGCGCTTGCAAAATTAATGAGTTTTAGTGGAGATTCACCCCGAAAATGATATGCAGCATTAACCACATGCAGGAAGAGAAATACTCCTAAAGCGATAAACCAGAGGTTTTCCAACCAATTTACGGAGGCCAGATTAGCCGTCGTTTTGCTCAATTTCCCGAGGACCTTCTGGCGAGCGGCATTCGCTTGGTTCTTAAAATTTGCCATCGACTGCCCGGCTTTTTTCAAACCGTCGGTGCCGAGAAGTTGCTCACCAAACTCGTTCATCGTTGATTTATTTTGTTTTTTGACAACTTTCTTAGGTGCAGTTGGAGCCCGCATCGCAACCATGGCTTCATGGAAATCCGTGTCAGACAAACCCGCCAGCTTATTTTCCTTGCCCATCAACTTGCTGGCCATCTCAGCCAGCTCTTTTGCCTTCCGACCTCCGCGTTCAGCGTAGTCCAGGATGGCCTTGTATGCCATGTGTCGAATTTCCAGTTCGTCGTCCTGCACCAAAAATTCAAGAAGGGCAAGGAAATTCGGGCGTTGAAGTTTCGTAATGACGAAGATCGCGCTTCGACGATAGGCAGGGTCAGGAAATCCTGCTAGGTCCCGAACCCAAACCAGGGGATCAAAATTCGGACGGACAGCTGATGCAATGATCGCATTAGCACGAACTCGGTTATTAGGATCACTTAGAAAACTTACGATTCTTTCGGGAGTAGTCTGAGGATCGATTTTCATAGCCGCTTCGATGGCGTTGGCTCTCACGCGATTATCAGGATCTTTGAAACACTTGATTACCGCGGCATAAGCATGTTGAGACTCGGTTTTTCCGATAAGGGTAAGGATATGGGAGCTGATACGCGGGTCTTTTTCCCTTTCGAGCTGAAGAAGAAGGAATGGCGCATGTTCAGGCTTGAGAAGAGGAGCGAGCTGACGCAGGCCATTCTCGCGAAGTGCTTGATCGCCAAGGCAAATTTCTTTAACCAGCTTCTTCGTCAGACCCGGAACAACCATTACTTTTCGTTTGGGAGGGGGAGGTGGAGGTTCCTCGCCGGGAAGGAGATCTGTGGCGGGGGTCATTGTTTCCCAGACTCCATCAAGAGGGACCTCAGCCGGAGCATTTGGGTCATCAATTTCTTCAGGCTTGTTCAGTTGGGCTAGTATTTGTCTAGCATTCTTATCACTCGTAGCCATGGCCTCAAGGCCGGCACGAGCTTTATCTCGAAGCGCTATAACCGGGTCAACGGCTGCCAGGTGAGCAAGGATCTTAGCTGCTGCTACAGCTTTGAAACGTTGAAGCGTGTAAACAGCCGCCTCGCGATATGCGACATTCGGGGACATGGCCATTCCCTTCAGAAGGTTCAATAATTCAGAGCTTCCAAGGGCAGGCAAAGCTTCGGTTGCACAGGCACGGACTCCGCTGTCCGGGTCTTGAAGCATTGGGACAATCCATTCCAGGGCATCGACACCCCCAATCCTCGCCAAGGCGTTGATGGCATTGGACCGAATGTATGGTTCAGATGAAGCGAGAAATCCTGCTAAAGAAAAAATGTCACAATTCAGGCCTGCTCGCCCCAATAAAAGGAGAAGTCTCCCTTGAATCTGGATGTTTTTCTCGGCCGGGATAACTGTTCGAAGCGTTGGAGCAACCGATCCGGGGTCCAGTTTGCCCGCAAGCGTGAGTCCCTCTTCACGAATACGTGGGTTTTCATCCAAAAGGAGTTTTTCGAGGTCATCCAAGCTAATTCCCTCTGGTAATTCAAGAAAGGGTTCCTTTGGATTGTTCGGATGGATATCGCTAAGAAGGTAATATACCTTTCGAGCGTTGTAACGAACATCAACCGATGAATCCGAATCAACCAACTTCGCAAGAAGGTCAATCCCCCGAGAATCTTTCAGTTTAAGAAGCTCAAGAACAGCTTCCTTACGCTCGTTCTCAAGAGTTGAGGACAGTTTTTCCGCAGCCTTTTCAAAAACGTTATCGGCCAAAGAGCAAACCTCCTGAAATCACCTGTTCAGAGATTTTATAGTATATCACTTTCGGAGAAAAGGTGTGAAAAATTTGAAAAATGAAAGTGCAAAAATTCACAATTCTTTCCCTGCGCGGTCTATCGAATCAGTACATTTTCGAATTTTTAATTTTTCCACAGCTTCAGAGCAGTTGTAAAAAGAGCGTAAAAGTTTCAGGGAAAAATTCACGGTTGTGTTAATTCAAGCTCAGACATCCCAATCTCGGGGATTTAAATTTGATACCATTTTTTCGATTGATGAATTGCCAACTTGCTATGGAAGGAATCTTCTGATTTAGTTTTATGTAAGTTGGTCTCAGGATAAAATCCAACCGAAAAGTATTCCAAAATCAGAAAACTACCTTTTGAAACCCTTTTCCGAGAAAATGCAAACTATCGATACCAGGAATTCTGAAGCTAGCTATTGGCCCTTTCCATAGGAAAAATGAAACTTGTACACAGCGCCATTAATTTCAACTCCATCGCGAGCTTCCTTGTCAGAAATATATCTGGGTTTTTTATCCCCGAGGAACAGATTGATACCATCATCTGTAAAGTCAGCATTATTATCATTTTCCGCCCGATCGGCAATTACGGCTTTCACCGGAGCTCCTCCAATAGTTACCGTCCCGACTAATTGAGTTTGGCAATAATGCGAAAATCCAGCCAGAGAATATTGGTGAGGGTTTATCATGAACCATATTTTGAATTTTTCGTGATAGGGCGAGTTAACGATAAGTGAATCCCAGGGTATTTGGAGTTGAGTAGCATATGATGGACCAGCATCCTTGAATTTTCCCATATTCTTCAAAGGAGGGCCATCGTCGTCTAAATTGCCATTTTGATTGAAGTCAAAATACATCTTCATCTGATCTGAAGGAAGCACATCCATAACAAAATTGAAACAGTTATTCTCTTTGTTCCCTAAGTTCATGTATCCGTATAATTGCATTTTTCCTTCAAAATTGGGAACTTTAGTAATAGAATCGGGCTTTTCCTTTTTCAAGCGGCTCATAATGTCAGCGGCGGTACAACCTCGCCACGTAAAATTTACCAAATCGGAAGATTTCGAGGCAGGAACAAAATTTTTGTTGTCCAAAACAACTTCAATTGCTTGCCCGGGTTGATCAGCCAAAAGGGCAATTGGAGTCATAGCGACAGCAACCAGAAAAATCAGAGTTCCCATTCTTCTAAACATTGGTTAGAACCTCTTTTCCAAAAATTTTTTATTTTGCACCAGACTAACAGAAAAAAGCCGGTAACGATAGAAATTTTGACACTTTAGCATTTTGGCTGATAATTTATTTCCATCCTCAATTGTCACAGCAAATTGATGACTTCGTTCAGAAGGCATATCCGCAATCGTTTCGACTCCGTTTCATGAAGTTATGGAATATTTGATTTCCGGTAAATTTACCGTATATTGATGCTTGTTTCTGGGGGCAATTTTCACACCTTCTCAGCAACCGTCTTATTAAATTTCTTTCTCAGTTAATCTGCTGCGTGTCTAAATTTTTGAGCAAAAGACGTCAACGAGTTCCACCAGCAACTCGATCATAGACTTCCTGTCGCATAAAACCCTCTTTCATTAGAAAATCAAGCTTGGCACGATTTTGAGGTTCAGCCATAAAGCTTTTCAAGCCTGATGAACCTGGGGAAAAATATAAGTCATATACAATTCCGACAAAATAAGCCAGTTGTTCAACAGGAGTGTTGGCATCCCCCTCGGCAATAACGGTTCCTGAATGAAGTTTTCTGGAGTCTTTCAGCTCCTGATAGATTTGGTCTTTCATAAAGAGTTTTTCCCATTCAGCGCTCTCCATATGTCCTTTGATGGGAATTCGACTAAAATCGAACAAATGGGCCGCTTCATGGAAAAATGTGCTCGGATCTTCCATGGAATTTTCCGTCAGTAAGATAGCATTCCGGCCGGGGAAAGCCTCTCCATGCCAATTTGGCAAGGGATAGCGTTTCTTTTCGACGAAAACCACATGTTTGATGACTTGAACAGCATCGGGAGGCAGGAGATCAATGTATTTTTTTATTTTATCACGAAGTGTCTGACTGGGAAATTCATGAATAGCAACTCCCTGATAGGATTCCTGTGAGGCTGAATCCATTAGTTCGCCAAGATTGGGTGCGTGAGAATTTTGCACGAATTCGCGGTCGGCTCTTTCCACGCTAACCGTACTTTGATTTGAAAATTGAACATTACTGATTTCAAAATCAGGGTCATTTCCAAGCTTCAAAAATGGTTGTCGCTTGCCAAAACCATTAATCACCATGGTATTAAATCCCCTGATTTCCTTATCGTTGACAGAGAATTTCGTTGTCTCCTTATTCCAGCTTAACAAAAACTTATACATCATGCCTTTTTTGAAATGATGCGGAGTTCGATCGGCAGTTCGTAAATATCCACCAAATTCCCTCAAAACCAGTAAATCTTCGGCAAGAACGTGGATTTCATACAACTCCGTGCCGTCTGAAGAAACAGCTTGCAGAAGCAAAGTGTCATGGTGAAAAGGAAAGCGCTCTTGAAACGGTTTTACTGTTATTTCCAGGCTCCCCAAACCCGAATTTGGAAAATTCTGGTTTCCGGCTAACAACTTTGGTTCAACAAAAAGTGATGAAAGAAGAAAAAAAAGATAGAAAAAGGCCATCGTGGCCACTTTTTCAAGGTGATTTGCCGGATATCGAATCATAGAATCTCCTTTTTTGGGGATGTTCTATTGTTAGATATCACAACCGGATTAATTTTTGGAAGTGCCTTATTGAGTTAGTTTTTGACAAGTCATCGGAAAGTTGTGGAAAAATTTTACTTTCGGAAAAGTACTAGCCCCCAAAGGCGGCGTTCAGACTGTCGGAAAGCCCCTATAATTGGATAATTTATGTACCAACTCGTTTTTTGGCTCCGCCGTCACTCAAAAAAACCAACACCACTTTTTAGCGAATTCAATGCACCGAGATCTTCCAACAGACTAGTTAGAAGCTGTCGAATAATCTTGGTACATTTTATTCGGAACAAAGTGGCTCGCTGTTGATGCCGAAAAACGAGGGGAAAATTCGAACAGGCACATAAAAATATGAATAATAGGGCATTTTTAGACAGCCTCGTTACTAAATAATTGTGGTTATTTTCACCTTCAAAGTTTTAATAATTTCACACTTCCGGGACTTGAGCGTTGTTTTCGTTTTTTCTTCTGGCAAAACTCTTATACTGAGCAATATCTAAGCAATCTCGCTTTTTCTTGTCAGTGAAATTATTTCGCCAGCTTGGCTTCCTGACCCTGGCAGTTTCAAACTATGGCATAGAATTAACTGCGGGGTTTAATTTTCCAGGTGAAGGAAAGAATTATTATTGCCATTACCGTGCAACCTAAAATTGCATAGAAAACCGAAGGCCAGCCATAATTTTGAGCAAGGTAGCCAATTCCTTGCGCCTGTACCATGCTTCCGATATAGCCAAAAAGGCCAACAAAACCTGCTGCAGTTCCAACCGCTTTTTTTGAGGTCAAATCGAGCGCAGCAACCCCAAGGAGCATTACCGGGGGATAAACAAAGAAACCTACTATTCCCAATAAAGCCATATCGATCCAAAGATGTCCAGGGGGATTCAGCATTATTCCCAGGAAAGCAAAAAAGATGGGAATCATGCAGAGCAAGCTTACCATTCCTCGTCTTCCTGAACATTTATCCGAAATCCAACCGATCAAAAGTGTGCTGGGAATTCCGGAAAGTTCGATAAACATGGTGGATGTTCCACCATCCAGAAGAGTTGCACCCTTAACCTCTTTAAGGTACGTAGGGCCCCAAGTCAGCATTGAATAACGAGTAATGTATACGAAAAAGTTTGCAATTGCGAAAAGCCAAAGATATTTATTATTCAGTATATATTTTACATAAAGTTCTTTTGTGGAAAGCTCGATTTCATGTTCTTCATTGGTTTCGGCATGGTCATTCTTATAATCTTCGATCGGAGGAAGCCCTTCTGACTGAGGAGTATCCACAAGCCCAAAATAAAGAATTACCGCACTGATCATTGCAATTATTCCCGGGACATAAAAAGCGGATTGCCAACCCCAGCTTTGAGCAACATAAGCGGTGAGGATTCCGGCAGTGGCACCGCCTGCGTTGTGGGAAATATTCCAGAAAGCAAAAACAGTTCCTCGCTCTCGGAGGCTAAACCAGTGCCCCATTGAACGTCCGCAGGGCCCCCACCCTCCCCCCTGGACAAACCCATTGAGAGTCCATAGAAACAAATGAATATAATAGCTATGAGATGCGGAAAAGATGAAATTCAACCCAGCCGTAAGAACCAAGGAAAAGGACATAAAAACACGAGGATTCGACCTATCTGAAACTGAACCCATGATGAGTTTCCCTATTCCATAAGCCAATGCAGTTGCGGCAAGAATAGTTCCCATCATGGATTTGTCATAACAGAGGGCCGCACCCATTTCTTTGGAAACGGGAGGAAGATTGTTGCGGACAATGTAAAAAATTGCATATCCGAAAAACGTGGTCGAAAGAATACGCCAACGCATCCATCTATATAACGAGGGAATCTTCTCGGCGGGAAGACGTGGAATATGAGCAGCTGGGGCAAAAAACTCTAACATTTTGGTAAAAAACATCATAAGATTTTTTCCTTCAAAAACCGGAAGATTATCCAGTCAAATTTTATTCATTAGACCAGTTTTTCGGCCATCCTTTAAAAACTCTCAGCTTATTTTTTGAGACACTGTAGCGTCTCGACTGACAATTTTTTTCCAAGAATTTGCTAGAATTGAGTTTATTTATTCCTTCCAAATGGACTCACCTAAATAATTTATTTTATCACTTTGGTCGTTTCGACTCCAATTCGACTTCGCTCAGTGCAAGCGCTCAACAACCGGCTCGTCAAGTTTTTCTTTCAGTAAATTTGCTACAGTACCTTTTTTGAGATTTTATTATTCTGACTAGTCTGCCTAAAAATACCCCAAACATGTTTTCCTTCTATCTCTCAGAATACTCGCCCCAGTATTCATGTTTGTTTGGTTTAACTGTATTTCCAGTAAACGTTGCAATTCGATATTTATCAACTGTTTCAAACTGCCTGATCAATTCTAGTAGTGCGTTTCCAAAATAACTACCAATAAAACTAACAAAATTGGCTGATGTACAATAAATTTAGAATCTGAAAACATGACAATTGCCCCATGCCAAATCAAAATTTATGTAATAGCTGATTATGCAACGGTATTTTGGAAATATCATACTAGGCGAAAAATATATCACTCTTATTTAAACCCAACACAAAAAATTTTCCGGAAAAACTTGTCTCCGAAGTCATCATCGACGACAAAATTTTTTCGAGCTTTGGAAAACCCCGTTATCATGTTTACCTGGAACTATTGGTTAAACTGTTTTTCCGCTTCCTTCTGAAATTTTTTTTACTCTTTAATTTGCTATGCGAAATATATTCTTTTGTTCTGGAAAACGGAACATTAACAAAAGAAGGATGTAAAGACCCTGAAAAGTGCTTGGCCGTGTTATTGTTTTCAAATTTCTGTTTCCCATTTTCTGCTATATTCTGTTCAACTTTTCCTGTTTCGATTACCTTTACGGGCATTGGCATTGGCGAAAGTGTTGGCGCTGGGGCAGCATTGGTTTGAAAATATTTTTCACACTCCTTAGTGCAGTCATAATCAACAACCTTGGCTCTCCCCTTCTGGAGAAAGATTTTAACTGCATATTGCTTTCCGGAAAGAAGCTTTCGATTTAATGGAAGAGTAATTAAACTTGATAATCCAGCCCCGAGTTTTTGTCCCCTGTATCCTCGGTTAAATGCCGTCACCTTCCCATCTTCCGAAACTCGGACTGCAATGGTAAATCGCTCCCAATCATCATCGCCTGAATTGGTTAATCGGACTTTCATCTCATTTTCAAATAAGGAAATTTCATTCCAACTTACTTTTGTTCCCTCGGAGAAAAAAGTCGCACAAAATAACCAGGTAACAAAGAGGCAAACCCCAGTAATTGCAGTAATACGGTACATTTTTCTTCTCCCGCTCGACGCTCGACAGAGGCAACGAAATTAATACCAACCATAAAAAGTTCATGTTCAATCTTGGCCGCAGATTATGGCTCTACAATCTCATTTCATGCTACGAACTTAAACACGATTTAAGTAGGATTGGTAAAATACAAATTAGGTTATCGGCAGAAGGTTGAAAAAAGCGTAACTTTTCCGTCAGGAAATTTTTGAGGCCACCTCATCGACGAAGCCTTTGAATAAAGCTCTGGCAGATTCTTCAAGAAAGCAAAGTTCTTCCGGATGCCACTGAACGCCAACAAAAATGCGGTCGTCGGAAGATTCAAGCGCTTCGATCAGCTTGTCGCCTGTCTGGCCAACGGCCTTCAGTGTCTTAGGAAGCTTTTTAACGGCCTGATGATGGAATGAGTTGACGAAAACGGCTCGAGTTCCCATCCATTTGGCGCAACGGGAATCAGTTTGGCAAGTAACTTTGTGAGAAGTTGCCCATCTGGGAGACAATTGAAGATGCTGGATGAAATCACCATCGCTGGGGAGGTCTTGATAGATTGCCCCTCCCAATGAAATTGCCATTACCTGAATTCCCCGGCAAATTCCAAATACTGGGATCTTCCTTTCGAAAGCAAGCTTAGCCATCTCAATTTCGTATGAATCGCGAAACGGATTAGTCCCACCCAACTTCGGAGAAGGTTCGGTATTATAATATCTCGGATCAATGTCTTCACCGCCGGGTAGAAACAACCCATCGATCATTTCAAGGTAATTTTCCATTTCGCTATTTTGAGAAACCGGAGGGAGCAAAATAACCCTGCTTCCTGCAGCCTGAAGAGCGCTATAATAGGCTCGTCCGCAAAATGTACGAACCTTCATTTGTTCGTCTCTTTCAGGCATATCGGAATAGGTCATTCCAATTAACGGAGTTTTTTTAGGATTTTTCATAACAATTCCTTTTTCGCAGGAGTTTTTTAACCCCACTGACCTTTTCTGCCAGGGTCCAATAGATCTCTCAGTTCGTCACCAATAATGTTAAATGCTATTACAACCATGGCAATACACATTCCTGGAAAAATAGAAAGAGTTGGTTTTCGCCAAAGGTATTCTCGCCCGGTGGAAACCATTCCTCCCCAGGTTGGAAGCGAAGGGTCAACTCCCAGACCAAGGAAACTCAAGCTTGCTTCTGAAAGTATGGCAGTTGCCATTCCCATGGCCAATATAACCACTATCAACGGCAAGCAATTTGGGAGAACATGAGTAAGAATAATCCTCAAATTACCAGCTCCCATTGATTTGGACGCCATAATGAATTCCTCATCTCTGAGTTCCATTGCAGCCCCTCTTATTATTCGTGCAGTCTCCGCCCATCCAACGATCGCAATTGCAAGTATTACAGTAATTATGCCATTTCCAAGTGCCATTGAAACCACGATTGCAAGTAAAAGGCTAGGGAAAGCAAGGAAGATGTCAACTATTCTCATCAACAACCAATCCAACCAACCTCCGAAGTAACCAGCAGCCATGCCAACTATGAGACCTACTATAAGTGCTGATAGGCGTGCAAAAAAGCCAATAGCCAGAGAAAGTCTGGTTCCATGAATCAGTCTTGAAAAAACACATTGGCCAAGCTGATCACAGCCTAAAGGAAAACCTTCAGGACTTAACAATCTTCGATCGGGGTTTGTGTCCATTGGGTCATTCGGTTCTAAAAAGGGAGCAAATATCGCAACTAATAAGAAAAAAGCGACAGATAACACCGCAAGTTTTCCAAAAAAAGAAAAACGACGAAATATTTTCATTTAGAGGTTAGCCACCTACACGCCCTCCGGAAATTTCTTCGCGAATTTTAGGATTCACCCAAGCGTATATAAGATCCACGAAAAAATTCATCAGGACGAAAATAATTGCAGAAAAAAGAACGATTCCCTGAATGACGGGGTAGTCACGCTTCAAAATTGCGTCCATTGCGAATCTTCCCAGGCCCGGAATGTCAAAAATCGTTTCAACAATTACCGAGCCATTCAAGAAGCTGGACAAATCGAGTCCCACGACTGTAATTATCGGGATCAGGGCATTGAGAAGAGCATGTTTTGTCAGGATGCGCCATTTTGATAATCCCTTCGCGCGGGCTGTCCTGATGTAATCATGGTTCAATACTTCAGTTAAGCTGCTGCGAACGATTCGGGCAAGGAAAGCTCCAGATCTTATACCTAAGGTGAGCGCGGGCAAAATGAAAATCATTAAAGAGCCTTCTTTTCCATAAGCTGAAGTGGGAAAAATGCGCAATTTTCCCGCAAAAATGTATAAGAACAGAATTCCGGTAAGAAAAATAGGAACACTGATTCCTAAAACGGAAAAGACGGTGCATATCCGATCGGCGGCACTTCCACGATGCAAAGCTCCGAATATCCCTGCGAGTAGTCCTGAAAAAATCGAGAAAACCATTGCCAGGATACTCAATTTCAAGGTATAGGGGAATTTTTCAATTATTGAAGCAAGAACAGGTTTATTGTTAATTACCGAGCGGCCCAAGTCGCCTTTCATTATCTTTACGATATATCTTGAAAATCTTTGATGAATAGGAAGGTCGATTCCCATTTCCCGGGAAATTCTTTTTATCGTATCCGGGTCAGCTCGTGGCCCGGCGAGTGTCTCAGCAGGATTTCCCGGAAGCAGGTAAAGGATAAAAAAAGCAATAGCGAGAATTCCGATTATTACAAGAAAAGTTCCAAAGAACCTTCGTAAAGAATATTCAAACATTCAAGTTTTTTCCACTTTGGTTTCAAGTGAAGATATTATACCATTTAGATATACTTCGCGAGCAATTATTGCCTGAAATTATCTCTCTGAGAGCCTAATCCATTCTAAAAGAGAGGGGATTCTCATTCATGCATTTTGATGGAAATTCCCTTATCGAAGGCAAACATGGGTGAAAAGGGCATCTTTTCAAGATTTCCGCCAAGTAAATAAGTTTCATTCAAGTGCCACAAATAAATCCAGGGGGCTTCTTCAACAACAGCACGATCAACTTGCTGATAGGCTTCTGCACGTTTTAAGGGATCCTGAATTTTTAAAGCTTCGTCCAGCATTGAATCCACCTTCACGTTGCGATATCTTGATCTGTTTCCACCGGAGCCCCAATTTTTTGAGTGGAACAATGGATAGAGAAAATTTTCACCGTCCGGATAATCACCATACCAACTTAAATAAAATGCTTCGGCTTCTCCTTTGTTGATGGCATCCTTTAGAGCACTCCACTCCATGGACCGAAGATTTACTGAAACACCGGCTTTTTTCAGCTCTCCCTGCACCAATCGAGTTATCTCAAAAGCTGACTGTGAAGATTTCTGGTAAAGATCAAATTTCAAAGGATGTTCGGGGCTGAATCCCGCTTCTTTAAGGAGTTCACAACCTTTTTTCAGGTTAAACCCATATCCCTCTAACTTATCTGAGTAACCTAAAATTCCCGGGGGAATACTGCCGTGAGCAGCTTTTCCACGTCCTTTGAAAACCGCATTAATTATCGATTCACGATTGATCAGGTAATTCAATGCCCTTCTAACTTTTGGATCATCAAATGGCGGTTTTTGATTATTCAATCCCACATAAAAAACATTCATTGCGGGGACATCTTTCACTCTTCCGCTATTCTCCAGGCGACTTTCAAATCTTTCATAATTTGTAGGATTCAACTGAAGAATATCAATGTTTCCACTTTCAAATTCCATTTCCGCTTTCATGCTTTCCGGAATGACTCGATATTCAATTCCGGAAATATATGGCTTCGAACCGTGATATCCATCATATGCCGCCAATTTAATATGCGAATCTCTCTCACGGGAAATAATCATAAATGGACCGGTTCCCGATGGTTTTTCAAAAAATGCGCCATCAGCGATTTCAGACGCGCTCCCAGATGGTAAAATAAAGGCTGCAGGCATAGTTAAAAGACTCAAAAACGGTGCGAAAGGTTCTGAGAGACAAATTTGAATGTTATAATCATCAAGAACCTTTATTCCAACGACTTCGGAAGCAATACCCTTCATTACTTCAGAAGAGCCAACTATTTTTTCAAAAACCCAAGTTCGCGGGGAACAAGTATTCGCAGCAAGAATTCTCTGAAATGAAAAAACAACATCCTTGGAAGAAAATGGCTGGCCATTGTGGAATCTAACATCTTTTCTAAGATGGAAGTTGAAAGTTCTTCCATCCTCAGCAACCTCCCAACTTTCTGCCAGATCAGGAACCATCTTCATATTTTCATCGTAAGTGAGCAATCCATTAAAAATCTTTGCTTGAACGATTCCTTCGTTAACATCAACGCCTTTGGCAGGATCAAGATTCGCAGGTTCACTTGTTAAATATCCCCTAAAAACAGCATTGCCCAGCTTGAGATTCTTCTTTTCAGGAATACCGGCAGCAATCCCAACAACCACGCTTCCGATCAGAATCAATGCTAAAGCGAACCATGCACGTTTCATTTTTTTCCTCCTGGAATTTTAAGAAAAACCCACCAAAAATTAATCAAATTATTCATCGGCTTTCGGAGGAGCTAACTTGAATTCAACTTCAGGAATTCCATTAATAATATTCAAAATAGCTACAGAAGGTTTGGAACCCCCCCTCGGTTTGCTGGGGCTACCGGGGTTCAGATACCATATTCCACCTTCCTGGACAAATTCCGGAATATGGCTGTGTCCATAAATAATCATTTTACAGGAAGGGCTCTTCTTTCCATATGCCTCATTTTTTAAATGAGAAATTGCAATCGAAAAATTCTCTTCCGCGACAATTTCCCTGAAATAAGGGAGATCCGGGTGAAAGTCATCCATATTCCCTTTGACGGCATAAGTCGGAGCAATGATTGAAAGACCATTCAAGAGGTCTAAATCAGTTAAATCACCGGCATGGAAAATCATTTCCACTCCTTCAAATGCTTTTAGAATCCAATCATCGATGCAATTTTCCAAACAAGGTTTGAAATGCGTATCCGAGATTACCCCTATTTTCATACATACCCCGTTCTTTTGAGAAACAAATCTGTGTCATTCGAGTTTCCCAAAAACAAAGATCCCAATTCGGAAATTCAACACTCTTCAAATCGACCAATTCCAATTTTTCGATTAGGAATAATTTTTGCTAAAAGAAAAAAGGGTAAGGAAGAAGTCTGAAAAGCAACTTTTTTTGACTTTTGCATTTTTCCAGCTTGACAAAGGATACAGCTAAGTTTAACTTTTTCCTTAATCTCAAAATCCAAAATGAAAAGGGTAAAACTGTGGACACAGAATTATTTAAAAAAAGAATGGGCGCTGCCTTTATAGATTTAGTCACAATTGGAGCCGTTTGCATTTTGCTTCACATTCCCTGGAAAATTCTTCCCTTCCCATCAATAGTTTTCAATGTAATTTCTTTTTTCACCTTCATTTTTTTTGGAGCAATAGTTTTGCTAAAAGATAGCCCCTATAGAATAGAAGGATTTGGGGTATGTTTGGAGCATCAGACTCCCGGAAAAAAAACAATGGGAATTCTAGTTACGCAACTTGACGGAATTTCCCCCATTGATCATTTCGCCTCTGTAAAGAGAAATATGACTTTGGCCATTCCATATTATTGGGCAGCACTTCTAGTATTTCTTCAATCTATGCCGATTCCATTTTTTAAATGGTTTATTATTTCGTCGTTCGCAATTGTTGGAATGTTGGCAGTCGTTGGTATAACAGCTTTTGAAATTTTCCAAATTTATAAAGACCCCGAAGGAAGAAGGTGGGGAGACAAAAGAGCAGACACAAAAGTAATCGCTCTTTGATCTCCTTCCATAATTAATGAACCGAAACCAAATTGTTTTGTTGGTAATAGCGCTTCTTACAGTCCCTCTGATCTGGTTTTTCATTCCTAATACCACGCCAGGTACTTTAAGATCTTTGGCTGGCGTAACTTTATCGAATTTAAATGGCGATAAGTTCAAACTTTCGAGTGTTTTTTCCAACAAAAAAATTCTGCTGGTTTTTTGGTCTATTACCTGTGGAAGCTGCATAGAAGAAATACCCTTCATTATTCGTGAACATTCCAAATTCAAAGAAAAGTTAACAATTATCGGGGTTCATCCTCCGGGTTTTAAATTGAAAAAAATTCAAAAATTTGTCAAAACATTTAATACTTCCATACCCTATTTGCTGGTAATAGACGATGACTCAAAGTTATCACTAGCCTATGGAGTGGATATTCTGCCAAAAGTAGTATTAATCGATGAAAAAGGCAGAGAGCTTTTTTCACATGTCGGCTACGAGCAAACCATGGAAAAAGAGGTAGAAGATGGAATTTCAGGAAAGTTATAAAAAAAGGAATCATTCAAATATTTCTCAGAGAAGGTGTGAGAAATTTGAAAAAATGAAAGTGCAAAAATTCACAATGCTTTCCCTGCACGGTTAATCGAGCCAGTGCATTTTCGAATTTTTAATCTTTTCACAGCTTCAGAGAACCTTAGAGAAAATTTTTGGAACCAGAGCCGCAAAATGTTAAAAAGATATCATCAATTTATTGCTATTATCAGAGATTCATGCAAAATTTCCGAAATTCCAAACGAGTCTGTCGAAAAATCCCCAAAAATTCACTTTTTTGTGTACCCACCCAATTTTTCACCCCGCTTTCTAGCATCAACAGCGGGCTGCTTTGTGCCGAATAAAATGTTCCGAGATTTTTCGACAACTTCAAACGTCAAGTTTACAAATTGCATACAGCCTTACCGGAAGCTCTTTCTTTTTTTGATAGCCTTTTGCACTTTCAGCACATTTAGCACTTTCTGCAACGCCCAAACAACTCAGACTGGCCAGAAAATCACGAACACACAAATTGTTACCCCTTCGCAAACCAGCACCTCCTTCGCAATTATCGCCTCGCCGGCAAACAACACACCGGCAAATGCTCTGCCAGAAAGCAAACAAGCAGCAACCACATCCCAGAGCATTCCTCAAACTAGTCCGGTTTCTCCAGCATCTCCACCAGTTCAAACCGCTCAACAAGCACAGCCTGCTCCAGTCGCTCAGCCTACCCCTTCGGAACAACCTACCCTACAAGGCACACCAACTTCCCAACTTGCCTCTGGAAGTTCAAAAATATTAAAACCTGGACAAATTGCACCCAAATGCACCCTTTCCAATCTCCTGGATACCAAAATTATTTTTCCGACTGAAAAGAAATGGAACCTTGTCCTGTTTTGGTCTTTATTCTGCCATTCCTGCCTGGAAGAAATTCCGCAAATTTGCGAGGAAATGGCCAAAAAATCTGATCCAGCACTCGAAAGCTACTTTGTTTCGATTGATACTTCCCGAATGAAGAAAGGAATAAAAAACTTCGTTTCCAAAAGGGGAATAAAGTCGGAAATTCTTCTGGATGAAATTGCTTCACAATCATATTTTGCAGCCGATTTATGGGGTGTGAAAACAACTCCCAGCGTATTTCTAGTAGATCCTGGCGGAAAAATCGTTTTTTCTTGCGAAGGACCGTTCGATCCTGAAAAAATTTGGAATGAATTGAAAAGTCCTGAGAAGAAACAGTAAGCTCAGATTGAATTAGTAGATCTTCTTGAAATTCTAAGATCGGCGATTTATCAAGTAAAAAGTTATATTATCAACAGATGGATGACATTTGTGGAAAATCAGAATAAACAACCATTGTCTAACCGGTTTTTATACGTTAGCCAGGGACAAATTTTAGCTGCATTTTTTTTGTTTCCAATCGGAATCCTGCTATTGATGTGGTTCTTTTTCACTTTTGAATTTGAGACGATTTTTTCCTACAAAAAAATTGCCATTAAAGTCGGTGGAACCAGAATCAATCTCTCGGAATTCCGCATCATCAAGGAAAATTCAGGAATAGTTGTGAAGAAAATGTCAGAGCCTGAATTTGCCTCCCACCTTTCGGAAATGCTCCTTTTTGCGGAATATGCAAGGCAACTAGGACTTGACCAACTACCGGAGTTTCAAGAAAAAATAAGGCAGTTCGATCTGGCAATCTCCTCCGGGACAAAAAAATTTGAAGGAGAAAATTTCACTGAGACCGGCGAGGAGAACCAATCTCCTGAACTCCTTCACACAATTTTCCTTCTTGAGGAATTGGCCAAGGCTGCCAAAGAAAGTATTCAGGCTTCTGTTTCAAATATTGATTCCTGTGGAATCAAGGGAAACGATAATTCAATCCGAAGACGTCAGGAAATGTTGCAGCTTAGAACAATCGTAGTAAGAGATCAGGAAGCCGCCTCATCAGTTATCAAACTCTCTCAAAGTGGCATTTCGTTTGAGGCGCTTAATGCAAGCTATTCTGTTTCAAACTATACCGGAGTAAACGGTGACATGGGATTAGTAGGCAAAGACCGGCTTCCCGAAGGAATATTTGAATTGTTGACAGCTTCAAAAAAAGAAACGCTGATAAAATCCTATCAAGACTCAGAGGGGATTCATTTTTTCCTCGTGAAAGACAGAGTGGATCAAATCGAAAAGTTTTCTGACCAGATTATTAAGAAAAATTTTGACCAAAGTTGGCGGGAAAAAGCTCTTGAAAACAAACTTTCCGAAATACGAAAGAAACTCCCGGTTTTCCTTAATCCAGTTCTTAAATAAAAACTGAATCGCGAATCTAAAAAGAAAATAAGAGGAGGGAAAAAATGGAATTCTTCAAAAGAAAAAAGTATCTGATTCTTCCATCCTATCAACTCAGGCTAACTATTTTTCTGGTTATTATTTTGCTCCTAGTTACCATTCTTCACGGATTTTTTCTCTACCAACTTACATCCAAAAGTATTGAGGAAGGCCTACTTTCAGCCCATAATCGCTTAAGATCGACATGGGAAGTCTTGAAGCCCGCAATCATTCTTACCGATGGTTTTTCCTTTTTTCTGACATCTCTGTGCTTTGGAATATCCATTGTTTTAATTTCGCATCGATTAATTGGGCCACTGTTTAAATTTGAGAACAGATTGCGGGAAATTGCCTCTGGCCGACTGGACCTCCTTCCTTTAAAGCTGCGGAAAAATGACGAAGCTCAGATTCTGGGGGATGCTTTGAATGAGATGCAAAATACGATGAAAGAGCGCTTTGAAATTCTTGAAGACCTGAACAAAAAACTTAATACTTCTGAACCGCCGTCCATTAAAGAGATAAAGGATACGCTCGAGACCGCGCTGAAAAATATCAAAACTGAACAATAGCGATTTTCCAAGAAAATTTTCCCAAAGATGTCACTCAAAAAAATTGCCTGTCTTCTTTTCCTGCTTGCTTCATGCGCAAATACAGTTTTTCCTCAAGCTTTTGATCATCAAGCGGAAGCAACCAAGTTAGGCTGCATTTATTGTCATACCGATAATTCAGACAAATATGTTATCTCAAGCAGCGCAAGCGAATGGTGTGTAAAATGCCATCCTGATTCCGAAACGATGGGGCATCCAACGAAAATTCAAGCAACACCATCTTCCCGACTTCCACTTGACAGCGAGAAAAAGATGAACTGTCTGACCTGTCATTCTCCGCATCGACAGGCTTTAGCAACTGAATCCTGGGTTCCCGGCTCATTAGATCAATTGAAAAATGATGAACATCCAACCTATCTTCTAATAAAAAGAAACAACAACGGTGAACTTTGCAAGAGTTGCCATTCATCAGGTTCTCCCCTCCCCTCAGGAACGCCAGTCCATTCAAAAAGTTTTGGAAAAGTTCGCGAATTTGTTGGCTCAGCCAAATGTATGGCATGCCATCCGGAAATTTTCAAATTATGGAAGGATTCGCCACACGCCTTAATGACTCGCCCACCAGAAAAGGTTTTGGATTTTGCGAAAATTCCTCAGGACGGGTTCGAATGGCCGCAAGAGAAGATCAAGTATGTCCTAGGTTCACATTACGTCAATCGTTTTATTGCAGAGGCCTCGGGAACACTTGTTGTTCTTCCCAGGATATTTGACCGCAAAACAAAAAAATGGTTAACAATCCAGGATTATGGCTGGCGAAAGCGTTTCTGGCTAAAGCAATGCGCAGGTTGCCATGTTACAGGGTTTACACCAGGCGAAGATACTTTTATTGAACCTGGTGTAGGCTGCGAGATGTGCCACGGACCTGGGTTAAACCATTCAAGAACTTCCGGGGCAGCCTTCATAGTAAATCCTGCAAAATTATCCGCAGAGAAGCGTGAAATGATCTGCATGTCATGCCACACATCGGGAGTCGATAATTCCGGAGTATACTCTTTTCCGGTTGGCTACAACCAAGGCGATGACCTGTCGAAATACTATTCCGGCTTGACACCAAAACCTGGTCAGGATTCCCGGAATTTTTTCGGGGATGAAACTTTTGAAGACCGAGTTCGACAATGGGAATTTCTGAAATCGCGTTTATTTCTTGCAAAAGGCCTGACTTGCGACTATTGCCAAAACTTCAGGAACTTTTCCGCTTCAGGAAGTGAATATCTAACGCATGACCAGTATTGCCTAACCTGCCATTTTGACAAAACCTCCCATCCGACAAATTCCCCATCCTCTAATTGCACATCCTGCCATGCTCCTACAAAAACCAAATCCAACACCTACTCAATTCATGACCATAAATTCAGGTTTTAATGTCTCGGAAAAAAAACACTGTTGCAAATTTACGGAAAAATTTACTGAAAAAGCAACTAGGCTAGCCCTTCGTTGAACGCTTGCGCTGAGCAAAGTTGAAGTGGAGTCGAAATGACCGAAAAAATTAGTTTTAGGTGGGCACACCTCTTTGAAGGAAAGAATTAGTATGCCTGCCAAAAAAGCGTTTTTTCATAGGGTTTTCATGAACAATTAATGTTTTTTCCCTGAACTTGTTCAAAACATGTAGAGTTTTAATACTTAATGGAGGTAGAATGTTTCAAAGATTTAGTGAAGAAGATAGTTATTTGAAAACAATGACTGGATAATATCCACAGAAAAACGATAGTTTTTGGGCTGCAATAATTAATGATAAGTAAAAAGAATACCGAAGAACAAAAAGCAAATGATTAGGGAAAAAAATTGGAACGTTGGCAATTAGTCATCGAAGACGTAGAAGAAAGGGTTTAGTGAGGAGAAAGATTGATGAAAGAAAAGCTAAGTAGTTTACAAAAAAAGGAAAAGATTAAATTTCTTCTTTCCGAACATCGTGAGTTGAAACTGATAAAAAAATTGGATGAGCTGACAGACAAATATAGAGCGCTCGATAAACTCATCAGCAGTTCACTAAAAATTCTTCTCAGATATTTCAATTGCGAAACAGCTGCTTTTCTTCAATTGGAAGGCAACGATGGCTCTCACAGCCTACCCGATCAGGGTTTTCTTTTTTCTTCGATGCATCCAGAGCCTCCCGAAAACATGAAAGAAATGGTTAAGCAGATCTTGATTGCTTTCCTAACCGAACCAAGAGATCTGGTATCAGTAAATTCCCCGACAAAAGAGCAGCAAAAAGCAGGGATCAAGAATTACATTATGGTTCCAATGATTCTAAGAAGCCAAATCGAAGGGGCTTTTCTAATATCCAACAGAGCAAGAGATTTCGATCTATCTGACGGTGCAGCCTTGAAACAAGCTTGTTCTCAACTGGATAACGCAGTCGAATTTTGTCGTTATGTCAAAGAACACAAGAAAGTCACTCAAAACCTTAAAAAACAAACAAGGGAACTTCAGATACTTTACGAAATGAGCCTCAGTTTGAGTTATGGATATGATTTTGAAACACTTTCACGCAGAATCCTGGAAAATGTTTTGGAGTTACTTAAACTCGATCGAGCCTCAATAATGAAGTTTGACTCCAAACTGGACGAACTTCACACAATTGTTGTAGTCGGTGAGAAACAAAAAGTCCGGCTTGTTAAGCTTGGAATGGGAAAGGGAATCGCAGGTCTCGTTCTGACAAACGGAAAACCTATTCTTGCTCCTCTTGGAAGTGAGGATAACAGATTTATTCCGTATGATTTTGCGGGAATCAAACCCAAGAAGATTTTTTCGCTTGCATGCATACCTTTGATGGCAGATGAAACTCCAATCGGGATAATAAATTTCTCAACGCTGTCTTCCAAAAAAAGCATCAAACAGAAACATATGGAAACTTTGACAGTAGCTTCACATATGATCTCACTGGCTTTGCAACGCCAACAGTTTTACCAACTCTCAATAAAAGATGAGCTTACAGGGTTATTTTGTTTCAGGTATTTCAAAGAGCGCCTTGAAGAGGAAGTCACCAGATGTCGACGATATAAAATTCCTTTCAGCCTATTGCTTTTCGACTTGGATCATTTTAAAAAAATTAACGATACCTATGGCCACCCATTTGGAAATGTTGTCCTGAAAAAGGTTTCCGAAATTTTGTTAAAGAATATTAGAATTGGTGTTGATATGCCTGCACGATTTGGTGGTGAGGAGCTTTCAATAATCCTGCCACATACCGAAAGTGAAGGTGCGGAAATTGTTGCTCAACGGATCAGGAATCAAATTGAGACCTTGGATCTGGAATTTGAAAATAAACCGGTTCCGATAACCATCAGTGGAGGAATATCCACATTTCCACATCATTCAGATACCCCCGACGGGGTCTTAAAAGCAGCCGATCAGGCCCTTTACAAAGCCAAAGAGGAAGGTCGAAACCGAATTATCGTTGCTGAAAAGAAAAAATAGTCAACTGGCTTTGAAATAGTCGACGAATCCTTATGAATTCGCACTCGCCGCCCGACTAATGATGCTCCTTGTTGTGTTTATTGCTATTTACCCGAAACCCATGGAAAAAATGACGGAAGAAGTTGGCGAAAAGGTTTGTCGGAAAAGAATATTGTACCTACTCATCGAAAAGAGCTTGGAAAAGAAAAATGTGTAACCTTGAAATGATCAGGTCATTTTCTGGACGACGCCTAAAGCCCTAAATAGGGTGAATTACTGTTTTTGAAAAAGATTTTCTGCAATTGGTACAGCCCAAATTTACCGTTAGAAGCTGTCGGAAAATCCCGGTACATTTTATTCGGTGCAAAGTAGCTCGCTTCTGATGCTAGAAAGCGAGGCGAAAAATCGGGTGGGTCTACAAAAAAGCGAATTTAAGGTTTGTTTTCGACAGTCTCTTTAATGCGGACGGCCCAAATAAACCGTAGCTTGGTACAGAATATCAACCATTCCATTGTATTTCTTGTATTTGCCGAATGCTTCTTTCATGTCCAGTTCGATCTTTGTGCGGAGTTCGGAATCTTCTTTCGGGTGAGATGAGGTGGACCTTATCAATCCTGTAAATCCTGGAAGATCCATCTCAACCGGGGTAGGAACGGTATAGGTGATCATTTCTCCGCCGAAAAACTTTCGATAATTTCTGGGGTGGAATTTTTTTCTCCACCATTCCCTATGCGCAGGGAAACGTTTTCCTTGAATCTCTTCTATTTCTTTTTGAAAAGCATCCTCTTCACGGTCCCTTTCATGATATAAGATGGCCACATATCCTTCAGGCTTTAAAATGCGACTGAATTCAATTTTAGCGGCATCGGCATCCAACCAATGGAAAGCCGATCCAAGGGTTATAAGATCCACCGAATGATCTGCCAAACCGGTTTTTTCACCAACCCCTTGAAGAATTTCTATGACATTTTCCCATTTCGAGAATAAATCTGCGGAGGCAACGATTGTTGCATCTCTTTTTAAGGTGGCTAATGCTCCAAGCATGTCTTGATTTGGCTCGATGGCAATTACTTTTTTTGCATGTCCCGCCATTAAACGGGTAACGATACCGGTTCCAGCGGCAATGTCTGCAACAATGGTATTTTTGTTAAGAGCTCCAAATCTTTTTAAAAATTCTGCAATTTTTTGTGGATAATGTGGGCGAAATTTTTGATAATCTTCCACCTTCCCTGAAAAAAGTTTAGTATTGTCTATGGAATTGCTTTCAATTTTCATATTATTCCTCAGTTGCTGGAACGGTTCTTCCATCAGTTTTCATGAGTGATACAGCAATTTTTTCCAAAAAATTGCTGTATCAGGAATTTGAAGGATCTAGAAGCGCATTACATATTTAAAGAAAATCTTTTCACCTGAAAATCGGTTTTCAACATTGGTTTCATGAGCCCAAGTCAGAATGAAATTTCTTCCATGATAGTTATAGTCTATGTGAGGTCCGACAGCAAAAACTTTTCCGCGATTTCCAATATCAACGCCGTTCAATTTATCATCCTGGGTTTGTTGAAGGAAAAACCCTCCAAGGCCATACGCCCATTCCTTAACGTGCTTCGCCAAAAGATAATCAAGTTGAAATTCATTCCCGGATTGATAGTTTGTATCGTTGTTCTTGTCTTTTACATTATACATAAATTTTACGGAACCTTCGAATCCTCCTTTTTCAAGATATGTGAAAGCAAGAACAGGCATATAACTTCTAAAATTCGATCCTAGGTTTTTCAAAGGGGTTGAAGAATCATAACTTCCGGTGGGAAATGTTATGTCCAAACCTGTAAAAATATGCAATTGAGGTTTGTGCCAAGCCAAAACAAAGGGATCAATCGTTATGTCCCCCATTCCATTTGCGGTATTTCTACCCGCTGGAGTATCGATATTTTGATGGATAAACGGAACGATCATGTGCATTCCCCAGTCCCCACCAAAGATCTTTTGGGTGGTAACATGAGCAAACCTCATTGCATCAATTGTAGCCTGGGCTTTAACTCCTGGGACTTCTTTCCCATTTCCATCAAGAAGTTTTCCTGTGTAAAATCCAAAATAATTTATGAAATAGGTTCCTGGAGGTGGGAGCATACCTGCAAGGAAATTTTCCGCGCCGAGTGGGTATTGATCTCCACCTTCCTTTCCAAATGCATTCTGAGAAATCAGCAAACCTGCGAAAAAAAGCAAAAGAAGTGATCTTTTTAGCATTATTCTTCTCCGAAAAAAAAATAAAAATGAAAGCCAAGTTGAAAGCAAGCCCCCCTTGAGCATAAAGATTTAAGACAATTCATATTTTTGTCAATAAGTTTCGAAAACTTAATAGAAATTTGGTTTGCAATCGTTAAAAACTGTCGGAAAATCTCGGCACATTTTGTCCGGTACAAAAATGGCTCGCTGTTGATGGCAAAAAGCGAGGCAAAAATTTGAATCGGTACACAAAATCATGAAAAATAGGTCATTTTTCGACAGACTCGTATACCTCAGTTTGGTTTTTGTATGCTTGGATTTCTTGTTGAAACCAAAAATCAAATTCAGAATTCTTAATGCTTCTTCATTTTAATTTACTATAAGCTGTTTGAAAAAAAGAATAGAATGTGATTTAGGGGATAGATAATATCTGTCCCACAATTTTTGTTGAGTTCATACTATTTAGGAGGCTCCATGAACAATCTGAAGTTTTCATTTGTATTGATTCTCGTCGTTATGCTTGTTTCAGGCATTTGTTTTGCACAGGCGACAAGTAGTGGTCCCGATGAAGGAACCCAGGGAAGCAACATAAGCTCTGGAACCGGGTCATTTCACGGCGAGCACCATCACCCACCTATGACTGAAGCAGTCAAAGCGGCGATGGAAGCTAAAATCAAAGCCTGGGCTACTGATCAAGGCTATACAACTGAAACAGATGCCAACGGACGCTTGATTGTCAAAGACAAAAGCGGCAATATCGTGAAGCCATTTGGTGGCCCCGGAGGGCACGGTGGACTTGGTGGACAAGCTGGACAACAACCCACCGCTGAGCAAAAAGCTGCATTTGAAGCAAAGATTAAAGCCTGGGCTACAGAGCAAGGCTATACAACTGAAACAGATGCCAACGGGAACTTGGTTGTCAAGGATCAGAGCGGCAATGTCGTAAAACCATTTGGCGGACACGGCGGCCATGGTCATGGCGGGCATGGTGGCCACGGCGGACACCACGGACAGGGAGGCAATACCCAGTCCACCACAGCAACCAGCACCGGCAACTAATTTAAAAAAATCATCTTTCCGAAGAAATTACTTTGCTGGCAATAAAGTCTGATCTCCTCCGAAAAGTCAGAAAACAACCCCGGATTTAAACAAATTAGATTGCCGTAAAGCTAAGACAGTGGTTAAATGATCATTTTTCATGCAGTAACTTAATTTAGAGCATCTGCACCAGCCCTAAGCTGGGGCATTTGGTAGTAGCAGGAACTTCATCCCTAGGTTTTTAAACCTCCGACTCCACTTCCTCCCGAAGTGGAGTATTTTTTTTTACGCAGGAAAGATCCTACGCTTTCTGGATTGTTCCCTAGGTAGGTTGCCATCACATCGACTCTCTAAAAAAAAATACCTCTTCCTTCACAAAGAGACTGTCGGAAAACCCCTAAAATTTGATTTTTTATGTATCATCGCGTCTTTTGCCTCGCTTTTGCGCAGCAAATCCATACCATTTCGTGCCGGATTTATTGTACCGAACTTTTCCGACAGTCTGAAAGGCGGGGACACTTGTACCTAACTAATTTTGTGAAAATCATGGAAAAAATTAGTCCAATTTTTTTCCAAAAAAGGTTAAAATACTTCAGCGAAAAAGAGTAAAAATACTTAATTTTAAAACTGCATCAGCACCAGCGCCGAAAATTTGGAAAAATTTAGTTTCGCGAAATTTTTTTTTGAATTTCCGCTTAATTGCCGATGTCAATATGAATTTACCCTTTGTCGCTGAAAATACGTCGGTGCCTTCGAACTTTATGTAAACGGTATTATCAAGTGAACAGAATTATTCCTGAAAGGGAGTTATTACAAAAAGCACGAATATGAAAAATAAGCTGCTCTCTGTCCTGATTTGCATTATTGCGTTTTACTTTCTGTATTTTCACAAACTTGGCAATTCCCCACTATTTGATCCTGATGAACCGATTTATGGAAAGTTTGTCCAGGAAATGGTCAAATCAGGTGACTATCTCACGCCCAGCTATAACGGAAAAATCTGGTATGACAAGCCACCTCTTTTTTATTGGTTATCATCTTTTTGTACATATTGTACTGAATATGTTACCAGCAATACAAGTTTCAGAGTTAGCGAAACTGCGATGCGTCTTCCATCTGCGGTTCTTGGAGTTTTACTTGTAATTCTTGTTTTTTTCTGGGGATCAATCGCCGGAAACTTCTCCGCCAGCCTTCTTTCTGCAATTGTAATGGCCACCTGCTTGCAACAAATCATTCTTTGCCACGCAGCCGTCACGGATATTACTCTGACTTTTTTTCTTACACTTTCGTTATTCTCAATTTCGAATTGGTTGGAAAGCGAGAACGCAAAAAGCCGGCACCTTTGGGCTGTTATTGCCGGTATTGCTGCTGGATTGGCGATGCTAACCAAAGGTCCCGTTTCAATCGTCTTATTGCCGGCAGCACTAATTATTCATCTGGCAATTACAAAGAAGCTCAGACAACTTTTGTCGTTTGACACTTTGCTGATGGTTATCTTTTCACTTCTTGTCGGCCTTCCGTGGTTTATCATCAGTTGGAAGCTTCATCCTGAAGAGTTTTATCATGACATGATTCTTGTGAACCATATTCAGCGCTTTCTAAAACCTGAACATCCCGATCAAACCGGCCACTTTTTTTCCTATTTTCTAAACATTCCAATACTTTTCATTTTCTTTTTCCCCTGGAGTATGTTTCTGATTCAATCTTTGAGAAATTCGTATCGTCGTTTCAAAAATATGCAATTGCCTGAAAGCGATTTATTGGCCTTAATTTGGATAGGAGTCGTATTTTGCTTTTTTTCAATTTCCAAGACTCAGCTTGTTACCTATATCTTCCCACTCTACCCGGCTGCAGCATTGATAGTCGGGAAATGGTTCGCAAATATAACAGGCGATGAAAAAATTGGGGTCGAAAAGGGCTTAAAAGCAGGACTTGGCATGTCTTTGATTTTATTACTAACAATTTCAATAGCCGCTTTCAATAAATTTCCTGAAGCGCTTTTTGTTGCCTCCTCAGGAGGGGCGATTTTTTTATTAACTTTCTTTGTTGCTTTTCGATTCTGGAAAAAGGACCCGATGAATTATCAAAAACTTCCTTTTGTAATGGCACTTGGAATGATCTTCTTCTCATTTTGGTTGATGGAATTCATTCTTCCTGTAGCAGGCGCCCGTGGTTCAACCCGAGATATTGTAAAAGAATTCGAAGTTCTCTCACCCGAGGAAAAGATATTTTCCTATAGATTAAACCGTCCAAGCCTCCCGTTTTATTCTCAAAGAGTTTTTGAAAAAACAGAAGAATCGGAGGAAATTTTCAAGGCAGTTGCATTGGCTCCAAAAAACGTAGAAGTTTTGTGCAAAGATTCTCATGCCGAAATTTTCCTGGCCAAGGGTGGAAAAGTGAAAAAAAGCATTGGAGGGGTGACACTGTTAGCTTTCCGGTGAATTCCTTGATAGCCGCCCCTTCGGCCGGCCATCGCCCAGAATGAGCTATGATATTCTAAGATATTTCGTGAGATTCAACACCAGGTTCAGAAAGACAAGCGTTTTATTGCTCTTCCCAAGCGCTTTATGCCTTCCTCAATCATTTCTGGCAGTTCGATGGCAAAATTTAACCGCAAATTAGTGTTTCCATTCGAAACGCCTGGGAAAAAATTGCTTCCTGGAGAAAAATCAACTCCTTCTTCGATGGCAATTGGCAATAATTTCTCAGATGATAAACCGTCGGGTAGGCTTAACCAAATGAATAATCCGCCCATCGGAATGTTAAACTTCACCTCAACTGGAAGGAAGCGGTTGAGGGTGTAAATGGTATAATAAATTCCAAGTTACCTCGGAACCGGAAATTCCCAAAGAAACCGGATGTTAAAATTCCCAGTTTTGTCGGAATAAAAATCTGACAGAGAAAAAAATTTCCTTTAAAGTATTGGACGCCAGGTCGTTAACTTGTTTTAAGCTTATCAAACGCTCGGAAATTGGACCTTCCGTCACAAGAAAACCCACTCGAAGACCTGGCATCAACATCTTGGAAAAAGTACTGACATATATTACCCGGCCACCTGGATCAATTGCCTTTAAAGCTGGTTGAGCTCGTCCTTCGAAACGTAGATCTCCCACAAAATCATCCTCCAAGATCGGAATATTGTACCGATCCGCAAGTGTTAGCAATTCCATTCTACGCTGGCTTGACAAACATGTTCCAGTGGGGTTGTGAAAATTAGGAATAGTATAGATTAACCGGGGATGATATTGCTGGAACAGTCTTTCAAGCTTCTCCACCATCATTCCCCCGCTATCCGTTGGAATTCCCACAATCCTTAGATTAAAAGTTTGAAATAATTCAATTGCGCCCCCATAAGTTGGCATCTCGACTAGGACAATGTCTCCCGGTTTTAAAAGCAATTGAGAGACCAACAACAGAGCTTGTTGTGAACCGTTGGTAATGAGAATATTCTCAGGGGATGTTTGTAAACCTTGACTTGCAAGGACGTGAGCTATGGTTGTACGTAAAGGGAAAAATCCACAGCTATCCCCATATTTTAAAGCTTCGATTCCATCTCGCCGCAAAGTAGTTTGCAGCGTTTTTCTAAAATCTTCGCAAGGGAAAAGATTGCTGTCCCCAGTACCAGCAGAAAAAAAAATGGGACGGTTATTTTGCGGTTTTTCCGAAAGAAAAAATTGGATTCGTAACAATTCTATTCAGGATCCCTTTTGGTCCTTGCATTTCTTTCTGCCAAAGCGGTAAAGAGCTTTCGGAGGTGATTGTCGGCTTCAGAGTGGTGCTGGGAGTGGGTAAAACATACGTTCCGCTCCCAATTTTGGTATAAATTAGTCCCTCTGCTTCCATTTTAGCATAGGCACACTCAACGGTGATTCGGTTTACTCCAAGATCGTGGGCAAGTCGGCGGATAGCCGGAAGACGGGAATTGGACTCCAAACTCCCTGAAAGAATTCCTTGGCGGAGAAAAACTTCGATTTGTTTGTATAGGGGGATTTTGCTTTGTCTGTTAATTGGAATTCGCATTCTAAACCTCCTGGAATCAGAAGAATTATAGCACGCTGATATAACATATTTTCCATGCCAGTTATTCTGAATTTATACCGAGCCACTCACGCGATTTAATAAAAGAAAACCAATTTTTTCCTTACATGGAGCTCGGTGGGAATTATAAACTTCCAGAAATTCGACTGGAATAAAGCTTGTGTAATACCAATTTCAATTAGTTCGTTCATCCGACCTATTTCGTGCTTCAGGTCTGCGTAAATTGGAGTTGGGTCTGACAGAAATGAATTCTTCAACTATCCACTATGGGCTCCTTATTTTCATGAAAGTTCCGTGTTTTCTTGAAAATATACCGATCCAACTTCATTTTGATCAGATCAATGTTCTTGGGGTGATGCACATATTTTTTGGGATTGGTGTAACTTGAAATATGCATCTCGGCAACTTGAAATGATTTTCCGTCAGAAGTTTTTATGCCGGTGTAGGATGAGCCTTCAAACAATGTTTGATCGATAATTACCAGCCATTTTTCGATAGGTTTTTTGGGTAAGGAGAAGTCTTAAACTGTAAATTGGCCTTGAAAAAAATGTAAAAACTGACTCTGTTGATAAGGCCACTTTTTTAATAAACTTGGGTTATGAAAAATTCAGGATTGCTTAAAACTTTCTTTTCATTCAGTTATATTGTGGGTTTATCAAGCGTGCTATCCTTTCTACTACTGCTATTTTCATTAAGTATTTATCTCAAAATTTTCAGATTCCTTCCTTAATTTTGGCGTTTTGGCGTGATGTTTTTGTGGTTTTATTCTTAGGGCCAGGGCTGTATCTCATTCGAAAAAAACTTTTGAAAATTGGTTGGAAAGACCTGATTTTCGTTAACAATTTGGGTTTGGTCTTGGCCTTATTCAACTCTTTATGGACAACATCCGTGGCATTGAACAGGGCAGCGATTTCAACCATTTTGGTTTATTGTTCCACCTGTTTTTCTGTGCTTCTGGGATGGGGGGTGCTCAAAGAGCGCATAAATGGTGGAAAACTCTTGTCTGTTGCCTTCTGTCTTATTGGCTGTGTATTGGTTTCTTTGTCTGCAAGCACTGTAAATTTGTTAGCAACAACGGAACCTATTTTCACTTCAGTTCTAGCTTTTGTTTTTCTTGAAGAACGATTAAAGTCTCTTCAAATTTGGGGTGGAATTTGCATTCTTTTTGGGGTTGTACTTTTAAGAATTTCTGAGTCGCAGCAATCAAATGAAACGCTTTAGAGATCAAAATAATCAACAGGTCGAATTCATGAAAGGCATTCTGATCGCGGGACAATTTTGAAAAAAGGGAGATGTTTGAAAAACTTACTTAAATGTCACGAGATTATCAAAAATGATTTTGAAAGAAGTGAAGGGTGTTACTTGTTTGATTCCCAGGGACGTCGGCATATTGATTTTGAATCAGGAATCTGGTGTACCTCACTAGGTCATATTCATCCCAGGATAAACCACGTTATTCAGAAACAGATTTCAAAGATAATCCATTTGGGAACTAGGTATCCGAGTCTTCTGGCGGAAGAGGCCGCTCAAGAAGTCTTATCAATAGTAGGAGTGCTAGAAGGGAAGTGTCTTTTTCTCAGCTCCGGAAGCGAAGCAGTGGAATTTGGTGCTCAGGCCATCCGAGAGTTCACAAAAAAAACCATTGTTATTGTCTTTTTCTGATAGTTATCTGGCCACATTTGGATCTGCCGGCAAAAAGAAATGCTCCGAGGGGGTATGCTTTGATTGGAGCTGTTGCGAAAGATGCTCACCAACCCAAGGATGTGTCCCTCACTGTAAACAATTAGAAGCGATTCCCTTCGATCAAATTGGAGGTTTGGTTTTCGAACCGGGAAGTAGCTCCGGCACAGTTAAATTTCCCCCGCGCAAACTGATTAAGGTTTTGGAACGGTTAATCAAAGATACTGGAGGATTGATTATGGCCAATGAAATTACCACGGGAATGGGGCGAACTGGTGCTTGGTTTGGTTATGAACATTATTCCCTTCACCCGGATGTAATTGCTATTGGGAAAGGGTTAGGAAACGGATATCCCGTGAACGCGGTAGCCATAGGCCATGACGCATGAAGTTGGTTCCTTTTTGGAAGGTGGTTCTTTTCGTTATGCTCAATCTCATCAAAATGATCCACTGGGATGCTCTACTGCAATGGAAGTCATTCGTTTAATGCGTTCTGAAAAGCTGGTGGAAAGAAGTAAAGTGGTTGGAGCCAAATTTATGGAAGAATTAAGGAGACTCGCAAAAAAACATGATCAAATCAAAGAAGTCCGTGGGAGGGGTCTGATGATTGCGTTAGAATTCGACAAGAATTTCCCTCCTTCCATTGATACTTTGAATTCTCAGTTGTTAAACCGGGGTTTTGTGGTCGGTATGAGTTCCCCCGCCTCATTGCTCAGATTTCTTCCTCCATTTACGATCGGAGAGCAAGATATAATCCAACTGATAGAAAACTTGGATCAAATTCTGTTATGACCTTATAAATGAACTCAAATAATACTCGTAGTCAGTCGCGAATTGGGCGGGGAATATTGTCATCAAATGCGTGGGTTTTCAAATCCAAACAAAACTTAAATTCAGACCTCCTATTCGAAGTTGTCGAAAAATCTCGATACATTTTATTCGGTACAAAGCCACCCGCTGTTGATGCGAGAAAGCGGGGTGAAAAATTGGATGGGGGAAAAAAAAATGAATTTTAGGGGATTTTTCGACAGACTCGTTTGTTGAGCTCAAAATAATTTGATGTCTGAATTGGTCTTTTCAGCTTCCTGCCTAATTCCTGCCTAAATCATTCTTGACAAAAGTGGCCAAAATGCTTAAATTATTCCAGACTACATATTTGGAGGCCCCTATGAAAAAAGTTTTTGCTTTTTGCTTCTTGTTTTCTTTCGTTCTATTTGCCCATGCCAGTTTTGGTTTGAACACCAGCGGATTTGTTTCCCAAAATGGCTCTTTTTTAACTGATGGTCCGGTCGTTTTCGGAATTGTACGGTTTCAGAGTGCTTATCCCAAGCTTGTTATCGGCTACAAGAAGTCGGGAATGTTCGGAAACATGAGCAAAATCAATGTCGTTTTTCGCTTCTGTACCAATGGAAGGGTTCCGCCATCCAATATGGGAATGAGTTATGGAAAAAACACTTCAGGCCAATCATTCGGTCGGAAACATGGTGAATTCTATGAACTGAGGGAAGTTTTGTCCCGGGAATGGAATGACACCGGCCTTCTTGCTGAATTTCCCCTGACCAACTTCATCCCAGCCTGTGATATCGACAGTGGGAGTTACCTTGATAAGTTCCAGGTTTCCTTTGAAGTGAACGGAAAATGGGATTCTCGCTTCGGCCAAAACTACTGCTTTTCTCAGGATGATTTTGGGAATTCACAACTCAGATTCACCGACGACCGAGCCCCCTGGAATCCCAGCATTTCAGTCCCGATGTGGAACTACATCGTCGATTTGATGAAAAAATAAATGCGAAGTCGTAATTAATAATATCCAAAAAACTACCTCCTAATAGCCTTATTTCAAGAGGTAGTTTTTTTTCGACATGATAAATGGATAAAAGGGCTAAAAGACGTTTTCATTTATCTTTACTGTGCACATCATTTTAAACCATGATTACCAATGCCTACATCCGCACTATTTTTTGATTCGAAGAACGCTTCACTAAATTGTTCAAAAGCTTTAGAAATGGCTTCTCTTGAAGAATGACTTTTTATCAAAGAGCTAGTTAAGCGGACCGCAAGCGACCCACTTAAGCCGGTCGTGAGCAGAAAGCCCGCTCACCAGCCCTGCCAGGCTCCGTTTACGCTCTGCCTAACAGGGCCGTTCAGACTGTCGGAAAACCCCTAAAATTGGATAATCTCATGTACCAACCATTTTTTTCGCTCCGCTTTCGCGCATCAAATCAATGTCACTTTGTACCGAATTTAATGTACCGGACTTTTCCGACAGTCTTGTTGAGCAGAATTCTGCCTAATATGGGCATAAAAGCGGAGCCCAGATTAGGCGGAATCTGCTTACGACCGCGTTGGGCCGATTAGTTTTTTTGTGCTAGATTTTATCGAAATCGAGGAGTTTACCCTTGTCGGAAAAAGAAATCCTGATTATTAAAGGAGGGTTAAAGCCTCTTCACGCTTTGAATGGACCAGTAAGTTGTGTTAGTCTTTTTTTTCTTGATCCATAACTACTTCCATGCCCGTGGCTAACTTGAGTAATGATTGCAACGCATTTTCAAAATCCAGCTTTTCGGTTAAACGTTCGATTGCACGTATCTCTTTTTCGAATTCAGTATCTGTTAGAATATTGCTGACTTCTTGCACGAGTTTATTTGCGTTAAAATTATTTTTTCTCAAGGCTAAACTGAATTTTGAAAACAGTTCAGAAATAACTACTTTATCAATCTCTTCAGACTTCTTCGTTGGTGCCTTCTGACTCTCAGTATTGGAATCCTCCAGGAGGCTAATAGCATCTATTACATCGGTAAAATGTTTTTTTAATACTGATAAGATGTTGCTGAAATCAGGCTTTTCCGGATCTTTCAAAATCTTTTCAAAATCTTTTACGGTCTGGAAAAGAGCACTTGCTGAGATGTTTCCTGTCACACCCTTTAAAGAATGTAAAATTTTGAGCGCCTCCGGGATGTCATTCTTTTCAAGAGCATTCTGGATATCTTGAGGAGCATTTGAATAATTAGCACAAAAATCGATCAATATTCGTCGGAAAAGACGTGTGTCACCCCTGATCCGGCCCAGGGCTTCGTCAATATTAATGACGCTTGTAATTGCAGTTAATCCGGATTTGTCTGGAAGAGGTTTGTCATCCGTAGACTGCTGAGGTTTTTTATCGAAATTTTCAGCGCTGGGTTCAACCCACCTATTCAGAACACTAAAAAGACTTTTTGGGACAATAGGTTTGGATAGATAATCGTTCATTCCCGTTTCAAGACATTTTACCCGTTCTTCCTGAAATGCATGAGCTGTAAGAGCAATGATTGGAAGATTAGGATGGGTGGTTTTTATTATTCGTGTTGCTTCACGCCCCCCCATCACCGGCATTTGAAGATCCATGAAAACGATATCAAATTGTATGTCCCGATTTTGGCATTTTGTTACGGCTTCCACCCCATTCTCAGCAACTTCAACCTGCATTCCAATCCCTTCGAGAAAACCTCGTGCAACTTCCTGGTTAATTTTATTATCTTCAACCACCAGAGCTTTTCTTCCGCTAAAATAATTTTCAATGCCTTGAAAATCGTTATGGAAGTTGAGTTTCGACCTGGATGATTCTTCTTCTCCGAAGAGAGCCGTAATCAAGTTCAGGAGGGTGGAAGGTTTTACAGGTTTGATGATTACTGCATCCACTTCGGAGTTATTCAAATCATTTGCAATCTCTTCATGTCCAAAAGCAGTCACCATAACTACACGCGGGAATTCGGAAGACTTGTATTCCTTTTTAATGATCTTTATAGTCTCAAAACCGTCTAACTCCGGCATTCGCCAATCCATAAGAATGAGTTTGTACGGAGGTTCTTCCGGAGAATTCATGGCCCTTTTAATTTCTTCAATTGCTTCAAAACCACTTGAAGCGGTTTTGACTTGGAAGAAAACGGCTTCAAGTTGGTATTTCAAAATGTCACGGCAGCTTTTGTTATCGTCCACGACCAATACGCGGCTCCCCCGCAAATTCTGGGGAAATTCAACGGCCAGGGAACTCTGTCTGGCTTGGAATGAAAAATCAGCTGTGAATAAAAATTTACTTCCTTTGCCAGATATACTTTCCACTTGAATCTTCCCACCCATCTTTTCCACTAAAGATTTGGAAATGACAAGTCCCAAGCCCGTCCCACCGTATTTTCTTGTGGTGGAACTCTTCAGTTGGTTGAAAGATTTGAAGAGGTGCGAAATTTGCTCCGGAGTCATGCCGATTCCTGAATCCTGAACGCAGAATTGAAGGGTTACAAAACCATCCTTGGTGTTTTCCTGGAGACACCGAACAGAAATGATTATCTCCCCATTTTCAGTAAATTTTACCGCGTTGTTGACCAAATTAATCAATATTTGTCCGAGTCTGAGGGGGTCGCCTGAAATTATTGCAGGGAGGGATGGCTCAATATCGAACAGGATTTCCAATCCCTTCTGGGAGGCTTGAAGCCCAACTATGTTGGCGATCCCGTCTAGCACTTCATCAAGTCTAAATTCAACTGATTCAAGTTCCAATTTTCCAGCTTCAATTTTTGAAAAATCCAGAATGTCATTGATTATTGTTAATAAAGTGTTTCCCGAAAAAAGAATTTTCTCCAGATAGTTTCTCAGTTTTGGGTTTGTTTCAGATTTCAAAGCAAGATGACTCATTCCAATGATAGAATTCATAGGAGTTCGAATTTCGTGACTCATGTTCGCGAGAAAATTGCTTTTTGTAACGTTTGCAACTTCCGCAGCTTGTTTTGCAGCTTTCAAGTTTTCTGTTAAACGATATTCTTCTGTGAAATCGCGGAAAACAAGAACGGCCCCTATTACTTTCCCGTCCATTGATTTTATTGGGGAAGCGCTGTCTGCTATATGAGTTTTCTGCCCATTTTTTGATATTAAAACCGTGTGATTGGAAAGTCCAATAATGTTTCCTTCGGAAATAGCATTGAAAATCGGATTTTCAGCGATTTCACCAGTTGTTCCATTAATGATATTAAACACTTTTTTAATGGAGCAGCCTTTAGCTTCGTCGTTTAACCACCCGACAAATTTTTCCGCGACTCGATTAAGCGAGGTTACATTACCATCAGTATCGGTAGAAATAACCCCGTCACCAATGCTTCGAAGCGTGGAAGCCAAATGCATTTCAACTGCTCTTCTTGCCCTATATTCTTCTTCCCGTGAAGTAATGGCATCAGTAAGTTTAATTTCAGCCCGGAAAATAGCCCCGAATAGCACCAGAAACAAAATTCCGGCAAAGGCAAAAAACAATGCAGAGGATAAAATGGAGATCTGAAAAAAGGTGCTGCTATCTGCTGAGGAATCAATCAATATTAACAGATCTCCGGAATGTTTTTCCGCAGCGTCGATTAGCGGAACGATGCCACATTCCCAATCTATTCCATCGTTTCTTAGAGAAAAGGTGTCGCTTGAATTCTTTACCGAATTTTCAAGTTGAGCGATAGGTTCTTTGAAAAACGAATCGACCACAACTATTCCCTTATAGTCATCCCAATTTCCAGTTAACCCGAAATTCTTCTTTCCATCTTCATAATTTTTCTGAGTGGTATATTCTTTATGGATAACTGTCAAAACCTTACAATTCAAGCCTTTGCCAATCTGCCCGACAAAACGATCGATTGACATCGCAAGTTCCAGAAATCCAATTTGTTCTTCCTTTACAATCCAAGGTCTGACATAACGGAAAGTCATTCCTCCCACCGCTCCGATTTCAAATCCCGTCGAGTCGGTTTTCGTCTCTGCAGCTTTTTTTAAGGTTGCGCGTTCAATGATATCATCTTTTTTAGGGGGTTCATGAACTCTTAAAAGGCAGCGGCGATCGTTATCTATGTAGTAATAGTGCGTAATGTCAAGTTGATCTTTGAAAAAACTATAAGTTTCAGACGAATTTTTTAGCAACTGTGGAATATCTCTGGCTTTCCATGGTTGTATCAAATCTTCACGTTTTTCTAATAAATGAATCTGAGCTTTCAGAAAACGGGACTGAAATTCCAGGATTTCCTGAAACCGTCTCCCAACGTCGGAAGTAAGTTTAGTCACTGAATTCCTGATCTGCCAATTGTAGAACCATTTCAGAGAAACCCCACAAATGATCAAGACAACCAGGAAAAAAATGGCAACTGGAAAAATAATCTGCTGTTTTAACTGTAAATTAATATCGGAAGTAGACGGAAATCCCACTTTCGAAAACTCGTCAGCCATAATTATTCAAACTCATTTCACTTTGCAGACTAAGTACCCCAAACTTTAATGATTCTTGTACCAATCCCACGAAATAATAACTTTTCTTTAACTCCCAGTACTTCATGGTCAGGAACGGGTCCTGAACGTGATGAAGTCAGCGGTTAACCTGTCCACGGGTGGAATCATTCTTTTTGTCGAAGATCCGGGCATCGATTCCTAATCCGGTGGCCCCCCACTGGTTGTTCATTGCGGAAATATCGTAGGGCCCCCCAATCTGAACGGCCAGTTCGGGGCCTGTTCCGAAAGAGTTCGAACCGATACTGCCCAGTGATCCTCCGCCGAAGTCGACCACTGGATACTGGCTCGCAAAGTAGCCGGTCCACATGGTCCCTATATCAGCGGTTGTGTTTCCCGCTATGGTGCAGTTCTGCACCATGAGCGAGTTATTCCACATGTTCACGCCGATTCCGATGTCAAATCCGCTGATTGCACAGTTTTCAACACGAATGAGCGTATTTCCGTTAGAGCTGGAGGAGCATTCGATACCAGCACATGGAGGATTATATGTGGGCCCGGCTGAAACAGGCTCAGATCCGGTGGGGCGAAAGATTGTCGTGTTCCGGACCGTGACATTCGAGGCACCCTGAATACGGATTCCATCCGCATAAAAGATCGGTGATCCAGTAAGAGTAGTGTCCCGGATCTCAACGTTACAACCCAATCCGATGTTGATAATATGATCGATGTGATCCCCTGCCTTAAGATTCCTGATAGTTCCGGAACTGTTGTTGCCAATATCGATAGCAAGGTCGCTCCACATCTCTCCGAAGTAACCTACCGTGGAGTTTCTGATATCAAACCCGGAAATATCTTGACCGATCCTTATTCCGATGGACACCGACTTACAGACATTGACATCATTGAAGATCAGTATTGCCTGGGTGGCATTTATCCCCCGCTGATAGAACCGTCCATTGACCTGCAAACCGCTCATACAAAGCTGGATCGGCTGCGTCCCGGCCAGTCCGCCGGCTGTAATCATGCACTTTGTATCTGTCCCCACGTAGTTATCAGCGCTGTCCTGGATAGTAACGCGATTTGAACCGGTGCCACGGATGATCACCGAATTCCGGATGTTAAGCTTCCCTTCATAGGTTCCATCCTGTAGGTTGAATGCGGGAATCCCTGAGGCGGAGCCCACCCTGTCGATGCTTGCCTGGATCGTCTTCCATGGGTGAGCAGCCGTACCGTCTCCGGTCGTATCGTCGCCACTGGGGGCGATATAATAATCCGCGCAACTGGTGGGAAAATCAGGAGCGGGAGTTGTATCTGTAGCTATCCAAGTCCAGGTAGCAACACCGCTGGACGTGCTGGTGCCTGTTCCAGTGGAGATACCAGTATCAGTTGCAGTACCGGGGTTCACGAGCCGAACCAAGCGAATCCCGATGTCGCACGCCGAATAGTTCGGAGGGATACCTATTCCACGGTATGTGGACTTGCAGCAATTCTCTGTAGCAAGCCAGCCTCCCCCGCGAAAAATTCTGTCTGTTCCTGAATCACCACCTCTGGGATCCGTCTGAGAAGCGGTCGTATAGGGGGTATACCAGTCCCAAACCCAGCTGTAAACATTCCCGCTCATGTCATACAGCCCCCATGGGTTAGCAAGTCTTGTCCCGACCGGTTGAGTGCCTCCTTTATCCGCGTGAGGCTGGGTCCAATAGGCATCATAAGAGTTCTGAGAATACCAGGAATATGTTTTCATGACCCCTTCGGAGGAATCAGATCCCCAGTTATAAGAGGATCTCGTCCCGGCCCGGCAGGCATATTCATATTCCGCCTCGGTCGGGAGTCTAAATCCCACGGAATTCCTGTCCCAGAGGATGGAGGTTCCGCTTACGATATAAGCCGGACTCAAGCCCGCCTTCGCGCTCAGGGCATTGCAGAAATTCACCGAGTCATACCACGTCACACCCTCGACGGGAAGATTGCTGGTGTCTGCGTATCCACTGCTGTAAGTGGTCCGCGTCGGGACGAAATATGAGGGATTTTTTCCGGTGACAGCTTTGTATTGGGCCTGCGTCACAGCAGTCGTATCCATCCAATAAGCTTGGGAAATGGTCACCAGATGTTGGGGGCTCATCCCTGCGGAGGATGTTTCGGTCGCTGGGGCACCCATCAGAAAACTGCCGGGCTGAATAGTAATGAAACTCATGACCACACCGCTACCAAAGTCGACAGTACCGGTACCGGTCGTAAAGTTGACTATCGGTGTCGAACTAGTACTGGTTGCCGTGCCTGTCCCTGTGGCGGTTGCGGTGGTGGTTGCTGTGCCAGTTGCTGTACCTGTTGCTGTTGCTGTTGCTGTTGCTGTTGCTGTTGCTGTTGCTGTTGCTGTTGCTGTTGCTGTTGCTGTTGCTGTTGCTGTTGCTGTTGCTGTTGCTGTGCCTGTCGCTGTGCCTGTCGCTGTGCCGGTTGCAATAACAATGAGGGTATCTGAACCCGCCTTTGTCAGGAAATTGTTGACCGCCGTTGAATACGCCGTCGCGGCCGAATAATTCAGCCCAAGATTGCAATCCTGGATCTTTTTAACAAGGCCCGTTTTTACTTTTATGAGGACGGCAGGGGAGGCAACACACTTTTCAAGGATTGTGGCGATAACGTCGATCTGATTATTCGACTGTTTGGGTGTGACTTGAAGCGTGTTCAGGATATCCGGTACAAGGTCCAATGCGCCGTGGAAATCAGAATAGCTTCCGATCTTTCCACCTTCGACGTGAACATCTCCAATGACTGTGACCACCGGAATGGCCGTGAATGTCGCTATGGCGGATCCATCGGAACTAACCGGGACAGTTTTTTGAATTACTGTTGTCGATGACGCGATGTCTCCACCGTTGATCAGAATAAGTTTAACTGTAACTGTCGGAGGCGTAGTTGCAACCTGAGGCCGGATCGTGGAGGTGGTTCCCGAGCCGGCAACAGCGGATTTTTTCAATTCAAGGGAATCCATGAATCTCATGGAAGCGCTTCCTTCGCTGGGGATGCCCGCTTCCGGAATCACTATCTGAAACCGGACGGAAGGCGCTTGTCCCACGGCCGGCACGGTCATGGCATTAAACCCTGGGCTGACACCGGAGTCGCCTGTTTTCCACAGACAGCCGGGAATTACCACAGCACCGATGATCAGAGTAACTAACAACGCGAATTGCTTCCATATCTTCATGGATGACCCTCCCGATCTCGTTCCCATAAAACGAATCACTCACGAAATTCGAGGTCACCATTGCCTGTATCCTGAAGTGTTATAGAAGGGCAATTGAATTTTGTCTTTTCGGGCACGGCGCACCGTGCCACTACATCGAAAGACCTGATCTCGCACGAACAAATTTCAATACCACTCTGTATATCCTAGCGGAAATAGGACCTACCCCAAATTATGTATCTGAGCGAATCATGAATGGATTATAGTATTCTCTATCAGAGTCTCGTACAAAATACTATAACATAACTTCCGAGCAGAAAAAAAGATTAAATTGTTTTTTTCAACGAAAAAGAGTAAAAATACTTGACTTCTAAAACTGCATCAACACAAGCCCAGCAAAATTTGGAAAAAAAATTGTTTGCGAATTTTTTTTTGAATTACTGGTTAATTGCCAATGTTAATATGAATTTACTCTTTGTAGCTGTGTTTTTTTATTTAAATTTGTAAAGATACCGTTTCTGTTGTAAATATTGAGTATCACCACTAGGTACAAATAGTGAAGCTAAGTTTCGCATTTTCATACCTGGAGATTTTGGAAATAAAATGATCAGGGAAAACATTAAACTGAACTATGGCTTCAAAAGCCCAATTAGCCGAAAACCTGGTTTTACTGTGGTTGAACTTTTTATTGTAACAGCTATTCTGTTTCTGGCGACAAGTGTTTTTTGAAAGCTGTTTCAGCAGCAATCAATATCTGAAACCAGCATTACCAGTCAATTGACTTTGCAAATTGAAGCAAGAAAATCAGCTGATGCCATTGTAAATTTGTTAAGAAGTTCTTCAGAAATCCTTCGCCCCGAATTAGGAGAAACCACCTCTTATATTGTCTTTGCCGACTCCAGATACCAGGTCGGGTTGATTACCCCAACCAGAGACGTTGAGAACAGTACCCGCTTGAAAAAAGATCTCTATAAAATCTACTCATACGTTAAAACCTCCGGAGTATCTTCCTCAAAAAATGAAAAAATATTGGCAACCTCCATCAGCCGTTCCGCTTTTACTTTACTGGCACCAAATGTTGTTCAAATCAATATAATAGTATCAAATGAAAAAGGTGAATATCAATTGTTAACTGAAGTCGGTTTAATGAATTTTGGAGCAAATGAATGATTAGCTTTTCTCAACGAGGCTTCACCCTTGTGGAATTATCAATTGGGATGGCTCTTCTGATGCTTCTTGCAGTCATTTTTTTCACCCTGGTGAAAGGAGGGGCGCGTGAAAGTGTGCTTAGCTCAGAGCATTTCACAGAAGCAATGTTGTCCCAGAAAGTCACAGAAGACCTGATTGAAGAGGTCGAACTAAACCCCTATGGAATCTCCACTTTGGGCATGGATGAGTCGGCGCCACTTACCTCAAGCCCGGTAATAGATGGTGGAGCTCCATTTTTTTTAAAACCACTGAAGATTCAACCCCGCCCTGGGGAAAAATCGACGATTTAACCGAAGGCACCATCAATAATTCAGTCCTTCCATTATATGAGCAAGTGAAAACTTTTCTGGTTTCCGGAGTTGGAAAACATCTTGCATCAGCAAGTGCTCATCCCGAAAATAGGCATCTGATCCAAACCAGCATCAGATTCGACTGGAAAGCTAAAGTCGGCAAAGGGAATGTCGATTCAATGTGCCAGTTATTTTCTCCGGTCGGTCCTAAGCCAGCATCATTATCCCTTATTTTTGAACAAACCGCCATTGAAAAGGAAATTGCCTATGTCTTTTTTGAATCTCCGGGGGAATCTCTTGCACAACTCATTTCTGAATACGGGGGAAATTATCAGACAATTCTGAGCCTTGGGATTATTCACTGTGCAACACTAGGATTTATCAATTCCTCCGGTTTGACAAAATTCCTTGCTGATTTAAAGCAGGCCGAAACTTATGCCAGTTTAACCTTCTCTGATAAAACCGAGGAATACCTGGCAAAACAAAAACTGGCAAAAGCCTATTACGATCTCGGGAACGCTTGTTTTATTATGTCCGATCTTTGTCAACTGATGTCGCAAAAATCAACGGGAAGTGCGAAGAAAATGATCTTGGAAGCGTCCTTACCAGTTTTCCGCAAAACTTTAACAGCGGGTTGAAAAATTACATGAAAATTTACAACACATTTCAGAATGCTATGGAAAAATCCTCCCAAATTTATCTTTCCCTTTTACAACCTGGAATTTCAGGATCAAGAGGCACAAAACAACAAATGTTTGTCATTAAAAGACTTTTGGATTTGTAACAACGGGTAGTTCTCTCCAGCTTTACACGGATGAAAATATCAGCCTGATTGAACTGTTCTGGAGCATCCTGGACAAAACTATCATAGATTCCACTGTAAAGTAAAACCAAGTTCCAAAGATGGCTGAGGAATACCTTCGGCGACCAGATTCTCCGGAAAGGGCAAAACTTTTTCCTTTCCGCTTGAAGAATCGGCTGAGAATTCAACTGTTACTGGCTGATCACCACTTGTTTTAGTTGTTGTCAGAGAGAATATGATGAAAAAAAATGCAAATATCGGGTAGATTTTGTTCAATCATCTTACTCCTTCTATGTGGGATAGAAAAATTCCTGAGAAAATTCTCTCTTTCAGTCTTTAAAAGATATACAGAACTCAAATTCAAAAGCCAAGAATCTTTCTCTTCCCCGACACCACTTCTGAGAAGCAAAGAACTGAGCATTTAGGCTTCTTCATGCTGAACAAGAACTTTGAGCAAGTAGGACAATATGGTGCTGGGGCGTTGGGATTGCTCACCGTGAAAGTAGGATAAAGAGCGCAACAAAGGCATTTGTTTAATGGCGGTTAAAAACGCAGTTATTTTTATTCCGAAGCCAGGAAAATATTTGTACTAGAAGCCAATTAAACCTAAACCTATGGACTCCACCACAACCTAGATTTTATCAACGTCTCGCTTTGTGCCTAACAAAAAGTTCCTTGATTCTTTTCCCCCCAAGACTATAATTTCCAATTTCTGTTTGAATCAACATTTAGAATCCGAAGATGAGGAAACCCCATGAAACCTGGCTTTGAGGCCCTCGAAGCCAACCTTTAAAAGTGGCAAACCCTGTAAAACCTCTGAGAATGATTGCCTGTTTCATTTTGCTTTTACGATCATGATCCCCAACTGTTTTCCATAACTCCCTATAATCAATCTGATTTCAAGTCTCCTGGTTTCTGAATCAGGTATTTTGTTTTTACTCCTTGAGAATTGATTATTGACGCGTTATTTTGCAGGAAAAAAAATAATTGTAACGAATCAATAGTTTCAAGCGTAAGATAGACCAGGAAAAAAAATCGAAAGATTGGTTTATTCCAATTTAAATATTGGAGGTTGGTAAAAGAAAGTATGAAAGCGCGGTGAACATGTACAACCTTGAAATGATCATGTTATTTCTGGACGAACTCATCCCAAAAAGTAGTAAAGGAGAAAATATTCCATGTTCCAACTTCGTTTCTTTTTTCTCGTAATCGCAATTTTGGTTTTCCTTTTTCCGTTACAGGTGGTTGCTAAGGAAAGCGTAATTCCAAATAGAAGCGGTTCCCAATCCATAACTAATACTCCCATCAATCATGAAGAAGAGAACCAAAGTCAGGAAAACAATGTGGAAATCTTGCACTACTCAATAAATATTAAGATCGACCATGAAAAGGGGGTTCTGTTTGGAAAGAGTACAACCAAATTCAAACCATTGGAAACCAACAAGGACCTTCTTTTAGTTTCCCTTCTGACGGCCGGAACTGTTGAAGACCTGGAAATCAATGGGAGAAAAACGACCGACTTTACGTTTTGCACCCCCCCCAATTCTACGGCCTCCACGGCCCAACAGGCACATCTGAAAATGCTTGTTCTAACTGTCCCGAAAGAAGAATTCCAGCATCGATCGGACCCTCTTGAAATTGCCATTTCTTACAAAGACCCAAATTTCTCCGGGACCGATACAAACCCGGAAGACATGACACCATTTTCCACAGGACAGATTTCCCGAACCAATTCGTTCAGTAGCCACATGTATCCTTACCCATTTGTACCATTTCACTCTGCCAGAGCGGCTGATATTTTTATCTCAACTAATCTCAAAGATGGAGTTGCCATCAGCAGCGGAAAACTTTTGAACGTTGTTGAAAGAAACGGTTACAAAACCTTCCATTATCATACCGATGACGGTTCCGGGGAACTCCCGTATCCGTTTGCAATTGCAGCTTATAATACTTTGGAAACTTTGGCGAGCGATGGAAAAACCAAATTGCAGCTGTTCTTTTTTCCCGAAGACCGAGTGTTTGCGGAGCAACGGTTTTCACTAGTACAGAAAATATTTTCTAATTATGTTGAGCTCTTCGGCAAATATCCTTTTCCGAAACTTGCCATTGTTGAAACTGCGCCCAAAGAGGGGACCATCGGACTTGCCGCACAATCGGTTATTTTACTTACCCAAAAAAAATATTTTGGTATGAAGCTTGATGAAAATGATTTGAGGATAACAAATGACCCTCTTTTTTCTCTTGCGGACGAAATCAATCATCAATGGAACTTCTACAAGATACATTCTCCAACCTATTTGGCAGAAGGGATTTCCCGGTATTCAGATTCCCTGACAGCAGAACACTTTGGGGGAGCACCGGCTTTGACAAACCAAATGCTTCAAACAACAAAAAGCTTTTTATACCTTATTGGAAAGATGAATATCGAGGATACTCCGATCACTGACCCAAACGTATTTCCTGCTTTGTATTTCCTCAAAGGCGCAATGGCTCTTCATATGTTGAGAGGGATGTTCGGGTTTGAAGAGTTTAAGACAGCAATGCGTTTATATTTCACTGAAAATGAAGGGAAAGCTTGTGATCGGAACGATTTGCGAATGGTCTTCGAGAGAGTTGTAAAAGCCGATCTTTCCTGGTTCTTTCACCAATGGTTTGAGATGAAGGGATGGCCGAAGTTGAAGATGCAATTTTGGATTACAAAAAGCGAGAGCAACATGTATTCCTTGAAGATTATAGTCCGGCAACAACAAGAACCCCTTTTTAGATTGGATAACGTTCCGTTCCAGGTGGAGGCAAAGAATGGGGAAAAGAAAACTTTCTACTTTAACATAAAACCTCAAAAAACACAGGATTTCGAACTTAATTTAGAGAAAGAGCCCAAAGATGTTATTCTTGATCCTGATGGTTGGGTCTTGAAGGAAATGGTAGATTGACTGTTTTTGTTCACCAATTTGCTCTTCCAAGTGGTCGCCCCCAACCAGCATTTTTCCTCTAAATATATTTGCGCCACAATTGTTAGGTGAGACACATCGCCATCGTTGACGATCGGAAGACCTCTAAAATTGGATGATTTATGTACCAACTCGTTTTTTGGCTCCGCTTTCGCGCATCAAAGCAACACCACTTTGCACCAAATTCAATGTACCGAGTTTTTCCGACAGTCTCGTTGACGGTCGGAAAGCTGAATCTGATTAGTATCTGTTAAAAAGCAAGTTGGGCAATAATATCACCCAAACAGTTTTCGAAATATTTATTTCTCTCCTCTTGGCGTTTTGTACATTTATTGGATATAATTTACATATGCTCAGATGAATCCTTAATAAAATTAAAAATAGATGGCTATGGAGGAACAATATGGAAAAAGTGTCAGGAAAGAAGTTTTTTCTTGTTTTGGCGTTGATGTTGCTCAGTTTTTACCCCACCCTAGTCACCGGATCTCCTTTTGGAGATGATACCACAATCCAACCTCCTGAGAATGTTTCCATTCCTTCCGTTAAGGATGATAATCTGCCCAAACCTATCGTAAACGCAGAAAATGTAGCTTCAGTTGCGACAATTCAAATGCCTTCTTACGATCCAAAATCCACATGGATACATGAAAGTCTGGTAATCGAATCTGGTGAGAAAGTAATTGTTTTCGCCACAGTTGCAAATATTCGTCAGGGGCCTTCCACAAATGCCTCGATCACAACCACCGTGGGAATCGGCTCGACTTTTAAAATTCTTGGCAAACAAAACCCCTGGATTGAGATTTCCCTTTCTGATACAGGTTCTTCCAAGGAAGTTGTTACCCCTGAAATGATAGAAGCTGCCCAAGATCAATTTCTGAGCGCATACAAAGTGTATACCCAATCAGTTATGAGCGCTGGCAAACAGGACCCTAATACTCAATCGGCCTTACAAGAGTTTAGAAAGAAATACGCGGTTTACAAAAGTTATGCCGCAAAATCTAAAGACCTGAAACGAATCAAAAAAGGGGCTGCAAGCGTAGAAAAGGTTGTAATCAGCAAAGATGATTTTACTGCCACAGTGTACTCCCAAGGGAAAATAGTCAGAGTGTTTCCAATAGCATATGGGGCGAATCCTGATAGCCAGAACAAGCAAGGGGAGAATGATTCTCGAACTCCCGAAGGAACGTTTAAATTTGAAAGAAAGGTTGTCAATCCTTCATACAAAGGCGCCGCATGGACCCCCAACAGCCCTGTTGGCACTCGCTGGATGCAGATGAATACATGGGGCGGCTCCATTGCAATGCATGGCACAAACGCTCCGGATTCAATTGGTACTCACGCGTCACATGGTTGTATACGGATGTTCACTCCTGACGCCGAAGAGCTGTTTTCCTTGATAAGAATTGGAACTCCTGTGATAATTGAACCCCTCGGGACAAAAGAATAAACTTGAAAGCTTGCGTTTTTAACGAAGCGAAGTTATCATTCAGGTGCCGCAAAAAATTTGCTCGGCACCTGTTGTGCTTTTATGGAAATTATTAATTACTTTTTTCAGAAGGAAAAACTTAAAATGTTTCCAAAAAAAACTAATTTTTTCCGAGTTTTTGCTTTATTTTTCTTGATTACCCTTTCAGCATTCTGTATAGATTCTGAAAACAGCACATCCTTCTTAACTCCAAAGTTGCCCCAGCCAGCCACAAGCTCGATTGAATTAATTAATAAAGGTGCATTATTGCTTTCTCAGGGAAAACTTATTGAAGCAGAAAACGTTCTCTCTAAAGCTTGTGATGAAAATCAAAATTCCCCCGAAGCATTTTACAATCTTGGATTGACCTTATCTTTCGAAGGAGATTTTACCAATGCTTCGAAAAATTTTACGAAGGCCATAAATCTGAAACCAGAGTTCCCGGCAGCCAACCTTGCGCTAGGAGTTGCATACATTTCTAATGGAGAGACTGAAAAAGCCTTGGACGCTTTCTCCAAATGCTATCAGCAGTCAGACCCTTTCTCAGAAAACGGGAAGTCTGCCTTTTTTAATCGAGGAATCGCATTAGGACGGTTGAAAAGATTCTCTGAAGCAGAACTTTGCTTTTCAGAACTCCTTGCACAAAACCCGGATGATCCGTTTCCAGCATTCGAAATTGGGAAACTAAAAATGCAGCAAGGCAAAAATGTCCAGGCTCTTGAATGGCTGGATGCCGCTAAAACTGCCCTACCACTTGAAGTTAGTATCCTTAAAGGAAAAATTCAGTTAAAAATGGGTAAAAAAGCTGAAGCAAATAAATCCTTAGAAGAAGCCAAACAGTTGCTTCAGCGCTCAAATTTTTCCCAGGAAGTCTGCAAAGATATCGCTTCTGAAGTTGAAAATCTCTTGCTCCAGAGTCAATAAGATGCGGATGTTTTTTTGATAGTGATTTAACACCGCAAAACTGAGCCGCTTTGTATCGAATTAAGTACACCGTGTTTTTTGGCAATTCTAACAGTAGCGAACTCAAATTTTTACTAGAGCCTTGATTAGATTTCTTTTAACCAAATTCCGGAGGGGATTATGAAAAAATGCGTGTTGATCAGCTTTGTCCTGATTATTATTTCAATTTCCATGGCCGGGGCAGATACCGGGCCAACCATCGGACGTGGGTATTTCGGTTCCCCAAAACCGATTCAGGAGTTTTATGACCAGGAACTTCTGAAGGAAATCCGGAATGGCGAAGACAATCTACTGGACCGGTTCCTTGAAGGAATCAACTGTCTTGATGACACGGATTTCTTCAAACCCACTCTCAAAAAAGTGCAAGAGGTCATCCGCTGGAAAGCCCTTCACCGAGAAGACTTCCGCAAGCTCGCCTCCAGGCTTCCCCAAATTGAGAACCTCCTCGCCAGGTTTCCGAAAAAAACTGACCCTAAGACCATCGAATTTCCACGGGACGGAGGTCGGCATCTTGACAAACTCGTGGAGTGGTGGTACTGGAATGGCCATCTATTCGACGAAGAGAAACGTGAATACAGCTTCGAAGCGTGCTTCTTCCGGTTCGGGCCACTAATCCATTTCGCACATTTCGCCGTCACCGATGTGACCGGCAAAAGATTTCTGTTCGAGCGAACGTTCTTTTCACCATTATCGTGCGTTCTTTCTGAAAACCGACTTGAGCTAAAATATGGTGATTGGGAAATTGTCCCGGTCGGTCAAGATTTCATTTCAATCAAGGCCCAGGCAAAAGACATAGCGATCCAACTGCTTGCCCGCTCAGAAAAACCCCCACTCCTGGTAAACCAGAACGGCTATGTGAAAATGGGAGTCGATGGGTATTCCTACTACTACTCACAACCCCGTTGGCAAACCACTGGTGCATTGCGATTCAAGGAGCGGGCGGTCAAGGTAGCTGGCCAGAGCTGGTTCGACCACCAATGGGGAAATTTCTTTCTAAGTACGGTTTTGGGCTGGGACTGGTTCTGCTTCAAACTCACCGACAATATCCATTACAACATCTTTAGCTTCCATTCTCTAACCGGCGCTCAGGTTAATCCGGTGGCAACGATCCAATATGCCAACGGAACACAAGAAACCACTCGCATAGTCAAGTTAGAACCAATCAATTGGTGGACCAGTCCACATACCCGCCGCAAATACCCTTCTGGATATGTGTTGACCCTCCCTGAAAAGAATTCAGTCTTTACCGTCAAACCTAAGGTTATCGACCAGGAACTCTTTGCTGACCCATTTTCGCCTGATTTCATAGATTACTGGGAAGGCCCCTGCACAATCGAGGGAAATGTTGCAGGCAAACCGGTACAAGGCCAGTGCTTCAACGAAATCTGCGGATATCCAAAGGTTGCCCCCTAACGAGTCTGGCGAAAAATACCCAAATTTTCATATTTTAATGTACCCACCCATTTTTTCGTCTCGCTTTCTCGCATCAAGAACGAACCATTTTGTACCGAATAAAATGTGCCGAGATTTTTCGACAGCTTCTAATACCAATCCCAAAAAATATGTGCATCACCTCAAGAACATTGATTTGATCAAAATGAGGTTGGATCGGTATATTTTCCAAGAAAACACAGAACTTTCATGAAAAGAAGGAGCCATTACTGGATGGTTGAAGCATTCATTTCTGTCAGACCCAACTCCAATTTACGCAGACCTGAAGCACGAAAGAGGTTGGATGAGCGAACTAATTGAAATTGGTATAATCGGTCGTCCTGAGTTCCCTGCATCTCCCAATTACAGGCCGTGGTAATTCAGCACAAGGATGATCGAGGCATGGATTGCATTTTTAGGATTTACACTCCCTCCCGAAGGTGTGAAAAAATACAAAAAATCGGAAGAAAATCCAAGTGCGAAATATCACAAACCGTTGTTAGCCGAGCTCTTGAGTGTTGCAATTTCACGAACAACCCTAATTTTTCACAGCTTCCCCACGCAAAGTACAACAAAATTGAGAAGATGGATTCTTTTCAAATTTTCTCAAATTGATCTTTTCCAACTCCGCAATCAGGACAAACCCAGGAGTCGGGAAGATCCGCAAATTTTGTTCCGGGAGCGATACCTTGAGTTGAATCTCCTTGGGCAGGATCATAAACATAACCGCATACGATACATCTGAATTTTTCCATTGAACCCTCCTTGTATTTTTTTGCTTGAACCAAAAACTGATCGACCAGACACTTATGAGAAACCTTTGATGATAAGCCTAATGGCACCTTTTGCGGGCGGCAAGCAGAATTTGCATTTTCCGGCTTTGCTCAGGACTAATTTTTCGTGGCATAGTACCCCTTATTTTTATAATCGATGGAGGAAAATTAAAATGCTTGATTAGACCCAGGAAAATGGTAAAAAGTCGCTACCCCGTTTCGCTTTTGTAGAAGCCGAAATAAAATTCATTTGAGGAATTTTCAGCATAAATAAACGCTTTTTTCCGTGAAAAGTGCCTGGTGGATTTCCGGTTGGAAACTCTGAATTTCTGATTAATTCAAATACGTATCAGGATATCTGAACTTATACCATTCCTAATTAGTTCGTGGGTTTCAATCTTCTTGGCTGGTGAAGAAATTTTCCGACAACGTTGGGAGCCAAAGGCGATGAAGCAACCTTATTCGAAAAAAATTGAATATTCAGAAAAACGTCCAACGCTTTCCAATGATTTTATGGAAAATCTTTTTTTGGAGGATTTAAGCATACCTACGGATTAATAATAATTGGTATTATATCCTGTAAAACAAGGAGCAGTTAGCAATGGAATGGACTCATTTAATTTCCTATTTCTTTGGGGGAGCATTTCTTACAAATGCTGTTCCCCATTTTGTCAGCGGGGTGATGGGGCGCCCTTTTCAAAGCCCTTTTGCAACCCCGCCCGGTCAGGGACTTTCGTCCTCAACAGTCAACGTGGTTTGGGGATTTTTCAACTTGTCCGTGAGCTACGTTTTGGTGTTGCGTGTTGGAAACTTTGAATTGCGTTCCACAGATCATATTGTCGCTTTAGGGTTGGGCATTTTCATGACCGGGGTTATGACTGCCCGCTTATTCGGGCGGTTTCACGGAGGCAATTCTCCCGAGAACCCGAAAATCAGTTGATCAGGGGGCTTCAGATCGTCGTCAGCTATTCGAACAGGATTAAAAAAATTCAGAGAGTCCGTTGCGGATTCAAAAGCCTTTGCCACCCTTTGAAAAAGAACGAAAATGAACCATTCAGCTCGCCACCATCGATTGGAAGATTGGGAAAAGCTGGGAAGAACTGCATTCGTTCTAGCTGTCGTGTGCCAATTCGCTTGCCAAACTGGTCAGGGAAAGAAAAACCGGGAAAAGAGCGTTGCCCGAGTTGTTTCAAAGAATTTTGTACAAAACCACCGGAATCTCCTTCCCTTTCAAGCGAATTGGTTGAGATTCTTCAGTTTTCAGGGAATTACGGAGAGTGGGAGAAAGGGCATCAAAGGTTGCTTTGCTTATCAGAATATCAGTTTCCAGATTTTTTGTTTGCCCCTCGATGCGAGAGGAAATATTCACCACATCACCAATAACGGTATATTCAAGCCTTTTTTGGGTCCCGATGTTTCCGGCGATAAGCCGGCCTGTATTTAAACCAACTCCGAAACGAATCGGATGATCGGTCAATTTTTTCGCATTGAATTCCTCAAGTTTTTTTCGCATTCCCAAAACAGTAAGAAGGGCATCGTCAGCATGTTTTTCGGATCCCAGAATTGGTGTAAAAATTGCCATGACCGCGTCGCCGATGAATTTATTGATGATTCCCCGATTCTCCAAAATGGGCTCTGTAATAAAAGAAAAATACTGATTGAGAAATGCAACAACCCGCCCCGGATCCATTTTTTCACTCATTGTAGTAAAACTTCTAATATCACAAAAAAGCACTGTCGCCTCGATTTCTTCTCCCCCTAAGTCAATTTTCTTTTCTTCAACTAGTTTACGCGCGATTTCGATGGAAACATATCGCCCAAACGTTTCAAGGATCTCCTCTCGCTGTCGAAGTTGGTCAACCATTATATTAAAATTCTTTTTCAAAACTCCAATTTCATCGTTCATGTAGACGCTGGTTTTGACGTCAAATTTCCCTGAAGCAAGAAGACCCATTTTTTTTCCAATTCCATCAAGGGGTTCCTGAATAGACTTGTACAGAATTTCCATATTCCCTATGGCCAAGGCTAATGAAATCGTTATCATACACCAACAGAGATACTTGTACATATAAATAAGAAAATAATCGTTGTAAATATTCCAGGCAATCACCACAAAAGGGACGACAATAAGAAAAATGACCATGAGAGCCAAACGAGTGTAAATGGTTATCGGAATGTGCTTCTTTTCAAGAAAAAGATCCTCATCGGCATACATCCGCTTGGCAACATGCATGAAAAGAAGTGGCTCCAGAATCAAAAAAGCGCAATAGCACGAAAATACCAGTGAAAAGCCTCTATAGACAATAACCATCCGAAAAAAATCCTGGAAACCAGCTTTGATAAGATAATCCACTGCTTCAAAAAAATACAAAGCCAGAAAAGCAAGGAAAAGCGAAGGGAAAAAAGTTTCGAATACTTTCCGCGCTTGTTCCTTTTTTGAAGAGTCTCCCGTTTTTACGTATATTGATAAAGGTCGAAATCGCAGATACAAACAAAGATAAATCAAAAATATGATTGTTCTTGAAATGAATCCTTCCGAAAAGACTCCTGATGATGCTTTCGTGGCTTCCCCATAAAGGCTGGAAATGTCTTTTGGAGGAGGAGAAGGCAATTTTCCGTTCTTTGCCTGAAAAACAGCATACGAGTTATCCACAAAGAAGGTACTTCCAATATTTATCGATAATAAATTACCCAAGAACATTGAAAGCAAACTAACTCCAATAATTTTAACAAAAAACCGTCTGATGTATAAATCTGCCATAACCGCCTCTAATCATTTTGCCTTTGCTAAATCAATTTCCGAAAAAAAAAATTTAAAGCTCAGAAGAAATTTCGAAATTATCTTCTAAGCTTAGCATTATAATTACCCATTTACTATTTTCTTGAAAGATTTTTTCGAGGCAGACAGGGGAAATATTTAAACTAAATATTGCAAGTCTTTCTCAATTCCTGCTTAACGAGTCTGTCGAAAAATCCCCTAATTTGCACATTTTAATTTACCTACCCAATTTTTCGCCCCGCTTTTACGCATCAGAAGCTGGCCGCTTTGTATCGAATAAGAATGTAGCGAGATTATTCGACAGCTTCTAATACCAATCCCAAAAAATACGTGCATCACCCCAAGAACATTGATTTGATCAAAATGAAGTTGGATCGATATATTTTCCAAGAAAACACGGAACTTTCATGAAAATAAGGGACCCATACTGGATGGTTGAAGCATTCATTTCTGTCAGGCCCAACTCCTATTTCCACAGACCTGAAGCACAAAATAGGTAGGATGAACGAACTAATTGAAATTGGTATAACACCTCCACACCTTTTTTCACTGCACAAATTAAAGCATCCGGGTAAAAATTTGCATGTTCAGAATTCCTGGCATCAATAGTTTGCATTTTCTTGGAAAATAATTTCAAATTAGTTCTTCATGGATGAAACTGACGCGCTAAGGAAAGATATTCCGGCGCTGGAGTGCAGAGTCATATCACTGCAGTCAAGCATTCCGGAAGTAACGTTTCGACACCAGAGCCAATCCAAATAAAGGAATTTGAAGCAGCAACCAAAAAGCAACTATCGCTATGAGTTGAGTTGTTTTTCCGGAAGAGAAGTGAGCTAACAATGCCATCCAGATAGGTTTCAAATAAAGTCCGGCAAAAAAGAAAACACCCAGGGTCACAACAATAGGTGTTAAAACGATTTTCACCGACTCGAAACTTTTTTTCCAGGCGATCATTATACAAAGCAGAATCATCTGAAAAAAAGATCCTGCAGTGGCTCCATACCCGACTCCCAACCAGCCGATTTTTTCAACGAAGTAAGTGTCCAGCAATACTTGCAGAAAGACAGAAACAATTCCCACCATAAAAGTGATTCGGAAAAACCCTTCTGCGAAAAAGAATCTATTGATCAACATTACTGTGGAAATGGGAATTAAAAAAGTCGAGTAGGCTGTCAGAAGTGAAGATGTGGAGGCAATCTCAGCAGCTTGAAATTTTCCTCTTGCGAATACAACGTACATTATTTGCTCGGAACAGAGGTAAAAAATCAGGGTTGCAGGTAATAGAAGGACAAAAAGTCCCCACCAGATTGATTTTCCAAGGATTTTTATCCTTACCTTTTCCCCGGACTCACTCAATGAAGGGAAAATGGCGCTTGCAAGGCTCAAAGAGATGACTCCCAATGGGAGGTAAATGAGTTTATCCGTATAGTTCAAAGTTGATACGGCACCAACTCCCTGTTTGGACAATAAAAATCTCTCCCACAGCGGAATTATTGGGGTTAGAAATACCCATATAGCAATTGGAGCGCTCTTTTTCAGAAAATCCAGCCAGACATCAGTTTGAAAGTAGCCTCTACTCCATGGATAAATCATCCCTCCAACTATTTTCCTTGAAATATGAAATAGCCAAAAAGTTTGAATAAATATCCCCATCAGAACGTAAGGAACCAGGAATTCGACATGCCCTTCCTTATTCAGATAAATCCCCAATATGACCACAACATTTACAAGAAATGGGCCGATCGCCGGAGGACCAAAAATTTGGCGGGCATTTAAAAAAGCAGTGAGAAGGGAGCCCTGGACAGAAAATAATATATAGAACGCCATCATTTTCCACATTTCCACCATCCGGGATTGCGTCTCCAGAAGAAAACCCGGAACCATGCTGGAACAGATTTGTTTGGCGAAAATCAGCATTGCAATTATCGCAAAGAGCGCAGAAATGCTAACTCCCCAGAAAAGAGTCCAGAAAATCTGACTTTCCTTTTGAGTTCCCGGTTTCTCAGTAACGAATATGGGAACGGCAGCGCCTGTAATTAGCCCCTCACTAGTAAATTTATACATTAGTTCGGGTAAAATCATTACTGACAAAAAAACATCAGCTTCAGTTCCGGTTCCAAAAAAAGCCGCAAAAAACGCAACCCTCAGAAAACCACTAACTCGTGAAAGAACCGTAAAAAATGCTATTGAAGTAAAAGCTTTTATTATGCTCAAATTTTTTCCCAAAAAAAACAAAAAATGGTAAAAGAATTAAACGAGATATTGGAATTTTTTTACATTAGTGATATTAATAAATAGCACAAAACCGAAAATAATAGCGAGAGCATTTAATGATTCTAGATCAAGACCTTACAGATTTATTTTCAGAGCTGGAAACCGGGCACTTCGATTCATATGAGATGGTCGGGAAATTCGAAGATTTAGGCTGGGACAACCGTAAGAAATTTCTCAGGCTGATATTTGACCTTTTTAAAGAAAAAACCACATTACTCGACATCAATAAAGAATTAGGAAAACAGCTTGAACTGGGGCCGTTGATTTCCGTAATTATTTCAAGAACAACTGAAATCCTTAATGCAGATCGAAGCTCGCTTTTTCTTATAGACCACCAGAGAAACGAATTATTTTCCAAAGTAGCGCAGGGAATCGATTTCCTTGAAATACGTTTTCCAATAACTGTTGGAATTGCTGGCCATGTCGCGAGAACTGGTGAAATTCTAAATTTAGAAGATGTTTATCAACATCCTTTATTCAATCAGGAAATTGATCGAGCCACAGGATATCGGACAAAGTCGATGCTTTGCGCCCCGATCACGAATATTTCCGGGAATACAGTCGCTGTAATTCAGGTAATAAACAAGAAAAAAGGGAGCTTCACCCACCGGGACATAGAGCTTTTGAAATCGTTGAGCAGGCCGCTTTCTCTTGCACTTGAGAATGCGCTTTTATACGAAAATGTAATCGCCTCTCAGAAGAAGATTCAGGCTCTGTTGAAAGTAGCAAACTCGCTGAGTTCTGCACTTGATCTTAAGGCTCTGTTTTCGGTTATTATGGCGAAAGCTTCAGAACTATTGAACGCCGATCGGTCAAGCTTGTTCTTGATCGATAATGAAACGAATGAACTGTGGTCCTCCGTTGTTACAGGTGCTGAAGTAAAGGAAATTCGATTTCCCAAACACCTGGGAATTGCGGGCCAGGTTGCCACCACCGGCAAAATTCTGAATATTCCTGATGCTTACGATTTCCCCGGTTTTAATAAAGAAATTGATAAAAAGACCGGTTATCGCACCAAATCAATGCTTTGCATGCCAATCCGGGGAATTGACAACCAGATTATTGGTGTTTCCCAGATAATTAATAAATTAACCGGAATTTTTACTAAAGAAGATGAAGAAATGTTGGGAGCATTTTCAGCTCAGGCAGCTGTTTCTCTTCAGAATTCCCAACTGTTTGAGAAAACCATTACCATGAAGAAATACCTGGAAGCGATTCTTTCATCGCTCTCGAACGGCGTTATCACTCTTGATCATAAACGCAGAGTGGTAAAATGTAATCCGATTTCTGCGAAAATTTTCGGCCATAGCAATCCGGAAGACCTTCAAGGGATGAATTTTAGGGACATTCTCGGCGAAAAAAATCAGGATATTTTCGAGGAAGTTGAAAAAGTCTTTGAAAGCAAAAAGCTAAATTCCCTCTACGATTTCGATTTTAAATTTCCTAACGGCGAAAAGATTTCATTGAATATTACCACGGTTCCGATGAGTGATGACTCCGGAAATTCCCTGGGTGTTGTAATAGTTACTGAAGATATCACTAAAGAAAAGCGTGTAAAAAGTAATCTGACACGATATATGTCCAAAGACCTTGTCGACAAACTTACCTCCGGGCAAGATAAACTGGAGCTTGGTGGAACAAAACGTGAAGTAACCATTCTTTTCTCTGACATTCGTGGTTATACAACCATTACTGAAAAACTTGATCCAGACGAAATTGTAAGTATGCTCAACGAGTATTTCACTCAGATGGTCGACGCGATTTTTAAATTCGATGGAGTTCTCGACAAGTTTATCGGGGATGCAATCATGGCCGTATTCGGTGCTCCTGTTCCTTTCCCTGACCATGCTTTGAAAGCAGTTCAGGCAGCGCTTGCAATGAAAGACGCTCTATTTTGCTTGAATGACGAACGAAAGGCACTGGGGAAATTCCCCATCCAAATTGGAATTGGAATCTCAACAGGCGAAGTTCTTTGCGGCAACATCGGTTCCAACAAAAGAATGGAATATACTTCGATCGGTGATGGTGTAAACCTATCATCCAGACTTGAAAGTGCAACCAAGCTGTATCGTGCCATGACTTTGTTATCCGAATTTACTTTTGAGCAGGTTAAGGAACATGTCTTCACTCGCGAACTTGATTTTATCAGAGTAAAAGGAAAACAAAGACCGGTCCGGATTTATCAACTTCTTGGTGAAGCCGACTGTAGACTGGAAGACAATCAGATGTTCACCATCGAAAACTTCAAAGAGGGACATCGGCTCTTTTTCCAAAGAGATTTTAAGGATGCTTTAAAGAAATTCGAGAAAGCATTGAATTTTGACCCCAACGACTTGCCTTCAACTTTATACCAGAATAGATGCCTGGCTTGTATCGAGAAACCTCCCCCCGAACTATGGGATGGAGTATACGACCTGAAGGAAAAGTAAAGTATTTTGTTTAAATGTTCCAAGTGAGGTTCTTGCAAAGTTCACAAATTCAAATTTGCGAAAAATATCACAATGATTATCAAGTCTGAATTTCCTTTTGTCAGATGTGCAAACTTTATACAATCTTGCAAGAAGCTCAAGTGAAAAAAAATATTTTTCCGGCAATAACGATTCTTCTGATTGTTGCCGTTTTCTTCGGAAAATCTACTCCCGAAGAGAAAAAAGCAACTGTTTCTCTGGCAATTGAAAAAAAGATTTCCAGGTTATTGCCTGATGGTCTGAGTTTAAGGGCTTCCAGTGATCCTGAAATTGCAGCTGAAGGAATAAATAAGGACGGAAGTTGTCTATGGAAGGCATACATATCGAATATTGTAGCTCCCGAAATTACAGGTTATTCCGGACCGATCGAACTTCTTGTTGGGATTGACGATTCCGGGGGAATCACAGGAGTGGAAATTCTTAGCCATTCTGAGACAAAAACATTTGTTGAGGGAATTGAAGATGAATGGTTTTTGAAGCAATTCAACGGAAAGACGCTTAAAGCCCCAATCGTTCCTTTCAAGGATATCGACGGAATAACCCATGCAACAGTAAGTGTAAATGCTATCTGCAATGGAGTCCATGCTTGTTTGGAACATGCTGCTCAAACCTCACAAACTCCACGGGCGGCTACTTCCGAAGAGACACTTCAATCAACATCACTTTCTCAACCGCAGAAGTTTCCGCATCCGTCGAAGTTGTCTTCGCAAACTGCTGTTTCATCAGCACCACAGCCTCTTCAACAAACCTCCCGAGCACTGACAACCTCGACCCAACCATCCCAACTTGTACAACCAACATCCATACAGCAAACCCAGACAGCTCAAGCAGAATCATCAACCAGTAATGATTGGCTCACGGGTTTCTTCAAAAAAACAAATCTCCTCAAACTTCCCACTTGGGGTGCACTTGCAATCTGCCTGCTGGTTTATCTTTTTTATTCACGAATTCCACGGCTTATTTCATTCTTTTTGAACGCTTTCCTTCTGGGGTTTTTCTGCCATATGTTTATTTCACTTCATCACATAAAATCTCTGATTTTTCATCCGGGATTTGTTTTTTCGTTACCTCTTGAATGGCAGTTTTTTTTCCTGATTGTATTTATTTTGGTTCTTTTTTACCCTGGCAGATACTGTGAACGAGTCTGTCCAATGGGAAATCTGCAGCTATTGTTGTACAAAATTGCTGAGAAAATCAGAAGAAATAATGCAGAAAATGAGACCAGGCCAGTAACCATCAAGTTGGGAAGAGCATTGCTATATCTTTCTTTTCTTTTGTTGTTTATTGACCCTATTTTTCCAGTGGAATTTCTGGAAATTTTTTCCAGAGTTTTCATCGGAATTTTGAGCTATTGGGGTTTGATTTTCGTCTTGGCAGTAGCCATAGGAAGCTTTTTCATAAAAAGATTTTATTGCCTGGTATTTTGTCCGATCAATCCATTTTTATTGGATTTGGGGGCACTAAGAAGGTTGGTTTTCAAAAATGGCTCAAAATAGATTTTCCAGAAGAGAATTTATTGAGAAATCTTGTGCAATTCTTGGAACTGTGGGAATTGCCGGTACTCTTTTTGAACGTAATATGAAGCCCGGTCAGAGTGGTTTTTTGAAGAAGTCCGAGCCAAAAGAGGAAAATTTTGACTTTGAAAAAGCCAGAAAGAAATTTAAAGAGATCGAAAAAGCTGGTTTTACAGCCCACGATGCCATGTACTGGGAGAAAGCCCCTGACGGAAGGATAAAATGTACTCTTTGTCCGACTTATTGTATTCTGAGACCTTACGAAAGAGGACGGTGTCACGTTCGACTCAGTCTTGAAAACAGGCTAGCCACACTTGTCTATGGCCGACCATGTTCTGTTGCAATAGATCCAATTGAGAAAAAGCCTGTTTTCAATTTATTACCCGGAAGCACTGCTTTTTCACTCGCAACGGCTGGCTGCCTTCTTGGATGCCGATATTGCCAGAATTGGCAAATTTCACAAGCTTTACCTGAAGAGACTGACTCCTACGATCTTCCACCCGAAATAGCTGTAAAATCGGCGTTGTCAGAGGGGTGTAAAAGCATCGCTTACACTTATACTGAACCGACGATCTTTTATGAGTATATGTTGGACATATGCAAATTAGCAAAAAAGAGCAACTTAAGAAATGTGATGGTTTCATGTGGTTACATCAATTCTGAACCTCTCAAGGAGCTTCTTCCCTATCTTGATGTGTTAAAAGTTGATTTGAAGGGCTTTACGGAAAAATTTTACCGTGTAGTCTGTGGTGGAAGGTTGGAGCCAGTTTTGAACACATTGAAAACAGCCGCACAGTCGAATGTTTTGATCGACATTGTCACTTTGATTGTTCCAACGTATAATGACGATCTTGAGACACTCAAGAAAATGTTTGAATGGATAGTGAAAAACGTTGGTACAAAGATTTGCATTTTTCTTACAAGATTCCATCCAACATTTCAGCTCCAAAATCTCCCGCCAACATCACTTACAACGCTTGAAGCAGCAAGAGACTCAGCATTAAAAGCCGGTTTGAAGTTTGTATACCTGGGGAATGTTCCGGGAAATCCTGCAGAAAATACGTTTTGTCCAAAATGTGGGAAGAAAATCATAGGGAGATTAGGATGCCAGGTTCTTTCCATTGCAATTGAAAAGGGAAAGTGCAAATTCTGCGGTGAGCCAATCCCTGGAATATGGGAATAGATCAGATAAAGAAACTCACGGAGTGAAAATTCCATGATTTTCGGTGCCACTTTTTGACTATGCTTCTATAGCCTTGGCAAGGAATGCTTCCAGATACCCGGTCTGTCCTTCTGCTTTGATCAATTTTAACTCACCGCCGAATGCAGCAATTATTTTGGAAGCAACAATGGGAGCCAACCCCAGGCTTTCTGCTTCTGAGGAGGCTCTAACCGGAGATTCCATCTTGAAAAAGTCGCCAACATTCTCACTTGCAACGGACAAACTATCCAGATACAGGCGCAGCCAAATGGCTTTTTCGGTTTCTTCACACATAAGCCTAACGGAATTTTTTGCATGGGAAAAAGAGATACCAAGGTGGATAATGGTTTCCAGAGCCCTCTGTAGCAAAGCCGGTTCTCCATGAAGAAAAATTGGTTGCATGGAAGATTGAGGATTCATAAAGATTTGCAAAGCGGGAATGGTTCCCCGGATTTTATCAAGCAATTCGAAAAAAGAAATGGTTGGTCCACTGCCCTTAATCAAACTTTCTATGTTGCCAATCATGGTCAGATCATCCAAGAGGTTAACCAAGCGTAATTTGCTGGCGTTGAAAAGAGGGAGATATTCCTGATATACTTCGGGGGAACTCAGTTCCAGCATTAATTGGCCACAACCGAGAAGCCCACTTGCCGGAGTGCGTAGTTCGTGGGAAATCATCAGCATGAAGTCATCCTTGAGGCGGCCTAAATCCAACAATCGCTCATTCGCCTTCGCTAATTCACGGGTTCGTTCTCCTACCAGTTTTTCCAGGTTTTCATTTTGGAAGCTGAGCTGGCGCTGGAGAGAGCAAATTTTCAAATGGGTATGAATCCGTATTAGAACTTCCTCGACCTGAAAAGGCTTGTTCACAAAATCAACTGCTCCCAATGAAAAAGCTTTCACCTTATCTTCGAGTTCATTTAAACCTGTGAGAAAAATTACAGGAATATCCCTCAGAACTTTATCAGCTTTAAGAGCCTCACACACTTCGAAACCGTTCATCCCAGGCATTTGAATGTCAAGCAAAATCAAGTCGGGGGGATCTATATAAGCCGCCTTCAGTGCCAACTTGCCACTGGAAACAGGGCGCGGTTCATAACCGCGCTTTAAAAGCATTTCGGTAAGAAGATTCAGGTTGTCTAAGGTGTCATCAACGATAAGAATACTTGGCATCGCATCTGAATGAAGCGGTTCTGAAGTCACATCAGGCTCCTATTGGAATAATTGAAGGAAGGTTTCATAATCAAAATTTGTCATAAGGTTCTGAAGCTTTTCGCCAATGCGTGGATCAATGATGGCAACCTGTTGAATCAACGGAAGCAGCTGGTACAAACGGCAGCGACTGACTGCGTCATAAATTTTTTTCCTCAAGCCTGAAGGAAGGTTCTCTACTATCTCTTTGGTCAACACAAACGGCCTCTCATCATTTGTTTTCATAACTTCAAAGGATATTTGGGAATCCTTGTCCAGAGTATCATTGATGCCTGCCCTCAGAGTTTTCTGGGGATACAAAGGTTGGCCAAATTCCATCGGAGATTTGCCGTTCAGAATCGCCCGAATCTTGAAAGACAATTCTTCTCCGCGAAAAGGCTTCTGGATGAAATTGATCTCTCCGGATAACTCACCTTTATTTGTCATAACATCCGCAGTATATCCCGACATGAACAGACATTTAAGGCTAGGATTAATAGTCCGCAATCTTTCGGCAAGATCCTTGCCGTTCATCTCGGGCATGATTACGTCTGTAATAAGCAAGCGAATCTTATCCCTGTTCTGTTCAGCAATACGACAAGCCATGCCTGGAGAAGTAGCTTTTAAAACCACGTAGCCCTGATTTTCAAGCATCATTGTGGTCATCTCAAGCATGTTAGGTTCATCCTCCACGAGAAGAATGGTCTCATGGCCAATCTGGATTGGCTCAACTTCCGCTTCCCCCAGTTTTTGTTTTGCAGTGCCAACATACCTGGGCAGATAAATTGTGAATTTTGTTCCTTTGCCAAGCTCGCTATCAACCTCGGTAAAACCGTGGTTTTGTTTGACAGCACCGTAAACCATGGATAATCCGAGACCAGTCCCTTTTCCAGCTTCTTTGGTTGTGAAAAAGGGTTCGAAAATGTGGTCAAGTGTTTCACGATCGATGCCACTGCCATCGTCTTTTACTGCAATCCAGACATATTCACCAGGTTCAGAATCAAGATGAGCTTCGCAATAACGTTGATCGAGCAATCGATTGCCTGTCTCAATGGATAATTTTCCAATGCCTGTGATTGCATCCCGTGCATTAACACACAGGTTTGCCAAAATCTGATCAACTTGAGAGGGATCCATTATTATGTGCCATAGATCCTCACCTGGCTTCCAGATGAGTTCAATATTCTCACCAATAATATGTTTGAGCATTTTAAACATACTGGCCACTATCTTGTTCAAATCCAAAACTTCCGGTACAACGGATTGTTTCCTGGCAAAGGCCAGCAACTGTCTCGTGAGGTTTACCGAGCGACTGGCCGCCTGGCGAATCTCCTCAAGGTTACCATAAACTGATTGCGAGGGTTGTACCTTCCTCTGAGCTAATTCCGTATGACCAAGGATAACACCCAACATGTTGTTAAAATCGTGGGCAACGCCACCGGCCAATCTTCCAACTGATTCCATTTTTTGGGACTGCCGAAACTGGTTTTCGAGTCTGGCATTTTCTTCCTCTGCCCTCTTACGCATCAGAACGTTTCCGACATGAGAAGCAATTTCTTCCAAAATCTCAACCCCGGAAAGGCTGAAACATTCTTTGGAACGTGAATTGAGTTGAATCAACCCAACAAACCCATCCTTGCTCCTGATGGGAACCAGGGTCATTGAATTGTAACCTTCTCGGGCACAGTTATTAAGTGGTTGATTCCGCAACAAAGAAACAAGTTCATTCGTCCAGAAGCTTCCTCTTTTTGTAAAAAGTTGACCAGGCGATACAATTTCGGGGGAAACAACCAGTCCACAACAACATTCAAAACTAATTTCGCCATCTTTTGCCCAACTCACGCCATCATCGAAAACCGGCCAAACAAGGTTATTTTCGGTTCGAAGAAAATCACTGGGGAATCCTTGCTGGGCAAAAAATGAGAAGTCATTTCCAAAATGCAAACGAATGCCAACCGCATCAAAATCAGGCTGTTTCTTCAATACGGCGATAACACTATGAGTGGAAGCTTTCACGTCTCCTGGTTCGTTAAGAATTTTAAGAACCTCCCGACTCATTTCCCGGTAAGCCTCAATCTGTTTTCGCTCAGTGATGTCCCGAATAAACGCCACCACCTGCCCTCCCTCAGTAGACCAAAACTGAACGCTTGCTTCGACGTATATGATCTTTCCATCCTTGCGTCGATGACGTGCCTCGAAACGCTCCCCGCTAGCAACAGAAATTCTATTTACTCGGGCAACAAAGTCAGCCTTTTCTTCGAAGGGATCCAGGTCGGGAATGCGCATAGTCAAAAGCTCCGGAATGCTATATCCGATCATCCTGGAATAAGCCGCATTGACCTCTCGCAACTTTCCGTCCAAATCGACCAACAAGAAGCCATCCATGGCTGTTTGAATGATAGTCCTGAACCGCGCTTCACTCTCCCACAATTTTTCTTCGGCTCGTTTGCGATCCAATAGCAAATTCCACTCGCGCATGACGCGGCTTACAGTTTTGGGCATATCAGCAAAGGCTTCCCTGGATTTGACGACAAAATCAAAAGCCCCGGCTTTTATTGCCTGAACCGCTATCAGTTCATCTCCGAAACTTGTCATGATAATAATTGGGAAAAATCCGATTTCAGGCGGCCAGGATAATTCAGTCAATGAATTGCCATCCGAAAGTTTGAGATCCATCAAGCAAATATTGGGCAGAAAACTCACAGCGAGTTTTCGATATTCCGCCAAAGTGCTCGCTCTATGGATAGTTACAGCGGAGCCTATTGATTCAAATGCACGTTTAATTGCCTCAGCATGGGCAGCTTCGTCTTCCACTAAAAGTAATTTAAGTTGTTTCGTTGACATAACTCTCTTTTTCAATCCTCATAACGCAAGTTGGTTCAAAATAAGCAAGGCAATCCCAAAAAAAACCAGATTAACGGTTGTTTCAAAGAAATTTCATAGAACGAAGTATTTCAAAAACAATCTGACGAGCTTTTCGTCCACTTGGGTTGTCACCCCCAGAAATATTTGCTGCAAAAATGTAAGTATGAGCTGATTTTTCAAGAAAACCAACATACCAGCCCATCGTAGCCCCTTTTATCGGATCTCCAGCAGTCCCGGTTTTGCCATAAACCGATACTTCGACCGTTTGAGTTGCAAGCATAATTTCCTTAAGCAGCTTCACAGAACGATTGGAAAAGGGAAGACGATTCGTACAAAGCTTCTTCAAAAATTCTATTTGCTCATCTGGAGATATTTTTAAAGTACTATCTAGCCAAAACTGCGTAAGTCCACCGGAAGTATCACGATTCCCATAATCCATGTCATTGACAAACTTATTCATGGTTTCTGTTCCGACTCTTGAAGCGATTTCCCTGAAAAACCACAAACAAGATTCTGAAAACGCCGATTTTAAGTTATGATCCTGGTTCCAGGTTTTTATTGGGTTTATTTTTCCGTCCCATTTTAAGGAAAAATTAGCATCAGAAGCAATTCCGGTTTCAAGTGCGATTAGTGAATTCGGAATTTTAAATGTTGAGCACGGAGAAAACCTTTGCTTGCACTTATCAGAATTTAGGCGAATGTACTCATTCTTTTCAAGATCGTAAAAAACAAAAGCAGTATCGTGACCAACAAAAAAAGGCGCAAAGTCGATCTTTCCGCTGGAAACCTGGTCAGCAATAGACTGAATTGGAGAAAAAATCAAAAAAATCAACACTAGTGTAGAAATCGAATGTTTTATCAGGTTTTCCTGCTTCAAATGTGATTGGAGCAACTCCCAGGCTTCCTGCCTTTTCATTTCAACCTCCCCAGAATAGGAATTTCTTTAGTCATCATCAAAGTAGCAAATTCGGTTACGGATGTCAAAAGTGGGCTTTTTGCCGGGACAAACCTTTAATTCTTCTGTAAATAGTCATGAATACAAGAAATTTCGAGCAACAGTCATTATCTTTTAACTCTTTAGAACATGCCTCCTCAAGAGATTCAGCGAAAAAGAGTAAAAATATTTGACTTATATACCTACACCTACGCAAGTGCAGAAAATTTGGAAAAAATAATTTTTCGCGATTTTTTTTTTGAATTGTATGGTTAATTGCCAATGTCAATATGAATTTACTCTTTGTTGCTGTTCGACATGCAAATTTTACAATGGTATGTATTAATGCTAAAATCCTTCAAATCCAACTCGAAAACCAACATCAAATCGTTGTTGATTGTTGCAATTTGTGCCATTCTTAGTAATTATGCAAATCTTTGAAATTTTATACAAAATTGCAAGAAGCTCCTGTGTTATTCTTATTTTTTTTGATTAGAAAAATTTTTAAATAATTTTACCCTTGCTTCGACTCTTAACTGTTGGAGTCACAAAAAAATGGAAGAAAACGAAATTCTGACAGTTTACAAAAAAAATCCCGAAAAGGGTTTCGAAATGTTATACCTCAAATTTGCAGGAAAACTTGTTTTCTTCGCCCGGAATTCATTTGGACTGTCTGAAGGAGACGCTGAAGACATAGTTCATGACGCATTATTACCCTGGGCCGAAAACCCTGAAAAAATGGCTAGCGTTCAAAAGCTCTCGTCCTACCTTTTTTCAAGTGTCAGAAACGGGGCTATTCGCTTTCACAAAGCACGAAAAGCTGACCCTCTCCCTGATGAAATGCCTGCGTCCGTTGAAAATCTGTTAGACCGGGAAACAACAATATTGGTTAAAGAAGCGCTAAAGAAGCTTCCTGAAGAGCAACGCGAAACACTAGTACTTCGGGTATGGGGAGACCTTCCGATTGATGATGTTGCCACTATTCATGAAGTCCCGGTTCAAACTGTTGCTTCCAGATATCGCTATGGAATTCAAAAGCTTAAGGAACTTCTAAAATGGATGGAATGAACGAAAATAAGAAATTTGAGGAATTTCTAAAACAAGTTCCGGTCGATTCTCCATCCCCGGAACTATTTGAGCGGCTTTCCAAAAAAGCCCACTGGAATCTGGAAAAAAAGCGAAAAAAAAGCTCCTTATTGCAGTGGATTCTATTCGCGACTGCACTTTCAATTGGAGCAACCCTAGCCATTTTGCAAGACAAACCATCGCCTCCTCCTCCAGTTGAAAATGAGATAAAACCACCTCAACTTCTGGTTGTTTCAAATTCCGGTCCCGAAATAAAAATCTCCGAACTAGGTGAAATTTCAATAATCAGGTATCGTAGCCAGGCAAATTTTTTGATTTCCTTCGATTCAGAACGCCGGCTTGAATTGAAGCAATCGTTAGACTGGCTCTAAGGATAGGTTCTACCGCCTAAAAATTTAATTCCCAGGAGGTACTACATGAAACGATCGATTATTCTTCTGGTTGCCGTGTATTTAATTTCGGCATCGGGACTTTTCGGAGCAGAAAGCCCTTCCGGTTCAAACGCAGCTTTGAGCTATCTTCTCGCGGTAGGGAATCTAAATCCCATGCCAGACTCAGTTAACAAGGAACTTACAAACTGTGTGAAACCAGATGACCTTGAAAAAATCTCAATGGAAGCCAAACTTTTTCTCACGGAAGGAAAAAATCAGAACATTCTTCGGATGCTCAGAGCAGGTGGGAGCTGCCAACAGTGTACTTTCTGCCCGGATAACAAGGGAGACTTCGATGACATCGTTCCGCCATATAAACTGCTCAGGCAGCTTGGGGGATACGCCGGCATCCTTGGACTACTCTCTGAAAAGGAAGGCAATCCCAAGGAAGCGCTTGAAATTTATCTGGACATTTTCCGCCTTGGGAAACACATTGAAGAAAACGGTTGTTTAATTGATGGAATGGTGGCCCTAGGGATATGCAAAAAAGCATTGCCATTACTTAAATCTTTCAAAGAGAAGCACCCCGAGCCAGAATGGCAGGAAAAAATCAAATCATTCTTTTCTTCATCCCAACGCCCCACAATCAACATAGTCAAGTTTCTGGAAAGTGAAAAGAAAGTGACAATGAACACTCTTGGGAGGATAAAAGAAAATTCACCCCTGCTTCGAAGTTTTGCAAAAGAAATTATTACCAAAGCACTTGGAGACAAAAATGTAGTTACCAGTTGTCCTGTACTTCAGAATATCTCTGAAAAACTTCCAGCCCCCGATTCAACGAAAGAAAGCGCAGAAAAAGCATGTAAAGCCAATCAGAGGGTTTTAACCGGAGCTATGGAAATGCTGATGATGGATTACCAAACCTTACCTGCAAGCGCAACTTCGAACCTTATGGACTTCCTCGTTAAGGAAAAATATTTGAAATCTGCGCCCACTTGCCCAAAAAAAGGGGAATACAAAATTGAGTTCAATACGAAACATGAACCATTGGTTTATTGTACAACCCACCAGATTCAACTTCCCAAGTTGTCCGCATTGCAAGAAGAAATAGACCCTGCAATGGAAGAATTGATAAAGAATTTTGTACAATCTCCTGAATTCTCAAAATATGTCGATGGAATGGGGAAAATTTATGATGAAGTCCTTGGATTAGATTTAAAAGCTCCGGATTTTCAAAACAAATTAAAGGAGCTTTCTGAAAAAATTAAGAACTCAGCAAATCCGATAATCCAAATAGCAACACCAAATTTTTCAATGGCTTTCAGCAAACAATTAGAGTTTCAGAAAGAGATCGATGATTTGATAAAGTAAGCGCGAAAACGACTAAAACCCGGGTTTGACAGAAAATGTCAAACCCGGGATTTTTTTTAGAAAAGAAATTCAGAGTTTCCAACCGGAAATCCATCTGGCACTTTTCAAGGAAAAAAAGTGTTTATTTGTGTTGAAAATTCTTCAAAATTGTGCCAAATGAGTTCCTTCTAAATCAGGAAGTCTGAATTTAGGAGCATTCGCCTGTGTTGATTTAAAAATAGTTGAGAGATTTGGAAATTTCAGGTATTATTAGATCGAGAGTGTGTTATTAGTTTTAATGCGGTTTATAGAATAATTTTAATGCTTTCCTGCGGAAAATCAGGCTAATCGCCGAATTTTGAAAGAGGGGAAATAGCATGAAACAAACAATTAATCGAATTTCTAAGTATAATAGTTTTCACATAATGGGTTCCGTTAAAAAATCCATAAACCATTTTCCTGATGGTTTCAGCTCCGCTCAGCAGCCGGGCACCCAAAGTTTTTTTGGCTACTTTGTTAAGATTTGCGGTACAAAGAATTTTTTTCACTTTTTTACGTTGTTTGCTTTTCAGTTGTTTTCTGTAGCATTGTTTGCCGGTGGAAGCTTTCCGGTCCCACATACCCCTCAACCTGACGGCCATTGTATAATAAACCAAGACCCCGATAGCAACCCCTTTACATACAGAAGTTGGTGTAAAGTTGATGCCAAAACCAATTTGAATTTGGCAGGCGAATTTGACACAGCTTCTAACACTGCACGAAATACTCCTTTTATTCCTGGAATACGCGATGGAAGACCGGTAATGTATTTTGGCCCCAACAAGATTGGGAACTCGCAGCTTTTGAGCGGAGCCGGCCTAAGATTGACTCCATCCAACCAGGTTTGGACGAATTATGATCTTGCTTCCCGCCTTGATTACTGGTACTGGCAGAACCATTATACCTGGAGAAATGTTAATTATTGGTATTCCGTCCCGATTGCCTGGACAACCTACTGCTGGTCAGGCGGATGTTCCGGCACAGGAGACAGCACATACTGTTGGCCCGGCGGCTGTGTAACATACGCTTCCGATTTTAATAACTATGAGGTCTACTATTGGACAACCGGTGATTTCCTTTATAAATTGAAATCGTTTCTGTTTTCTGATTTTCCAATTGAAATGAAGAAACATGAATGGAACCCTGGAATCGAAAGATATATTGACGCTGATTCCAGTTTTTCCGGCATGACAACCGGCCAGTTTACTCGACTAACTCCTATCGGGCTGAAAGATTTTGATTTGAAATATCACGGAAAAATTGATGCCGTAAATTTTCAATATGGTGGTTATTCTTTCAACAACCCTGAGCAAAACTACGACTTCAATTTTCATCCATTGGTCCATCCGCTGCCGGCAATTAACCCAACGTGGCGCATGGACTACGACAACGTTTGGCATCCGGAGTATTCCGAAACCGTTATCAAATTGAAATTTTCCTGGACCAAAGACAGCTTAAATAGGAATGATGAGCAATATTATATCGAGTATTGCAAAATTTTTGATGGAAAAATCAAAATGCGTGACATAGTTAAGTTGCTTTCTAACCTTGGCTATGGACAGATTGACGTTCCGGTTTACATGGCCCTGGAATCAGATGAACCCAAATTATATCTGGTCACAACTCCAACTTTGGTAAACGGAGCACGCAAAGCCCCTTACCCTTACACGCCGATTACAAATGCAGATGGCTCGCTTCTCGATGTAAGCGGCGTCATTCCCGGCTTTACTTTACATCCCACTACTCAATCTTACGCGCGAGGATACATTCGCGAATGTAAAACTCCCCTCACTTTTACGAATGGAAAGCCTGAAGCAGGCCCAGTGAAATACGTTTTCACAAAGATGTTCGATTTCAACTGCGATGACAAAATAGATGATTTGGACAAAGCCTTCTTCCAATGGGGCCTGATTTCCGCAGATTTCAATGAAGACGGCAATATCACGGCAGAAGATTGCGCAGGAATCTGGGAACATTCTTTCAACAATTTCCCGAGAGCTTTTGAAAAATTGGGTGACGAGATTCGCACAGCGATTGCCGCAAATCCTGATCTTCTGAAAATTGCAACAGTAACCGCCACGGTAGCACCTGTCCCAATCGTTGAAGCAGCCGCTGGAGGCGTTGCGCGTTCTCAAATTGGTTGGGAAGGCAATGCCTTTCACGGGAATTTTTATGTCAGCCCTGTTCCAGGCCAACCTTCCAAACTATTCCCTTTCATTCCCGCCGCTCTCACATATGATTCAAAAACAGACCCCGGCATTACCGGGGCGAAATTTCTTCCTAATCTTGGTCCGGCGCCTTTCCCCAGTTCGATCAATGATGAGCCAGCTTTCCCCCAATTATTCGGACATTGCACTAACGAGATTCCAGATGGAACAATATTGGGAAAACTAAAAAGACTTACGATTAAAACTTATCCCAAATGCGACTTTACAAAAACCGGAGCTTATCCGGTAGGTGACCCCTGGAGATTGGGGCTACTTGAAAGTGTTGAATCAGGCTGGATGGGCAGTTTGTTCATTTTCGGCGATGTCGATGGAAAGAACGGTTTTAATTCCGCTGACTTTGCACGTTGGGATGAAATCAAAGCATTGGATGGCTTCTTGCTGAATAGCGTTTGGCAACATCGGGCAGGTGTTGCTCCAGGCGCTCCGGTTGTAACGGATTTGAACAAGGAATTCAGAGTAATAGCAAGTGGAAAATTCTCCGCTTACCCACCTAAAGGTGTAAATTATTTTGAAGTAAAAGAATCTTACAACTATTCTTATTTCGATCCAACAATATGGGCCTATGATCCGGCTGATGGAAACGAATTTTCGGTTGCCAGAATGTTCAATTATGATTCCGGCTGGTCACCTCCGGTAACTCCTCCAAAGCCGCCATATCCGCCAATTGAAACCAGACTTTTGCCAACCCAAATTATCGGACCGAATGAAGTTCCGGAAGATATCGTCCAAACCTGGAAAGCCCCTGGGACAGAAGAAGTCATCATCAAACCAGGAACCTGGAGCCAGACCTGGAAAATCGTTTCAATAGATGGGGTCTCCGGAACCGGGGATACTTTCACCTATAAGATCCTCGAAGCAGGCCAATATACAATTTTCAGCATCGTTACTTATGTTCAGCGAATTGTCACACCAGTCACAGATGGTTTGGGAATCATCGTTTATTACGCTGTCACCGATGTCCCGATGACTCGTACTGTCTCGCTGAATGTCCGCGTTCAAGACCACATCCCTTCAGACTTCGATGATCCTAAGTTAAAAGTAACCGGTTCAGGAAACAGTGCAACATATGCCCCGCAATGGGGTTCAAGCGCAAGCGCCCTTCAAATGCGAGATTTTCCATCTAAATTCCGTGCATTCCCTGAAACTCGCGAAACCGACGTCAGAATGCCGGGAGCTCCTTTTTTGAGTGATAACGACTGGTTACCTTATTCAACAAGTAGTACTTTAAATGAGCTCCATGACCAGCACTTTGACATCGTTAATGCCGATTTGGTTAAAAAATATGACTACCCTGTCAATCTCGAGTTGAAATTCGCTCGAAGAGTGAAGGAAGCTAATGATTTGAATACCGCAAACATGCTTGGACAGGACGACCTTGAATGTTACAGCGGCGTTTTATTGGACTCTCCAGTTAAATTAGCACTTGAAATTAAGCAAAAAACTTTCTCAGGTAGCGAAAACACCTGGAAGAATTTTGAATTTACTCCTGACACCTCCAGCCAAGGTTCTACCATGATAAATCTGTCAGACATGTCAGAATATCTGGTTAAGTCAGGAAGTAGATATTTAACTGTTAAAACAGTTCAATTTCCAACGAAGTTTTCGTGGGAAATGCCGATTCCAACCTTTCCTAACGAGTATTATGAGATGATTTTCACCTTAACCTATACACAACGCGATTTTTACGTTGACCACCCAAGCCAGGAAACCGCTAATCGCACGAAATTTGGTGCCGATTACAGCAGGTTGGCAATTACTGGGGATGGTGTCTGCAAATTTCTTGATCGTCCAAAAACCATTGTATGGAAGCGCAGAGCCTTCACCGTAGATGTCACTCCCCCGCAAATCACCTCTTTCGAGCAGACAAACGGTGATGGAGTCATGACCGCAATAGATTCCGACGGCGGAATTCACGCCACAACCGGTGACCAGTTAAAGTATCGCCTCACTGTAAGCGACAACCATCCGGGCTATGGCCCCAATGATGGGTTAAAAAATGGCGGTACAAGACGTGCATGGTATCCCCGCTATTGGATTCAATCAATAGACGGATTGAATAACAAATTTTCCTTAACCGCAACTTCGGGTTATGAATTGCCGTTAATTTTACCTTCCGTTAAAAACATTCTCAGAACTGATCAAGACGGCGATCTGGCCGCCAATGTTACTTCCATTACGGCTCCCAGAGTTGATGGCCATTACATGGCAGTAGTCGAGCCTACAAACATAGAAGACCTGGGAACTCTCAACTGTCCTGGGATGACCATCCGCCATCAGTTTTCCAATTATATTGCAGGAAAAATTGCATACGTGATTGAAATTGAAGACAGTTCCCGCAATTTCACTCGTTATGAGGGCGTGTTTAAAGTTGTTGACAACAAACGGCCGAACATCGACTTGCGACTTGCTACTCCGAAATACAAGCCCCTGCCGGACGACGGAACACTTGCAGCCATTTCCCAAATACTGACTGAAACTCCTCTTGGGCCAAAAGTCTCCCCGTTTGGCGCTCTGGCCTGGGCATCAACTTCATCATTTGCAACCGTTGTTAGCGATCGCACAAAAGCTTCCAAACCAGGCTTACTCACTAACTGGATTCACCCATACAACACCCCTGACCAATCTTTCACTACCGCAGGGTTCTTAAACAACTTCCAGACCTCTGGTTATTTTTATCATCGCGAATTATCACTCGACGAACCGATTAACAATAGACCAATCACACTGGGCAATACTTCCAAATTTGATGATCCCCTCATCAAGTTAGCTGATAGTGATGTTAAAGCCGCCTTTAATCTGGCAAATCCAACTGCACCAGGCTTTGCGGAAGATGAAGTCCTTACTTTCGACCTTTCAATCCGTGATAATGTTCTTTTTTGGCAGAATGACAGCCTTGCCCCCCAGGGAATGCCAGTCCCAGAGCACAATTTCAAGGAAATTTCTTATGAGTTCCTTGAGGATGTGATTGACCAGAAGAAAGTGAATTATCATAGCCAGGTTGCTAGTACTCCGGTGTCCACCATGAATGATGTTGCTCCTTTACGGCTATTGAATACTGATGGAACAGTATTATCCCATGTTTTCAGAGTCGGAAATGCAAGCAACATCACTGGGTTGAAAAACTCCGGAGCAGGGCCAAATGTAGGCTCAAATACCTTTTATCTGAAAGCCGTGGATCTCGGGGACAATACTCGCGAACTCCTGATTGACTTGCCAATCATCCCCAGCCACTTTGTAATCAGGGTTCTCGAAACAAATACCACAGGTGAACGTCATTAAAAAAAAAACTTTTTAATGCAAGAACATACAAAAAACTACTACTGATGAAACTTTTGGATAATAGTCAGAATTAGTAACCATAAGAAGAGTGCATGATTTTCTCGAGAGTATATTATCATTTCAGTGAACCTCTTTCCGAAAAAGAGGTTCACAATTTGCACGAGCAAAAGAAGCACTCAAATTACGACATTTATTTATTACAGCACCCTATTAATAGAAAGCATCTAAGTTCCTTTTTTAACCCTAACAAAAGAAGGGGCATACTTGATATCGGGTCCGGTATAAAAGATAAAAGGTTTCCGGAAATAGGCCGTCAGGCTATGACACTGATTGAATTATTGGTTGCTATGGTGATTTTTTCTATTGCCATGCTCCCAATTATGGGGCTTTTTGGCCGTGGAGCGGTGTCAACGCAAATGACCACTGATTACCTTTCCGCGATGCAGATGAGTTCATCATATTTGCGCGGACTTGCAAATTTGCCGGTCGCTGATATCCCGATTGGCGACCCAGTAGCTTTGGAGAAAAACTTTGGAAGTCTCACCACTAACAAACTGTTTATTCCTCAAAAAGCAATAATCAATGGTAACACGTTTACAAACAAGCTCCAAGTCACTTATGTAATGCGTGATCCAGTAAAAAAGGATTTCTGGTTCGAATTCATGGATCAACCGGGACATTTGGCTTCCATGACCGCCTATAAACAATTTTTGCGCATGGATTTTGAAGTTACCTGGAAATCCAAGAATACCGGTCAGGATGACAAACTTAAACTCTTTGCATATAAGGCAGATCTGGAATGAGGTTATTTCGAAGTTCACATTTTTCAACAGGCTTTTCCCCAAATCCCTTTCGGAACCTGTTTTATATTATTAGGGGAAGGTTTGAGCGAACCGGGATGGCAATCATCGTTGTATTGATGGCTATTACATCTTCCCTTATTTTTGCAACTTTTCTCTTGCAACGCTCGATCAGTCACGGACAAGAGAAAATCATCACCAAGGAGAGAACTCAATTAGAGCTTCTTTGCCATTCGATGATCGAAGCGGCGAAATTAAAGATCAAGGCCCAACCAACAGAGTTGTATAATGCTTTTCGATACAAATTTGACGAACCTCCTGGTAAACAAACAAGCACACTCTATGATGCGTTTTTGAGTGATCTTCGAATCGAAGTCCTCGATTCCCGACTTAAATCCGAGAATGCCAGTATGGCAGCTCGAATCACCTCCATCGAACGCATGGGAATCAGCCAAAAGAGTACCGGCTTAAGTTCCGGATATGTTGAAGACTATTACAGAATCACAGCTTCTGCATCAAACCAGATCCAACCTGGAGTTGGGGGCGGTGAAGCTGATGTTGTTATGCAAATTACCATTCAAATGCAAAAACTGGAAGGATCCTGATGACCATTTCTTCCGTATCACACTTTCGTCGTGCATTTACACTACTTGAAGTTATTGTAAGCGTAGTAGTTTTTAGCCTTGTTTCATTGGTGGTCTTTGAATTTACCCGGTGGGTAAATATGACGCAAGAAGTAACCAACTGGAAGCAGTCCGCAATGAATGCCGTCCGCTTAAATGAAGTTTTCTGGGAAAAGTATTTCACTGGAGCCACTGGAAAAATAAACAACCTGGTTGTCGATTCCCATGGGGTGATTTTAGTTCCTCCGGTTATCGCTACCGAGCCTTTGAAAATTCGAAATGCTGGAACAGGCGAACTTTTAACAGGTTTCACAGGAAACGAAACAGAATGGCCGCTATGGCAATTCAAAACTTTTCGAAAGCACAACACTGATAATACTTTCGATGAATTCCTTGTTACGGGATTTCTTTCGGGAAAAGCACCAAATATCAATTTAGTCGGACGAGTCACTTCCGGCGGAAAAACCGTTGTGGAACAGCAGCTACTATTCAATCTGACTTCGATCAAATCCTCCGTCAGGGAATATACTGATGAGCATGTCATGGTCATCGCACTGGAGTTTACTCTTCAGTATCCTCGCAAACCCGAAATTGTTGCTCGAGGGTCCAGCCAGTTCAAAATTTCTACCACAATCGAGTCACTTTAGTTTGTTCAGATCTTTTTAAAAGGGAGATAGATATGTTTAGATCGTGTTTTAAACTTCGTTTACTAGTGTCATTCCTTTTTATCTCAATTTTCATTAGTGGAATAGGGCAGACCGTCTGGGCCCTGGATGCTACCTCAACTTCAGGTCTAACTGAAAAAGCCTCCCCGACAGCAAAAGCAATCGATTCGCAAACAGGGGTTCAAGCTGTTTACGTCGCTTTACCTGCTGAAGAGCTTCAATTCCTTCAGTTCTATCTTGTACAAGCTTTGCATTTCGCACACAGTTCTTATGGTTTTGTGGCAGCTTCAATGAGATCCGCTCGGAAAAATCTCGGGGATCCGATGTATCTTGTACAGCTTGAACAATTGGAAGCTTTTATTGACCGCACATTGGATCTGGCTTCTTTGCTTATTCGAAAGAGTCCCGATCAACCACGGTTGCAAAAAATCCAAAGCCTTCTCAAGAAACTGAAGGAAGCAACCGGACTTTTCCGTCAGGCCACCAAACAAACTCCGGGTGCAGCCCAGCCTGATTCACGATTAAAAACCTCTGGCGACATTCACGAGCAGCTTGGCAAGGAAATTCCCCAACTTTTTTCTGAACTTGAGTCGATTTTAAAAAATCCTCCAATACCGGCAAAGCCCACGAATACTCCCTGAAGGTGTGAAAAATTTGAAATTTTTAAAGTAAAAATAATCACATTCATTTTGTAATGCCACCTTTTGGGATAGTACTTTTCCGCAAGTTTAGTTTTTTCAACACTGTTGCAAGTTGGCTGGTAATTTTAGCTCAAATTTAAGGCAAAATGCAGAAAACCTTTGTAGAACAAAAAAGCATATTCTTCCTAATTTTGTATTTCTCTGTTCACGCTGCTTTCAAGGTGATTTATTCAGTAATTTTGCTACACTGTCATTTTTTAAAAGCTTCCCTGAGAAAGATTTACAACATTTAGCATTGAGATACGGTTAGTCGGGAATGAGTTTTAACGAAATTGCAACCAATGGAGCTTCTTTCAACATTGTATAATTTTTGCACAACAATCAAAAAGCAATTCAATGGCGGCCAGTATTGTGAATTTTTCTCAAACAAGAGTCTGCTGATTTTGCAAGAACCTCAATGAATATAAATAAAATTGCATTTTTTTCAGGAATTCCTTTTGTTGAAATTCTTTTTACACTTCTCATTTTCACCTGGCCCACACAAGGTTCGGCCAAAATGGAATTGACATCCGAAGGGAAAACCGCGCTCGAAGAAGCACGCAAAGCAAATGAAAATCAAGCATGGCAAATCCTCGCTTCATCGACTTTGATAGTTTTAAAGGAAGACCCAACTCATCTTGAAGCCAATGCTTTATTGGGATTAGCCGAATTACATCACGGGTTCATAGAAAAAGCTGTGAAACGATTGATTTGGGTTAATACCTTGAATCCCGGAAACGCACTTTTTCGTCTGGCTCTTGGACAAGCTTTGTTAGCAGCAGGAGATAGGAAACAAGCTCTCGAGCATGCTAAGTATGCAGCTCAACTTGCGCCTAATGATCAACATTGTCTGAGTTTTTTAGCCCAATTGCAAAAAAATGATACTGCCGTTAAGCCAACCGTTGCTTCAACAATGAAATCACCAACCAGTAATGCCTCTGCACCAAACTCCACATTGGCTTTTCCACCAACTCAACAAAAAAAATCAGGTTCAGGCAAAAATTCAACACCTGTAGCTAGCAAAAAATCCCAGTTATTATCAAAACCTTTATTAGCATCAGAACCAGCACTAGCTTCAAAACCGACTTTAGCCTCAAAATCGGTTTCACTCCCTAACCCCATTATCGACAAAGCTGAGTTGTCAGAAATTGAAAAAGAGATGGCCAAAATTGAGTCCGCCTGTAAAGCTGAACCGCAACATGACCTTGAAATCATTATTAAAGCAATTCGAGCTAACCCTGACTTGCTGGCAGCTCCTGATTTGGGACAATTTCGACGTAGAACGGAAACTCCACGACCAAAACTTCGCGACGAGATTTTTCGACAATTTTTACAATGGAAAATCGGGGATCTCGGACAAGCTGAATTTGGCTCCTGGTTGGCATCCAATCCAACAATAGGTGAATTGTTCCGCAAAGATTCCGCCCTTTCAGATTTGACCTTGCTACTTGGGCAAGGCGCCATTTCTCTCACTTTTATGGATCCCCCACCCCAAAAAAAGATCAGTGATGATGATTGGACAGCAAGCCTTGAAGAAGCCGCCCGGATTATGTTATTAAATGGACATTATAAGGAGGCCTGGCAGATTCACCTGGCTACAAATTCTTCTCATACTCCCGAATGGCATTATCTAACAAGTCGATTAGCACTTGAGATCTGGCAATTCCGTGATTCCACAGATAATTGGCTGAAGATAGCAGGTGACCATTTAGGACAGTGTATCTCTGAAGGTAAATGGCAGGAAGATTCTCGAATTTTATTGATGGAAATTAAATCCAGATTAGGTACTGAATCAAGCTTGTGATACACTACTAAATTCTCCCAATTTTTATTATTCTGATTTCAATCAAAAATTATGTGCAAACTAATTCCTCAACCGCCTCGGATCCGCTCAAAGGCTCGCTTCGACCCTATTCAGAAGCAGTGCTGCAGTTGGTTGCAGTATGCCTTTAAGAGAGGAAGTAACTAGCTCCAACTTCACTCAACAACCGAGCACCCAGCAATTTCCCGAATGCCTGAAAAAAATACGAAAGCCCGCAAAAAGAATGAGTAAATCCTTATTATTACTTCTGTTGATTTTGTTGGCAACAGCTTTCTGGCTTTTTTTTGTTTTTTTTAAAACCCCCTTTTCTCTCCAAAAAACTGGTAGCACAGGCATCAAAGCCATTAATGCAAAACCATCCGCAAAGCCTGTGAGAATCTCTTCAGGTTCCAATGAAATCAAGAAAACGGAAACAATTCTGCCGAATATTGGAAAGGGAAACAAGTCCACAAGCGTGAAAGAAAGAGACTTAGATTCCTTTTCAAATTCCAATCATCTTCAACAACTAAAAAAAGATTTGGCAGATTGGCCACTTAGCCGCAGTCCCGATTTTTGGCTTTTTAAGGCTTATTCCTTTCAACAAGCCTGGAAAAAAGCTCGAACGGTATTACATAGCGCCCTTTTACGGCCACAACCCCTGCATTTTCGCTTCATTTTTTCCAATTTAGTTGCAAGAGTTGAATTTCTATTGTGGATGCAAAAACCTGTAACTGCAATATCTTCCGACTTTTTTACAGCTTTCGAAAAACTTGGGAAAACATTATCCTCAAATCTAAAAACTGGAGCATTGCGTCCTGGAATAGGTTTTTTATTCCAAAATTCCGCTGCATCACAACCGAACAATCTTGAAATATTCTCAAAGAATTCTAATACTACAGTGTTTTCTCAGAATGAATCAACTGAATCGTTGATCGCATCTCTGACTCGTGAATTAATTAGTCTTGCATCCGAACCTGATCTTATTCCTGAGTGGTTACAGGAAACTCAAGCGGCTCAATTTCATCGATGTGAACTACTGGTACAAATCGCGAATTCCTTTTCCCCAAAGCAAGATTTTGCCCGCTCCTATGCCGCCGTCGATTTTATTTCTCAAGCACTGCGTCCCATTTCGCCTCAAGGTCCGGTTGCTCGAAGCCAGGAAAATGAAGAGTGGCTAATGGAATTTGAAAAGAGATGGAATATGCCTCTAATTCCAGCGTGCTCCGGGAAGCTCTTATTGCGTAGTCGTAATAATTGGATTTGTCCAATTCACACATCAGGGAGGGAAAATATTTCCAATAAGCCAATTTCACAATTAACCGAGGCTTGGACTGAATTTTTGTTTTGTAATCCGGAATCGCAGCCGGAAGAGTTTATCGAGAATAATAAATGATCAACCAGCCAAAACAGCCTTTTCCAACCAACGGACCAAAAACCAGTGCACCTGGAAAAGAAAACACCCCTTTTAAAACTAATTCTTCGGAAAAAGTAAATTCAGCTGAACACCTCAGTTTATCAAAAAAAAGCCAATCATTAGAAATAAGTCATCCGCCGGAAAAGAAAAATTCCATTGAGAAAGCAAACTCCCCTAAAGAGGGCACAACAACTATTAATGAGAAGATAGCTGAAAATACTTCTAAAAAGCCATTGGAACCAGAAGTCTCAGATGAAATTGTCGCCAAAATCCTGGGAATTGTAGATCAAAAGGCCGAGGATAAAGATTTCAATTTAAGCTCTGCCCAGTTCTGGTACCAAGCACTTTACAAAAAGGAGATCGAGAAGCTATTTCATGAAAAGACCCGCCTGAAGGTATTACTGGGGGGTCTTGCCAAGCGCGGCTACACGGAAGAAGACATTCAGAAGCTTTTCCATTTAGTAAAGGAACAAGCAAAAAAAGAAATCCAAGCGGAAGAAGTCTACCAGGGAAAAATGAAAGCCCTGAAATGGGGACTTTTTGTTTTTTGTCTGGTTATTGGTGGTATGATATTTTCTACAATTTATTTTTCAAAGAGATTTAAAATGGAAGAGGAGAAACGAAAAGCGGAAATTCTGTCAAAAAAAGTTCTGACTTGTGAGGTAAATAAAACGCCGGTTGAACACTTAATTTTGTTGTCTTCAACCTGGCAAACTCTTTCCTCGGAGAATGCAAAATTACTTGAAGGTGACAGGGTTAGATGCCCAATTGGATCGCATAAAGTCCACCTTCCGGAAGATGCCTTCTTTGTTTTTCGGGATGGGGCACAATTTAAAATTGACAAGATCGACTTAAACCCCGATATCTTAACCATTTGCGGAGTTTCATTAACAATTGAAAACTCGGAAATTGCCTGGAACAAATCAGAAAAAGCTGAATTTAAGCTGTTTTTAAACTTCCCCTCAGGCCTGTTGAAAGTAAAATATGGAACCGGAAAAATAATTCAGAGCAAGGATAAAACACGAATTGCAGTGTTGGAAGGAGAAACCACACTTTCAACCACTGGACAATTGGATGTTCCACTGAACGGCTTAATGGAAGCAATTTATAATAAACCAGGTTCCAAGCCGGTTCTTCAAATTTTCGAAAATTATTAAGTGATTGAGTTCCAGTCTGAGCTTTGGGTCGGGGCTTTGAGTCAGGGCAAACAGGAACTTTCCATCAAATTCGGATGCAATTAGCTTTTTAAGATCTTCTGGCAACTGAACAGAGTCGAAGTAACCACCCAATCAACTTCGAGTTTGCTTTGGAGTTTGCTTTGGACTTTTGTTCAAGCCTGTTGGGTTTCAGCCTTTTTCTTCTGCTTCTGTTTTTGGACGTCTTCCGTTTTCATTGACGGATTGAAAAGGCTTGCGCGATTTCTACCTGATTCTTTGGAATAGTACAGCGCTGTGTCTGCAAAAACAATAAGCTCAGGTTTTGATCGAGCTTGAGCGGGATAATAGCTTACTCCAAGCGAAACTGTTATTGGCACTCTTTCACCATTGATTCTGAAATCATAAGTTTCTATCGCAGTTCTAATTCGATTTGCAGGAGTCATAGCACCTTCACCATCTTTTTCAGGGCAGATAACGGTAAATTCTTCTCCGCCATACCGTGCAACGATATCCACTTCACGAACACTTTTTTCAATAAGCTTTGAGACAGTTTTGAGAACCCGATCTCCTTCAGGGTGTCCGTAAGTATCATTGAAACGTTTGAAGTGATCGACATCCAGCATTATTAAAGAGACCTGGCTGTCATAGCGATCAGAGCGCTGGATTTCCTCATCGAGTCTTTGCTGGAAATATCTGTGGTTATAAACCCGAGTCATTTCATCGGTAACTGCATAGCGATATAACCTGGCATTCTCAATCGCAATTGCCGCCTGATTTGCAAGATTCTTGAAAAGTTCAAAATCTTTTTGACTAAAGGATTTGGGAATTGACCTTGAAAGATTTAACACTCCCAAGAGCTTATCTTTGGCCTTTAGTGGAACAGACATCATAGTTCCACGACTTACGTTACTTTTTTTGATTGCCATAAAGGTATAGTCATTTTCGACATCATCCACGAATAATGGCTGCCCGGTTTCCAAAACCCAACCGGCAACATCCTCACCGATATTGACACGAGTATCTTTCATAACTTCATCAGAAAGTCCAAATGCGACTCCAATAGTGAGAAGCTTTTCAGTATCATCCAATAACATCAGAGAACCTTTCTCTGCACGCATAACCTTGACAACTATTTCCAGTATCATGTTTTGAAGCTGGTTGAAATCCAGAACTGAGCTAATTGCTTTTCCAACTTCAAAAAGCGTTGACAATTGAAGAATTCTGTAGTCCAGGTCTTGCCGGGTATTTTTCAGATTCACTCTCATTTCATCGAAAGTTTTAGTTAGCTCACCAATCTCATCTGTTGAAGATGGTTGTACTGAGTAATCGAAATCCCCTTTACTTATTCGACCTGCCCCGTCAATCAGGTTTACCAGAGGAGAAATAAATGAATTGGCCAGGAGAACTGCCAGCACAATGGCAATCAAAGCCGTGATCCCGAATAATCTGATAATGCGTGATTTCAGTTCTTCTGCAGCCTGGAAAGCAACACTCTCCGGAATCTGCAGCACTATGTCCCAATCGGGGGCCTGATAAAAATTGAACTTTTTCATAGAAACACGACTTCGAAGATAATTAACGCCGGCTATGTCTCTGACTTCAGTGGTATCCTTGTTCTGGGTCTCAGTGTAACCAAGAAGCGTGGAATCGCTGGCTGAACGCGCTATGACAAATCCTTCGTTGGTTACTACCATTCCTTCGAATTTTGAATGTTTTAGCGCATCTCGAAGGAGGTCGCGGATGTAATTCAAGTCGACTTCAGCAACCAGGACCCCTATCAATCCACGTTCATTGCTTTTTATCAATACTTCATGATTTATATAGGGATTGCCTTCAGGAGTGGTTAAGACATCTGAAAGGGAGCCGGCATAGGAGCGCTTTGCAACGTTTGAAAAACTCCAGTTTGGCGAAAGTTGAACTCCTGGATCGGTTGTAGCTATCACCTTTTTTTGGCTGTTTACGAGGTAAATCAGCTTGAATAAAGGAAATTGTTTAATCAGAGATTTAAAAAAATCTTCCGCAACTTCAGCATTCAGAAGTTTAATGACCTCAAGTTCCGCAATTGCTGAAAGGAGGCATCTTGTAAATTCAAGGTTCTGGTAAATTCCATAAGCCAGCATATTGGACAGCTCTGTATGGCTTCGATAAACTTCTTCCCTGATGATCTTTTTTTGGTCGCTAACTGCCTGCCAGCCTAGAAAGGCCAAAGGTAGAAGGGCAATCAATAATACAGTAAATATTAGCTTGTTTCTAATTCCAAATTTCATTAATGGCTTCTTCATTTTTTTTGATCCAATCAACCATTCATTTTTTGTCCGTTTATCGCCTCGATATTCTCATTTATTAGTGGGAAATGCCTATCAAACGAACGAACTATCTCAAAATGTTCAAGCGCTTTGTCTAAATCTCCTTTTTCAAGGTAGGCATTGGCAATCTGAAAATGGGCGTCGGTGGAATTGGGTTTCTCTTCAATCAAACTTTGGAATTCCATAATCGCATCATCGATTCGGGCTCCCCCTTGAAGAGACTGTGCTCTGATCAATCTGGTTTGAAAATCCTTGGGAATTGCTTCCAGGATTTCATCGGATAATTTCAGTGATTTTGAAAAATCACCTCTTAGCAATGCTATCAAGGCATCCGCGATTTTATCATTCAATGATTGTTTCTTACTACGTGGCAAAGAGTTTAGAATTTCCTCAATGTTCGATTGTTTTATCAACTTATCCAGGAATTCTTCACGCTGAATTTTAGTAATCTCGTTATTAACTATTTCGAGGAAAGTGGAATCGTAAAATTTCAGTTTTTCAAGATGATATTTTGCTTTATCAAATTTTTTGTGATCCCGGTAAATGACTCCTAGATTGTGGTGGGTGGGAATGTGATCCGGGTTGATGGTTAGCACTTTCTCAAGCAGGCTCACTGCTTCACCATAGTTTTGTTGCTGGGTCTTTGCAATGGCAATGTTAAACAGAGCTTCAAAATCCTTGGGATTATTCTTTAAAACGGTCTCCCATTCAGCTATTGCTTCTCCAATATTCCCGATTTTCATCATTATTAAACCCAGGTTAAAATGACTCTGGGAATGGTTTGGAGAAATCCTGATTGCTTCCTGATACGAATTCATCGCGAAATTCAATTCCTTCATTTTATGGAAAAGAATCCCCTTGGCCGCGACAAAATCTGCATCTCCAGGAGCTTTTTCAATTGCCTTTTTGATGTTTTCAATAGCCTTATTGAACTGTCCCTTTTCGAACATTTCAATGGCAGCATCAAAAAAACGCTGAGCATATGTTTGGTTTCTATCTATTGCCATGTTATTCCATTATAGTAATTTTGAATTATAGAAGAATTTGTTTATTTTTGCAAAAGGTCGATAATTAAAATTATTGTTTTTTTTTATCCCTAAAATAGTTCGGAAAAAAAGCGAAATATTCTTAATTATTCGAGGTTATTATTATACGCATTTTTGGACTGTAGGAGTGAGTATTTTGCTTATTAATAAAAATTTACAGTCGGTGAACTATGACACATTTTTGGAAATTAGCTTTATGACACAGCTTTCACTCTGGAATTTCTTTCAGATTGCTTCATTAATGCCGGTCTACCAAATTTTTTTTTAAAAAAGTGTTAACATAATTGGAATAAAAAATGCAGAAACTTTCTTTGGTTATCTCTGGAGGGGTTATTGAATCTGACTAATTTGCGGATCGACAAGCTGATCAGGACTATTTTTTTCATTTTTTTTGGAACTGTTTTTTGCTCTTTGCCGTTACTTGCAGCTGACTCACCTTCATCGAATAGTAATAACTCTGTAATTTCAGATGTTTTAGGATATTTTGACAATTACGGTAACTTGCAGACCTCAAATAAAACTGAGAAAGGTGACCAATCGGAAACAACCGGGAAACCGGAAAAACAGTTTTATTCCTTTGTTCGAAGCTATGGAACCTCAGGCCATGGGACAGACCAACTCATGTTTCCAAAAGGCCTAGCCGTTTCTCCGAATTCTAAACGTCTGGCAGTTGCTGATTCGGAAAATAACCGCGTAATTATTTTTAAAATTATCCTTGAAGAAAATTCAGAGAAACAGGTTGCAAAAAAAGTCCACCCTTCGATTGAAAATCTGCAAAAGCACCTGGAAAAGCTCCACCCAAAGAATACTGGCCAACCGCCACATTTCCCTATTTCCCTCGAATTTGAAAAAGTAATCGGAGATATCTGGCCCTGGGAAGGAACCAATTACCCAAAAGATCCACCGGACGCATATCGTGAAATTGACAATTCAGATGGACTGACTCCACCCCGAGCCCTGGATGGAAGAGCATATCATGGCGGTGAAGCCCGTATCAGACCAGCAAATATGGTTCCAATGGATCACTTCAATCATCCAGAAACTTTGACCTGGCTGGATTCAGAAAAACTTCTTGTTGCTGACACAGGAAATCACAGAATAAAATGCGTAAGCATTTCAGGGGAAATTTTGTGGATCCTGGGACAGGAAGGCTGGAAAGATGGCTATTTTCACTCCCCAAAAGGGATTGATGTCGATCAGGAAGGAAAAATCCTTGTTGCCGAACCCAGGGCAAAGTTTATTCGCGGATTAGGCATGGATTTGCTGCAACGGCAACGAACACAGGGAAATCGTCTACAGATCTTCAATCCGGATCTGACATTCAAAACAGCTCTAGGACACATGCATCATATGTCAGGAGATTTCGAAAGACAGTACAAGGATTTAGTCAGAATCAGGATAACTCCAAAAGGTGATTACATGTTGTCTGATTCAGGCAATAATAGAGTGATTCTGTTAGACGGTTTTTTCAAAACCCGAAAAATTTTGGAAGAATGGCCCTATTGTACACTGCACTATCCATATGGTGTCGATGCTAATGAAGATGGATTGATGCTAATTTGCGATACCGCCAACAATCGCGTTTTGATTCTGTCGGATGATGGAAGTGTTATCTATCAAATTTTGGGATGTAAAGGAATAATGGATGGGCAATTCAGTCTCCCACGTGAAGCCAAATTTGGCCCGAAAGGCTTTTTGTTCATTGCCGACACCGGAAATTGCCGCATACAAATTTTTAAAGGGCCTTTCCAGGAAAAAGAACAGAAGCCCCCGGAGATTATTGCAACCCCGACTCCAAAATTTGAATTGCCGCCGGATTTTCCTCGGAGCAAGCCTCAGGAAAGTTATGATAAAAACTTTTTCTGATTTCATGCCGCTCTCTCCCGGAGACAAACAGGCACTTTAATCTAATGAATTCAGTTCAATTGCCAAAAGCTGGTCCCTGTTCCCCCAAATCTCCCAAAATCTTCTGTTGAAGAGAGTTACAAGTGGTTAAGAACTCAATAGTATTTTTCTAACTTTGTTGCATTCATGATAACTTCGACAATTTTAATCCGAAGTTCCGGACGCAAAATCTATTGAAACCCTGATCTGTAAACGAATTTAAGGCATTTTTCAGACGGTTTTTACTGGATAGTAGGAAAACCCTTGAAACCATCTTCAAATGCTATTTTCAGGCGTCAAATTTACATGGACAGAAAAAGCAGGCAAAAAAGGCTTCTTTTTGGCTTCAGTTCATAACAAGAGGGCTTTTTCACTCGGGAACTTCGGTTTAATGGGTTTGTCTTCGTTCTCTCATCTGGAGTTGATTTATCTGCCAATTGATGTTAAGTTAATTTCGAATTTTAACATTCTACCGAGGAAAAAATGCTAATATCAGTCTCACGTGAAGATCCCGAATTGTCTCTACAAGGTTATGAAATTGAGGCCGAACTGAAAACAGATGAATTGGGGAGAATTCATCTCGAAATGGATGACGGGGAAATGCTGGACAATGACGATGATTTCCTCTCCCTTTGCACAATTATTGATGCAACAATGGAGGAAGTGCAAACCCTGAAAACGGCCGGCTTCGACGTCAAATTTAAACTGGACAAAGAATTGATGCTTTTAAGGGGCTTTGTCTCCGGAAGATTCGAAGAAAAAGATTGTTAATTTACACACTAAAACAACAAATCGATTCCACCACTGATTAAGTTTACACTTTGATTGGGGTCGTAAACTCTTTCCCAGACTTTTTCGTTATGAGCTGCTTGCCATTCACTCACAAAGTGTTGTGAAGAATATGAGAAATACCCCTTTATCCATGAAGCAAAACGATAGGTAGTCGAAAAAGCCCATCCACTTAAATACAAGTCCGGAATGGTGTAGGCAAAAGCCTCTTCGCTATCAATGTATAATCGCCTGTCCCCCCACCACCCTGAGAGGTCGAAAGATAACTTTTTCTCGGGGGTGAATTTGACTTTCCCTTTTATCGAATCCGCTGTTGAACCACTCGAAGGGCGTATGCTCCCACCATCGAATTTGATTCGGGTAAGCCCACCTTCCACTGTCACTCTTGGGTCAGGCGAATAGCATGTCATGAAGTCAACCTGGCGGGAAGTCAGCCCATCATAAGAGGCTTCGTCCAACTCTAAACCAAACGCCCATTCAGGATTACAGTGATACCAAAAATTTGCTCCCAATGGAATTGCACCATCGCAAACAGGGTCTTCGCTTTGAAAAGATAATACGTGAAAATTCCCTGTAAATTCCTTGGTAAAATCATATTTCAATTTAAAAGTGGTCAATTTTTCACCGAAGTCATATGCTCCTTTGGACTTTGTGAGCAAATGTTCATCGGAGTATGATACAGCCGCCATTATTCCCTCATCCAAATATTTAACCACCTCTGAAATTCTTTCATGCTTAGCCTTATAGGCACCAAAATTCACGTTTGTGTAGCTTGTCCCAACATCCCAATTGATGTAGTTGGTAATTGCATCCAAATCAGCTTTCACAGCTTCATTGAGTGGGTTTTTCTTCAAAATAGCTCTAAAAATATCTGTCGCTGCTCTTTTTTGATTGATTTTCATCAAAGCCCAGGCTTTGGAAATTTGCATATCCACATTTTCCGGATAAATTGAATATATTTGAATTGCATCTAAAAACCTGTCGGTTTCCAAATACAATCGGGCCGCTCTTTCGTCGTATTCACTATCCAATGACTGAGATTTCAGTAAATTCAGTATTCGTTCTGCATCATTGTAAAATTTTCCATCCAGATAATTATCAACAGCAGATAACAGCTCACTTTTAGACATGGGTGATCCATCAGCCTTACTTTCAAAATTGCGAGCAACCTTTTGAAAGATCTTTCTGGCATCCTCAATACGGGAAGTTGCAAAATAAATTGCAGCATTTCTTTTCTCAAGATCGTAGCCAGGAGCTTCCTTTGCCAGTTTATCGAGGAGCCCTTTCGCTTCTGAGTATTCCGGAGCTAACATTAGAGAATCAATTGCCAAAAGTCTTGTGGCCCTTGGAGTTTTTGAATACTGCGCTGCCAATTCGTAAAAACGAGCGGCTTTTCGGAAAGATTTCGCCTTGAAATACAGCTCAGCAATCCGGATTGAATAATCATAGCTGCTCATTGATTCAGGAAGATCCTTAAGAAGATCTGCCGACTTTTTAAATCGGCCTTCTTCTTCGTAAAGTCCAGCTAAATGCAGCTTCTTTTGGGTAATAATATTTTTTTGAACAAACCCTTCTGAAATTTGGTTTTCAATCTGCTCAATTTCAAGTTTATCAATTTCGCTTAAGGCATTATTCAGTTCCATATTCAGCGGGAAGGATTTTTTTGCACTTGCCAGGTAGGTTTGTGCTTCCTCAAATTTTCCCTGTCGATAAAGGGAAAGCCCTAACCCAAGCTTACAATCAGGATTATTTGGGTCAATGGAATAGTATTTAAAGGACTCGGAATAGTTTTTCAGATGATATTCTATATCACCGAGTTTGATTGAAGCAGTGGCATTACCGGGATCTCTTGAAAGAATGGATTTACCGAGTTCCCGGGCGGCACCAAAATCCTTCATGGCTATCAAAGTAACCAATTTTCCCTGCCATCCCTCCAAAAGATTGGGGCTATTTCTTATTGCCAGGTCATACCAATATAATGCATCTGAAAAATTTCCCGCTAAATAATTTTCCCATCCAGTAAAAAGAATCGGCTTGACCGCTCTTGGATTCTTTTTTAAATACTCCGACAGAGTATTTATAGCTTGTTGAAATAATGAGATGCTTTCATATAAAGAGACAGTCTGAACGAGGATTTCTTCGTTACCGTTTCCGGACTTTAAATTGGCTGCCATTTCATCAGCCAGAACTTTGGCATTCACCCACTTTATCGGAATCCGATACAATTCTGAAAGACCAATCAATGCCTTTCGATTGTTAGGATTTTTTCCAAGCAAAGCCAAAAGTTCTTTTTCATTTTCCCCGGCATAGATCACGGCAGGAAACCAAATCAACAAAATCAAAAATATAAAAGACGTTTGAACAATTAGCCGATTAATGAAAGCTGGTTTAAGTGGGAATGAATTTCCCACGGATTTTCCAGAATTAGTATTTATTGAAAAGTGTGGAGCAAATCCTACACAATATTGCAAGAAGCTCATAAGTAACGCAAACGGTCTTTTCATTCCTGTCTCCCGGTTGGAATCTTTCGACAAGAAGACGCCGTTTCGTTACAATGAAAAAGAATTGTTTCGCTCAAAGTCAGACTCCCTGATTTAGAAGGAACTCATTTGGCACAATTTTGAAGAATGTTACTACCGGATAAAAACTGACCCAGGCACCGCCGGAATACTGACCCACGTTGCCGTGTGGCAACATTTAACTCTTCTGACCAAGCTTTTTCTTTAGTTGCTGCTTTTCTTTGGTGCATCTTTTTTTTCTTTTATGGTGGGTCAGAAATTAGCCGGGCCTACCATTGAAGAATTTTCAGCACAAATTAACACTTTTTTTCCTTGAAAAGTGCCAGATGAATTTCCGGTTGGAAACTCTGAATTTCTGATCAATTCAAATACGCATCAGGATATCTGAAAGTGGAAGTTTTGCCACCAAAAAATTTAGATGTTACAAAAAACTCCTCCCTTAAAATTCTTTGGGAGGAGTTTTTTTTGCAAATCGAGCGATTTACTTAATAAGAGTTATCTCATACGGAAGTATTGCATACCATCAGCATCCGCCACAAGAATCCAGAAATCTTTCAAACTCATTGGTGTTGGGTTCTTCGTGAACAGTGCAACGCAAGATGGGGCATTCAAACGTCCTTGATAGGTCTTTAGTTGGGATGAGGTATCAAGTGTGAAAATCGGGTTGCTATCCAAATTGTCGTTAAAATAGCGAAGTCGGTTTTGCTCGGCTTCAGTTACAACAAATTGGTTAACGTTATCCGGTGCGGATGAGTCAAGAACGTTGTACATCCAGACCATCGAAACTTTGGAATTAATGCTTGAAGGATTGGCTGCAGTGAAGTAAGGAGTTGGCTGTGATTGGCTGATGCTTCCGTCTGCCGCTATGTCAAGCTTATACAAACCCCCGTCATCAGCACTGATAGCCGCAATTCTTGCTGCAGAGAAATTTCCATCTTCCGCAACAACTTTAAATGGGAAATTTGAAGGATTAGAAATGTCTCCTCGAATAGAGGTCACCTGAAGGTTATCGGTAACAACAAAAGCTGAACTGGCGCTATCGGGACCAACCTGGAAGTATTCAAGGAACCGTCCAGTCGGCAAAGTGGGCAATTTGTTATCGGGGTCAATGATATCTCCGTAAGCTCCTGATGGCAAACCTGAATTATCAAGCACCTGTTGAGTTATGGCAAGTGACCCGTTGATTGGTTTCCTGAGAGCGAGCAGAACATTCCCAATTCCGAAAAGATCTCTGAACGGATCGTTCAGTCCTGTATACCATTGAGTCTGATTTGAAGAGAAAACATTCAGGTTAAACTGGTTCCCAGACAAGTTCTCATCAATCGGAATAGAGATGATTTTTTCCTGGAAGACAAGGAACAAACGCGCCGGAGTAGTGGGTGTATTCCAAGCGGTATCGGGAAGTAGTTTTATTGGCGCTCCGGAGGGTTGTGTCATTCCAAGGTCGGACCACGATTGGAAGGCATAGAACGCCAGATGATTTCTAATCTGCTCCGGAGCATTGTTTACAACACTTCCCAGGTCTTTGCTTACTAATCCAACGACTGAAAGGAAAAGAGTCGGGCTATTTGGATCAAAAGTTCCAGCCTGGAAAGTAAGTGTTGCCACTCCCAAGACAGGGGAAAATGCCACGCCAATCGGGAATGAATTTGTTGCTGCGGAAGTAACAGCTCCTGATTGTCCTGGTTTCAAATTCGCAATCTCCGTTAAAGTGAAACTAGCCAATCCCAAACCAGATGGTTCAATGGATGCAGGAATTTGATCATTTGCCATATCAGCAAATGAAACTTCAACAGTAGTGGAGTTGATAAATTTTGGAATTGCTCTGAACAACCCTGGGTTTTGAGGAAGAACGAACATTTGGAATGGTTTTGTTGCAAATCTTCCTGTTGAGGTCTCGAGACCTTGTATTTGGAACGAGTAAGAACCAACAGTAGTTGGAGATCCACCAATAGCTGCTGTTGGGAGGATAGATACTCCAGGAGGCAGATTACCACCAACAAGTGACCATGTTATCGGCCCAGAGGCTTGGCCAACAGTGAGCGGATAGCTGAAGTTGTTGGAAACATTAGCAGACGGCAGGAAACTTGGAGTTGTAATCACCAATGGCGCAGAAACAGTCGTAAATGACCAAACTTTATCAGATGCCATTGGGTTACCAGCAAGATCTTTTACTCCAGCTTTAACAGTTGCCGTATAAAATGTACCATTAGTTAAAGGCGGTAGAAACCTAAACGTAACGCTGGTGCTATCAGGAGTCCAGAGAAGATTTACAACCTGTCCGACCCCTGGGGATAAAAGAATCGATGCCGTAGAGAGTGAGTTGATATCCATCGGTTCACTAAAGCGAATGATTAATTCATCTATAATAGGAGCTGCAGTAGCATTCTCTGTCGGGAGAACTGAGATAATGGTCGGCGGAGTCGTATCTGAAGCCATGACAGTGGTAAATGACCAAACCTGGTCCTGAAGCATATTATTTCCAGCCGCATCTTTGACAGCAGCTTTCACCGTTGCGATATAAGTGGTCAAATTAGCTAGTGGTGAAGATGGCGTAAAGGTTACACTCGTCTTATCGACACTGACCAATATATTTCCGGGAATTTGCGTGCCGAGACCAGCACCTACAATGTTTCTGCCACTGGAAGAATTAGATCTGCCACTTGTGAGGAGCATTGTCTGTGTGGCCAGAGTTATGTTTGCTGCAGTAAGCGTTGTGACATCCATCGGTTCACTGAATTGAACTACCAATGGCGCATTTACCGCAATCCCGGTGGCACCGCTGGCCGGAGAGACTGAGGCAATAGTCGGGGGGGTTGTATCCGGAGGCATAACAGTTGTAAAGGCCCAGACTTTGTCCTGACCCAAACTATTTCCCGATCCGTCTTTTACAGCCGCTTTCACCGTTGCGGTATAATTTGTTAAATAACTCAATGGTGAAGATGGTGTAAAGGTTACACTCGTCTTATCGCCACTGAAACTGATGTTTCCGAGAACTGGAGTTCCGCTTCCAACACCCATTACGAAGTTTCTTCCACTGGCAGAGATGGATTTTCCACTTGTCAGTAAGCCAGGATTTGCAACCAATGTAATGTTTGTTGTGGTAAAGGTTGTTGAATCCATCGCTTTATTAAAAAGTATTGTTATGGAAGTACCTGTTCCAACACCAGTGGCACCATCAGCTGGGAAAACCGAAACAATTCCCAAAGTTTGTGGCTGAGGTGCTGGAGCTGGGTTAATTTGGATTGAGACGTTAGCCCCAGTTGTCCTCCCCTTCGAGTCGCTGACCGAAATTCTGAAAGAAAATGTACCAGTGGCTGTTGGAGTTCCGGAGATATTTCCGCTAGTGCTCAGAGATAACCCATCCGGAAGGTTTCCAGTGGTTAACTGGAACGAATATGGAGGAAATCCTCCTGATACCGTGAATGATCCTACGTATGCTTTATTCACTTCGCCTGCTGTAGGCAGAGAACCTGAAATAACCAAATCGTTTGCCACGGTCATAGTAATTTGGGCACTTCCCGTTTTCCCGATGGAATCGGTTACTTTAACTACAAAGGTAAATGTGCCGACAGTGGTTGAAATTCCACTCAGAGTTCCGTTTGAATTAAAAGTAATACCTGGAGGGATTGTCCCTGACAATAGTTCCCATTTTAAAGCACCGGTTGCACCATTTGCAGTCAGAGTTGCAGAATAAGTGGCTGCAACATAGGTAAAGGCACCCACAGAACCAGTAGCAATGACTAATTGAGTTGTAGAATCGACAAAAATCGCAGAAGTAATCTGAGCTGTTTTTCCATTCGAATCAACAACCTGAACAGCGAAAGTAAACGTTCCAACATCAGTTGGAGATCCAGTGAGCCTTCCGTCTGAAGAAAGTGAGAGACCCGTTGGAAGGTTGCCGCTTTGGAGGCTGAAAGAATAAGAAGAGACACCACCCGTAACAGAATACACCGCCGCAATTGGCGTATTCACAAGAGTTGAAGAAGGAACATTTGAAGTAATCGTTAAAGCAGGGATAACCTGGATAGAATACTTCTTATAAGCTTCCAAATTATTTGCATCAATTGCCCTCAAGGTAAACTCAAAGGCCCCTGCTGCAGCAACTGTGCCACTAATCGAATCAGGTGAAACAAGACTCAAACCGGTTGGAAGAGATCCTGAGGCAACTGACCATTTCAGGGGAGCAGTTCCACCTTGGGAAACCAGTTTCGCTGACCAGACATCATTCACATATACCGGTGAGGTAAAGTCAGTAGTGATCGAGAAAGCAGCAATCGTAATCGAGAAATCCTGGGTTGCCGAGTGTCCAAATGAATCAACAACTTTTGCGGTAAAGAAATAATTCCCACCACTTGTTGGAATCCCGGTGATTATGCCAGTCGAGCTGGCGAGGCTCGTTCCGAGAGGAAGCGATCCGCTACTGATTTGGAATGAATAAGGCGGAGTTCCTCCCATTGCGGACAAAGTTGCGGAATAAGATTGCCCAGGAATTCCAATGGGAAGAGCAACCTGCAAAAGGGCCATCGTAACAGGAGTTTGCGAAACACCCTTCACTCTTGCATCCTGGCAATCGGAATTAACCCAACTGATATTGGTATCAGGATCAAATTCCCTGAAGCTCAGTAAACCGAAGTTTTCTCCTAACGACCACTCTTCAGCGCCTGACAAGACACCGTCAGGTGAACTTCCACCTAAATAGTGCCACGTAAAGCGGATTGGAAAAGTTCTCAAAGTGCCAAAAATTAAAGTGGAAATAGTTGGCTGCAAAACCTGAATTACAATTTGTTTAGAATAGGTAACAGAATTGATCTTTTCATTTACTGTCCAGGTTGCGATGTCTCCAACTTTGAAATTTTCATCCAGTATTTTCAGAGGTTTTCCGTCGTTGAAAACATAAGAAGACCCTGAAAGAACACCATAATTCCATAATCCACCATCATTTGAAATACCCCAGGTCAGGTTTGTCATCCCGGCTGGGTTAAGCATGGAAGCCTTTTTTGAGGCTTTGGACGGCGTTCTGGAAATTGCTGTGCTGACGATAGAAAAAACCCTTTTTCCATCAATAATCTGGGTATTAGGAGAGACAGATAATGTCACATCGCGAATTACACCCGCTCTGGAATCATTTGATAAGTATTTCCAAAAATCGCCAGATTGCATTGGAAAGTAGGCCACAGCTGAAAAGGTTTCAGCATTTGTGGATTCGTTAACCGTTATATTATCGATGTACCATTCATCCGCTTGCTTGACCATCACAAATGTCAAGTCTATCCGGGTTGAATTGGACATTATGAAGTAGGCTTTTACTATCGCATCAACTGTTGTGGACTGAATAATTCCATCGGGAGCAATAATGAAAGTGTACGATGAATTATCGGAAGTATCGCCGATCTTTTTTCCGAAATCCCAGATGGTCAGGGATTGTGATTGCCCTGAAGTGGCCGCCTGAAGATTGGGTGAGAAATATCTCTGAGCCCCGGCAATATCGCCTTTAGCCAGAACCTTAGCAAATCCATTGAGGCGTTGGACTATCGGCCCACTGTCAATGGAAGAAACCGGATTAATGCTTCCACCGCCACCGCCGCCGCATCCCCATATAAAGAAACCTAGTATCGACAACAAAAATAGACTAAATATTATCTGTTTTTTCATATACTTCTAATCCCCTCTAAAAATCATATTCCAATGCACCGATGTACTCTGTAATTGTCAATGGTTGAATGAAATTCCACAACAACTCCTGGGATCTCGGGTCGAAATCCCTGTAGAACGTATCCTCTTTAGATGCGGACACATTAATCGAAAGATCCTTCCTTAGGATATAATGTATCTTTGCCAAGAGAATTGCTTGGCTCTTGGTAGACCAGTCAAAATTTGCAGTGTTAAAATCGACAAAACTGAACTTACGTGTTCCTGCTTCTATTGAACAATCAAACTTCTTGGGTCTGGCGTAAGTAGCTTGTAAAGAAGATAGAAAATACTTGAAGTTGGGATAAACCGACGCCTGGTAATCCCTGTTGAGAAATTCGTTTTTCCAGGTGATGTCAACTTGTGCAATCTTCCAGGAGGGTTTGATACCAAGGGTATTTTCTTTAAAATCAAGAGCGTCGCCCTCGATCGATCCGCGTTTGTGGAAATTGTCCTCAAATTTTACCTTAAAGGATTTGGAAAATTTCTTCTCGACCATAGCAGCGTATTCATGGTTTCTGTGAGCTTTGGCTCTCAAGTTTTCATCGTTGTAGGTATAAGTGTATTCCAAACGCCCACGAGTATCTTTGTCAATATTGATTTTCGCAGTGCCTTTCATTTTATATTGCGCATAACCGCGCAATTCATCGCTTGAATAGTCTCTTTGCTGATATTCATCCTCGAATACATAAGAAAACGTTTTGCTGACAGGAACATCATAGCGGAAACGAAAATAGTTGTCCCAATAATTGGTTCTGAACAAATCTACAGCTTCATTTCCGTAAGTTCGCTTTTCATAAGAATCCGAAACGCTGATATCGCTCTTATTGCCCGCGAACGAACGGTTGTATTCCAAGTCATAATTTCCGCCTTTATAATCGAGTGCAGGAGAATTTTTATACGATCTTGAATTCTCAATTATTTCCGAATAAAGAGTTCCATTGCGAAGGAAATAAGTCATTTCAGATTGAAAGTTCAACTGCCGGAAATCGGAACGGTCATATTGTGGATAGGCACGAGTTTCCATTCCGACGTTAAATAATCTTTCGTATTTTCCATCTTTGCGGTTCCAGAACAATTCAGCCAAATTATCTGAAAAGTTCTTCTGATCATTTTCAGGATACCAAATATTATGTAACGTATCTTTAAATGAAAAAGAAGTAATAGGAGAATGTGTCCTAAGCCAGTCAAAGGTCAGGAGGTTTTCCTTAACCACTTCATTCCTTTGTCTTTCGAGGTATTTTTCATCGAGAACAAATTTATTTCTGGGATCCTGTATATACTGGAGCGTAAATTTTCCCTGCCGGAAGTTATTTGGAAGGACATTATTCGTAGCAGTGTACAACTCATTTCGATTCCGCAAATCCAGTTTGAAATTTCCGGATACCTTCACTTTTCCAATATCAGCAGTTTTTCCAATTTCAGGAGGCACCAATGTTTCAGAGGCAAGCTCGAATTTCTTTTCTGGCTTTCCAATTTCGCTTGAGGTCGAAGCTAATGGGGTTTTGTTTTTCTTTTCAGGGGAAGGAGTAACCGGAACATATACATTAGAAGGACTTGTCGGAGCTATTTCAGCTTTTTGCGCTGGTTCGGTTTTTCCAATTTTCTCGGTTTTACTCGCTGTTCCGACTGTTTCTGCTGTTTTAGGTGTTTCAACCTTTCCTGGTTTCTCTGCTTTTCCAGTTTCTTCACGATTTTCGAAGTTGGTCATATAAAATCCACGACATTTTCTGTACGAATCATCCAATCGGAAAAAGCCTTCCATCAAAGCTGATTTATCGGAAGGATCGGAATCCTGAGAGCTTTTATACAAGTCGTCCATTAAATCGTATCTTTTCTGAACCTGGTCAGAAATTTCTGCGGCTTCAGCGAGAATATCCTCTCCTTTTTTGCTTTTCAAAGAGATCTCTTCGTTTTTCACCTTGCGATCAAGGTTTTCAAGTTTATGAAGGTTCTCAGTAAAGAACGGTTCATATCTTCGAAAAGCCTCCAAAGCTCCCTGAGTTGCTGGAGAGATGGCAAAAAGAGAGGTTTGTGAAAAGATGAAAAGAGCTATTACGAAATTTAACAATAATATACGACGATTAGTTATCATTTGTTGAATCCTCCTCCTTGGGGTTATTTGAGGAACTTGCTAAGCTGGCTTTGAAGGTCTTGAAGTTGAGTTTGCAATTCTTCAGCAGCAATACCTAGCTGCTGATAGGTATCCGTGATACGAGTGTAAGTATTTTTCAATTCCTCTTGTTCCGATGTTTGATATTTTTGACTTGCAGCTTTTCTCATAATTGAGTCATATAAGCGCTGAGCATTGACATAAAGCCTTCGTGCCTTACTGAAATCATTCAAAATGCTAAGAGATTGTCTCAGTCTCACTTCTGGTTGAGCATTTGTCAGACTTTTGTTGTAAACGTCAATCGAACTACGTAAGTCAGTAATCGATTTTGAAAGAACGTCATCTGTCTGCTGAATTTCAATTAATACAGCCGCATCAATCGGAACAACAACCAAATCCCGAAGAATCTTGGACAATTGGTTTTGATAACTTGAAATTTGTTTGGCAAGGTTTTGGGCATCCTTGTCGCCAGAATTGTTATCCATGTATGATTGGAGCGATGTAGCTTCTTCAGAAAGTTCTCTTAGAGCACGATTTCCACGATCATTGGCATCGTTGAACCATGTTTGAGATAATCCTCCGGAAGAGCCCTGAAGATCTTTAAGAATTCCTTCAACATCGTTCCAGCTCGCTGAAACACGGCTTTGAACGTTAAGAACTTCTTCGCTTGTTCCCTTTTGGAAAGAAGCTCTGAAATATTTGGAAGCATCGCTTTGATAGCTTTGGAGATTTTTTCCGGCATCGGAAACCAATTTTGACAAACCGGCGATCTGGGATCTTTGAGAAGCTGTTAAATTGGTTTTTCCTCTCGCAGCATCAATTTTATTTTGCCAAGTCAGAAGAGCCTTGGAATCATCCCCCAAAGCACTGAGGAAGCGTTCACATTCCTTTTTAAAAGCACTGGCATCTTCAGTATTTACCCTATCCGCACTCGAAAGAGATTTAAATTGATCTTGAATAGCTCGGAAAGCATCGCCTTCTTTGCTCTGAGCCTGTCCTACGAAATCTGTCAGGCCATCTAAATCCAATGCTTCTTCTTGTTCAGTTGTTGCTCCAGTGGAAGTTTGAGTTGTAACAGAAGTGCCTGTTTGAGTTGTTTGATCAGTTGTTACTGCAGCTTTCCTGAAATTGAACTTCAGCATCTTTCCTATTTCTGATTGGAAGCCCTGAAGTCCCTTTTTGCCATCTGAAATCATCTTCTGGTAAGTCATTATCTGACTTTTTGAAGCCGCAGAGAGCCCAGCAGTGGCAAGAGCTTTATCAACCTTAGTCTGAAGGCTGTTGAGTATTAGAGAATCTTCCATTATTACTCCGGAAAATCTTTCAGCATCTTTTTTGAAACTTTGTGAATCATCATCACTAACGGTTGCAGCGGCAGAAAGGGAATTGAATTGATCGTTGATTACTTTGAATTTCTCACTTTCATTCTGTTGGATTTGACGAATAGTGTCTGGAACTTCATTCAATTCTATCGAATCGCCCATCTTTGATAGTTCGTCTTTCCATTTATCACTTTCTTGCTGAACATTGATTTCCTGCTTCTCAGTTTTTCCACCAGTTTTAACCACCACGGATTCACCTTCGGCTACCTGCATGGTCTCTTTGGTTTCATTAATCATTAACTGGGCAATTCCCCGCAAAACTGTAATTCTGTCTTCAGTTTTTGCAGCATTTGTTTCGCAGGTAATGTTTGTTCCTTTAATACCTGCAACCGCCTGGCTCATTTTCACTTCCATAGTTCCACCAGCGGCCATTTTCTTAACGTTTACCCAGATTTTTCCCTTGACCAGGTCAATTTTGCTATCCTTTGATGGAGGTGAAGAAATGACTATTTCAGATTCAGCTTTCAAAAGGAAAGTGGACATATCTGTGAAACTTAAAATAGCGCTCGACTCTTCTCCAGTTACGACGTGATCATTCACCATAATCGTAGTCTGGAGTTTTGCAAATTTCTTGGCATTTTCATTTCCATCCGGAAAAGTCTGAATTTCCCCATTCAAACTAGAAAATCGGGTTCCCGAATCCTCCGCAAATACTGGGTTAATAAGACAAACCATCATCAAAATCAGAAAGAGTCGTTTCATCTCTCACTCCTTAAAAAAAGGCAATAAATGCGGACTTTCGCCGCAAAGCCTTCAACTTTACCATGTACAAGTGCATTAGTCAACTAAAGATTTCCCGACCAAGGGATTCAAGAAATGAATAATATGTAAAAACATAAAAAAATCAAATTTTTTTTTGTTTCTAGTGTCTTTTTTGAAAAAATGTATAAAATTTGCCCAATTTTGTTGGCTATTTCAAGATTGAACTATTTGAGCATTTTCACAAATAATACCAATTTCAATTAGTTCGTTCATCTGACCTATTTCGGGCTTCAGGACTGCGTAGCTACACAACAAACAAAGCCGCAATCTATCAACTGATTGCGGCTCTGTAAGAGTGATCAACCCCACCCCATTACCCAAAGTAAAATCTGATGGGTATTTTTAACAATGAGACGTATTAATGCTAAAATCGTTCAAACCCAACTCCAAAACCAGAATCAAATCGCTTTCGATTTTGCAATTTGTGCCATTCTTAGCAATTATACGTGTCATTGATTTTTAATCTACTGTAACTTCAGATAATATATTCAATTCCCTGGATTTTCACTTTCGATTGAGCACCTATTCTACGGATAATATTGGCTGCCAAAAAGTTTCCGATTTTCAGGCAAAGGCTTAATTTGAGTCCTTTGAATAATCCGTAAAAAAAGCCAGCTTGAAAATTATCACCCGCCCCGTTGGTGTCTTTGACGTCTTCAACTTTGAAAGCGTTCACTTGTGTTGTACCATTTGGCGTCAATGCCAAAGAACCCTTTTCACCCAATTTCACAACAGCAAGATCAGTAAAAGTAAGCAATTTTTGGAAATCATCGCCCTCACAAAGAGTTCTGGCCTCATCTTCGTTTGCAAATAAAACATCAACACCGGGTCCAAGAAACTCAAGAAGCTTTGGGCGAACAGAATTTATTACAAAACTGTCTGCAAGATCGAAAGAAATGTTGGTTCCCATTTTTCGGGCAGTTTCATAAGCATAGCGGGTTGCCTTGTTGATTGGGTGCTCTCCGCGCAACTCATACGCTGAAAAATGTAAAAATTCCGAATCGGAAATGAGGCTATGAAGAATTTCGTAACTATAGAGTTTCTTTGTGACACCGAAATCCAAACCAAACGTTCTTTGAGCATCAGGGCTTATAAGCGTGTAGCAAATTCCAGATCTTCCACGTTTGATCGAAACATAGGGATCGATATCGTTTTCTCTGAGATTGTTGATATAGGCATAGCCATAATCGTCATTTCCCACGCAACCAATGAATGCACATGAAAGTCCCAGGTTGCTGGCACCGTAAATTACGTTGGTTGGCGACCCCCCGGGAGAAATCGTTGGAAGGTGTTTTTCAGCCAACTTCTGAAGTTTTTTGTGATTAGCAGCATTAATCTCAATACTGTTGCCTTTAATCAAATCAAGCTCAGACAGTTCTTCATCTTGAACTTCAATGATTACATCTGTAAGAGCATCGGAAATAGCCGTCAGATGGTATTTTTTCTGACTTTCCCGGGGTAATTGGAAAACGTCTTTTGCAAATTTTTTAATTGCCGTCATATCGAAAGCTTATTTGTTCCCAGCTTTAAAGTCAACCCAATAATTAAAAATGTTCAAAAATCAACAGACTTTTTGATATCTTATGCAACTCTTCACTGGACGCATTTTTTAGAAATCCTGAAAAAGTCATGAGAACTTAAGAAACTCCTCATGAATACAAACGTTTCCCTTGCCAAAATCAAAAAAGTGCGAAACTCCACAGAGCAATAAATTCATGATATAATCCCTTTCTATTTTGGCCAGCTAGAGATAGCCAATTTAGAAAAACAAATTTTGAGTGAAACGGAATCATATGGAATTTATTTCCCATTTTTTTGCATTTCTTGTTCAATTTGCTGATTTCTGCCTACACCTAGACCTTCGTTTAAACGAAATAATTGTAAATTATGGTCCGTGGGTATATGGACTTATTTTTCTGGTAGTATTTTGTGAAACCGGGTTGGTGGTAACACCGTTTTTACCGGGTGATTCCCTACTATTCGCCATTGGGGCAATCGCGGCCGGAGGTTCACTGAAAATCCACCTGTCCATTTTATTGCTTTCCACAGCTGCAATTCTTGGAGATACCGTCAACTACTGGATCGGAAAAATGATAGGTCCCAAAATTTTCAATAAGGAAAAGTCCTTATTTTTCAATCCTGAACACCTTCAAAGAACCCATAATTTCTACGAAAAGTATGGGGGAAAAACAATTATTATTGCCAGATTCATGCCGATTATTCGGACATTCGCTCCCTTCGTAGCGGGAATAGGAAAAATGACCTATTCGAAATTTCTTCTTTATAACGTTATTGGAGGAGCACTTTGGGTAATATTGATAGCTTATTCCGGTTATTTTTTCGGAAATCTTCCAATCGTAAAACAAAATTTTGGCCTGGTAATCCTTGGAATCATCATAATTTCGATTCTTCCTGCAGTTTTTGAATATTTTCAGCACAGGAAAGAGTCGGCAAAAATTTCAGCTTGAGCTTTTCTTACTTTGCACTACCATGAACATGCTGATGCACAAAATGATGCCGGAGCAAATTTGAATCGAATCCAGCGATTTATTGAAAAAAGCCCACATGATAATTATTGAGGAAAGCGGGAAGGAAAGTTCAAGTATTGCCGAAATTGATGCCCGAACCTTTTGTAATCCTTGGTAAAAGAAGGTCGTGGCAAACAAACCTGGAACCAAAGCCATATAAAACAACTTAAGAAACAATGGATCTTCTGAAGCAAAGACTCGTTCGAACATAATATTTTCTTTGGTCAAAACCATCAAAGCTCCGGCAAAAATTGCTCCGATAACCAGGCGATTCGCAAACACAAAAAGGGGATTGAACGACTTCAAAAGTATTTTTCCCCAGGCAGTTCCTCCTCCCCAAAAAAAAGCGGCAAGGAGAGAAAATAGTGTTCCCCAAGCAATTTGGTGCCATTCCCCAGAAAATGGGTTGGTAAAAGAGAAGCTTACAAAATAAGATGAAGCTACAGCAATAGCTGCCCACGGATAAAAGCTCCAATTCAAAGTTTCACCCAAAAGTAAAGCACTGAATAAAATGGTGATTAGCGGCTGTAATTTTTGTAAGAGAACAACCAATGCGGGATTCATGAAAGAATAAGCCTTGGAAAAACATAAGAGGCCACCCACTGAGGAACCACAGCCTACTAAGAGGAAAAAAACTCCATCCCTAAGAGATATTTTTTTGAAATCATCTCTCAATTTCCAAAGAATTGGAATAACGATACAAGCGTTAATAAAGTGTTCCCAGGTAATCATTGTCAAAACCGGAACAATTTTCATAACGGAAAGGCGGAAAAATAAATCAGTACTTCTCAAAACTCCGCATAATACCAGAAGAAATTCACCCATATTATTTATAAGTCTTCCTTATTATTCTACAGAGATCCTTGCAAAATTAGCCGACTCTCATTTGAGAAAAGTTTCACAGTGCTGACCACCATTGAATTGCTTTCTGGCCATTGTGCAAAAAATTATACAATATTGCAAGAAGCTCTTGGCGAAAAAAAGTAAAAATACTTGACTTATAAACCTGCACCAACGCAAGTACAGAAAATTTGGAAAAAATAATTTTTCGCGAATTTTTTTTTTGAATTGTATGGTTAATTGCTAATGTCAATAGGAATTTACTCTTTGTTGCTGGAAGCTCTACAGTTTAGAATTGAGATTAAATGGCACTGTAGCAAATTCGCTGAAAAAATTTAAAAAAAAGCCAGAGGAGGCAATTTTAGCGTGAAAGGAAAAAGTTTACGGCTTTTTCTCTTAAATCTCTGTTTTAAAACAGGTTTTGAAGACAATTGATCAGATACTTTCACACAGTCTTGATTAAATCAAAAACACTGGCGGTTTTCGAAATTCGCCAGTGTTTCCGTAAATTAAAGGAATTATTTCAAACCGAAAAAGGCTTCCATAAATTCATCCCAATGTGTGCCCTTGGCAAAAGCCAGAGCTTTATAGAACTTTTGCCATTGAACGTACTCGTCTTTAATCGGCCAGGCGATCGACAAACCCGAAACTTTTCTGTCGGCGTAGGTTCCGCTATACCAGGTCGTAACATGGGCTTTTTTCAGCTCATCTAAAGCATCCTGAGCAGCCTGTTTAATTGCGCTTGCGTTGGAAAGTGCACTCAAATCAGTATTTCCATTTACGATGGAATTCAGGAAAATTCCCAGATCCCAATAGCGTTTATCTTCCCCGTAAGTAATAAGATTTTTGAAACCCGTTTTATTGCCAGTTTGCCAGGCTTTTAACAATTCAACACTTAGAATATCCAAGGTTGCAACGAATTTTTGGGACATTGCGGGGCGAAAAACTCCAGCGACTTCACCTCGGTTTGCCATTGAATTGGCGTGGGCAACATAGCCCTTTGCTATAATCTCGCCGAATTGCTCTGCATTAATTGTTGTATTAGCTGCAACTTGTGTAAGAATGTCCTTATAAGGCACTCCGCCGATCAGGGTAGTTTGAGGGCTTGATTCCATAACTTCGGCACACTGAGAAAACTGATAGACTGCTTCAATAGAACCTGGCATGCAAGAATCAATCGAGAGCAGATTCAGGGGTCGCCCTGCGTTAAGTTTGGTTTTAAAAGCTTCCAAAACAGCTTGGACTTCGAAAACAGTTAAACAGTCATTATCTGTGTCGTCATAACACGTAAATTTGTCTGGGTTAAAATCCACCGCTCCTGGGTTTACATCTCTTACTCCACCTGTTCCACGCCGGAAGTGGAATTGCCCGACCCGCTGGAAACAGCTGTATCAGTTGGCGCTGCTGGAGCGGGTCCGTCACCTGCCATCATATGATCAATAAAACTTTGGGCCTGGGCATCGCTGGCTGCAACAGA
>JADFXM010000027.1 GCA_015233565.1 Candidatus Rifleibacteriota bacterium
ATAAACGCCTTACTTTTACTAACTTGTCAGCAAGACATTTGTCCATTTCACTTTCATCGATAAAAGTTTCAAATTCCTTATCCAGAAACTCGTAGGGGACAGCCCAATCGATGTCTTTGAAGACTTCTGGAAAAAAATAGCTCATGAAATCTTTAAAATAGAGACCTATAATGTACTTCCAAGGCGAATCGTATTTTCCCTGGAAGGTTTCATTGGTGGAATCTGAAGATTGAATTTCGTTATTTTCCATCAAAAAATTCTCACCTGCTTTCGAAGAAATATTTTTTCAAAAAAATTCTTGATAATACTGAATTTATAGCACTTAAAGGATGTTTTTGCAAATAGCTAGTAATACGGATTAATCTAAATTCAAGATTTAACTACATTTCCGAACCGGTCTATCCTTATTTTCCATCGAAATCGCCACCTGCTTTCAAAAACCATTTTTCCAAGGAAAGAAGTTTCAGAAAATTGAATTCTGTAGCATTGCAAAGGAATTGCTGTAAACACTTTTTTAACATCGTAGACGCTCACTCATTGTACAATTTCTCGAATTACGAGTCCAAAAACGAGATTTCATCACGTGAGGAAAATTGAGTGTATCACAAAGCTTTTCCACTCTGTCTTGTCCCATTCATATCGCAGTTTATCGATAAATTGGGTAGTGTCAAATCTTTCCAGATCTCTTTTCCCAAGCAATGTAAATCCATTATATTGGCCTTCGAAACGCTGGATTTATCAGTTGTGTAAAAAATGTCATGAACTATTTTTTCAACCAATCTCAAACGGTCCACCGTTTTCAAAGGTTTTACATGGTTCAAGTAGATCTGTTCAACAGTTTCAGTAAGCATATTTCTCTTCACAAACTGTACATTTCTGGTTCAATGCATTGATTCAGGTAATCATTAAAAATATTATCTTGGAACCATGTTAGCAAATCTGGAATTTAGAAGCAATATTGAGAAGTTCAAAAGATTTTAATAGTTTGGAGTCAATCGTCAGAAGCAGCGTTGGCCTCGCCATTGCCAAACAACTTGTCCAATAATAGAGATTTTTTCAGGCTCCTGCCCAAGATTTAATGTATAGGCTCGGTAGTTTTTATTGTCACTGATTACTTCAATGACATTCGAAGGCAGTCTTTGAATTCTTTTCAAAAGTGGAACTTCTCCAATAGCAATGAAATACAACCCATCAAAAATGATTTCATTAGTACGACTGTCTATTAAAACAATATCCCCACATTTCAGTGTTGGATCCATGCCTTCATCGCTAACTTGTACAAAGAAAAAATCACCGACTTTTCCCTTGAATTGACTCATGAGTTCTGACCTTGAAAGGCCTAATTTAGCGATTACCTCTGAAAAAGACAGAAAACAACTCTTTATCCTGCTCAAATGGAAGAGATGCTTTTTGGTCGAATATTCCTTTTTTTCCTCCTGGACAAGAAAATTATCCATTTGGTTGATCGTGCTTTGACAATCATCCTCGCCGTAGGCTAGCCAATCCATTGAAACGTTACAAACCCTTGCGATGTTTGCAAGCAGTTCCGCCGGTATCAATCGTTTTCCACTAATGTAACGATAAATATTGGTTAGGGAAGTCTTTGCCTTTTTGGCTAAGCTAGCTTTCCCACCAACTTTTTCAGCAAGCTTGGAAAGCCGGGAACCTAATCCTAGCGCAAATTGAGATGGCTTTTTTGAATCAGTAAGTTTAGTCATTTAATCAAATTATTAAAATGCGTAGAAATAAAACTTGCATTCATATTATCCATATGGTAAATTTATCTGCCAATCGGAAAATATTCGTGAAAAATCGAAATTACAAACACCACTATTCCTTATTTTTATATTGCAACTGAATAACACATCTTAAGAATCCTTGTAAATCAATATTTTTAAAGCGACGTGTAATGATTAAGTGAAGATAAATGAACCGGGAAACCCTCATCAAATCACATTCGATTTTCACTGTTTCCCTCATCTTAGCAAAAATGCATATCATTGAAATTTATGTAACACTTTGATTTAAAAGAGTCTTTTGAGAATTTGTCAGTTTAAGGAGCATAAAATGGGATTGTTTATTTCAATGTTCGTGAATCCAAATGGAATTTCTGCGGAAAAATGGCAAGAGGGTTACTTTAATAGCTTAAATTTATTGAGAAACTTTCCGTTTCCGTTAGTCAGGTTGGCAGGTCATAAAAAAATTCAGCAGATCTTATTTGTTCTGGGCCTCTGAATTAACCTGTGAGACAAATTCTCCCGAAGAACACTGGAAAATAGAAGGCGACCTAAATAGTCGGAAATTTGAAGAAACATTTGTATTGTACAGGAATCTAAAGGTGTTATTTCCGTAGAGTTCTGAAAGTGCGCCAACAGAGGATATTTTGGCGCATTATTCCCCGAGTGATAATATTTTTGAAATTTCCGGAAATGATGGTTTTGGGAACAAAACCCAAGGATTTCCTTATCATTTGGCAATATTGAGTGTGGGAATTTTGTTTGAAAATCTATTTCCAAAAAAATATAATTGTACAAGGAGATATTAATCGCCGTCAATGTGAGAAAGCTATTGATTGGGCGCAGAAATTTGTGAGTGTCCCATTAAAACTCCCTGTGGTGTGCGATTCAAAAGCTCTTTTTGAACGCCTGTGCAAAATCCATAAAAGCAACGACGCTGTCATAAGAATGTTCGAGTCGTTGTATTGCGGTTGTGAAAACATGTTTAAATCTTTATTCGAAAATGTAAACCAGGAATTGGTATTGAAGCATCTCCACGATAGTCTTAGCCGTTATGACTCCTTAAACCAAATTGGGGCAAAAAAAATTGCCTGCAAATGGAGATTTACGAAAACTGATTGAGACAATCGCCGAAATTGGAAGCAAAAAATCTGGTTTTTCACTTACTAACTTTATTGAAGCAATGGGTGATATTTTTGTAACAATCGACCCGAGGGAAAGAAAAAAAATCAGAATGTTTTCTTCAGGAAAGGCATTCCTGTTAAACATTTTCGAAAAATTCTCCAGCATTTTAGGCGAAATTTTGGGAACTATGGAAGGAGTTGAAGTGAAGATTTCTTCAGAGGAGTTGCTCTCCATTTCCAGTTCTTACCAACCTGAAAACAAGCATCTTTTCAAGAAGATCATCAGCGATTCAGAAAAGAATTTCAAAATAATTTTTGAGGAGATAAAAAGCGCTTTTCCTGAGTATGACTCCCTCCCTGAAGCAGAAGATTGTGATGAAGATTCAGAAAAAGTGACTTCTGCCTCAGGCGTGCAATACATATTGAACCAAGCTGAACATCAAAAAGAAAATGTCAAAAATTACCTTGAATTAGTTGAAGAGACCAGAGATGCTGTGATCAGAATATGTGAAGAGAGTCCTAATGTTTTCAAAAAAACCGAAAAAACCTTTTTCCACGAAAAAATCGTTTATTTCAGTAAGAAGAAAGGGTTTGCACTTCCGGAATTGCCCTGGCAACAAATTTTTGAAGAAAGCAATATTCAAATATTACAGGGGTTACTGGTCCTTTCATCCTTGTTGCCAGATGAAATTATACTTCGTAATTGTTTTTTGTATTTTTTGGAAACTAAACATCGCTGGGAGAAACTATTTTCAACCTGAAAGATAAACCCTTAAAGCTCCGCTTAGCGCAAACTCTTGAAAAGCTTCTCTCATACAATATTTAAAAAAATGGAATTGTCTGCCATATACTTCCATAAATGTTTTCCCTTCCATTGAAAGCATTATGCAATCACATTGGACGTTTAATCGCGGCTGAAATTCTTTCTCAAACGTAAGATTTTCGCTTCTTCCATAAAGGTCTTCCTGAAAATAATAAAAAGACTTTTCTTTTGCTATTTCCATCCAGTCAGATGGTGGGCTGTTTTTCAATTTTTCCAGGATTCCAATAACAACGGTATTTTCTTTCTTACTTCTATACATTATTTTATAGAATTTTTCGAGAAAAGGGATCAATTCAGCCGAAAAAACATCGCTTTTCAACTTCAAAACAACCATGTCGTCATTCTCATTTGCAGTATAAAGATTATTTGGAAAATACAGAAACTTTTCCATTTGATCCAATAATTCTTCTTTGGAAATCTTACCCTTTTGCATCTCAGCTTTTGAAACGATCAATTCTGTAACTATTCCGATAGACAAATATTGCCCCATATCATTAATCCTTCAAATTTCAGAATTCCAATCTTTTACAGTCCTATGTTTTTCTCACTTAATACTAACCGCTCGAAGAATGAATTAAAGGGTGGGTTTAAGATAAAACGTTTTCGACAATACGAAACTCCTTACCATCGATGAAGGCAATGACGGCTGTTTTGAGTGTTACCCCGGCTGGCTGAAGCATTTTTCGCCAACGTGGATCTTCGGTGTAATGCTTGAGTTCATTTTGTCCTTCTGTTATTTGTTGTTCTATCTCTGGTTCTGAGGAATTGGCTTTCAGGTATTTCAATTCGATGATCCAATTGTACAATATATCCGGGAAGCGGGCGTCGCGTTTCAGAATCAGATCGGCATATCCGCAGCTCATTTCCGGCTCTGAAAAAATCAGATATAGTTTGCTAAGATGCAAAAGTCCAACCATTAGGCCTTTAACTGCTTTTTCGTTCATTTTAATAAAATCGCGATTTGAGAAAATACCAATTATTCGGTCAAAGAAATACTGAATAAACGGTTCGATTTTTCCGGAATAGGCTAATTCCTGTATTGTTTTACTGAGCTCGGATGTGTCGAGATTGGTGGCTGACAGTTTTTCCAATTTTGATATGAGGTGCTCCCAGTGTAGTTTCTCAATAACCAGGTTTGGAATTCGCAAAACAATATCGCCTCTTGCAATTGAATCGAAGGTCAGAAGCCCAAAATAAGTTAGAAGAGAGAAAAAATGTTTTTCGAGATAAAGCTCTTCTATTCTAAGGCGTTCTGACACTTCAGCGGTAACCTTGCCGTCAAAAGCTGTTTGCAACAATTTGGGAAAAAGAGCTTCAACGCGCTCCGCGCCAAGTAGAAAGTCTATTTTCCCGAAGTCGCTTCGGACATTCATGTCAAGAATTTCCCTCGGATATTTCCCCAGAAGAAAAATTTCTTTGGCAAAATAGAGAACCATGTCTGGATTATAGAGCTTAATTGAACCTTCAGGATCAAACTTGTATCCATTGTAATACTTTCGTGCATCTTCCATTACTTCGTCAATTTTGAAGGGAAGACTTTTTTCGGCTATGACTCTTTGCAGCAAATCCTTTGTTTCATCTTCAGTAAAACCAAGCATCCCCGCAAACATCGGGTGAAAAGACAGGCTGGTGAAAGTGTTTGCGCCGCTGGTCAGATCATCCAGTACCAGCGGGGATACACCGGTTACATAAATTCGGTCGAAAACACGAGTTTCCGATTCAGCAAGTTCCTTAAGTTGTTTAAAGAAGGTCTTATAAAATCCTGTTCCTTTGGTTAAATCGAGATATTCCGAACTTTTTTTTGCTGATAGCAACTCATTGGCAAAATTGTCATATTCATCTATTAACAGAAATATTTTTCGATCAAGAAAGCCAACTGAATTTTCAAGTAACTCCATAGCGGTTTTGACATCCGGAGCTTTCAAAACCATATCGGACAATTCAGTCCCATTTGGAATCAAGGATTGATAGTTTCGAAAAAAACCGGAAATCTTAAATCGAAGTTTCGTAAAAAAATCCTTCTGAATGCGCTCGATTCCCTGGCCAGTTTCCAATCCGGCAAATGAAAGTTTCAGGACAAAATATGAATTTTTCAATGGAGTAGGGTGTGAATGTATGTACAAATCGTGAAAATAGAGGTCAAAATTAGGGGCTTCAGAAACATCGTAGTAACGCGCCATCATATCAAGAAAGAGACTCTTTCCAAATCGTCTTGGACGTGCCAGGATGTGAAATGAGGTAGACAATCCTTCCAGAACCTAAATAAACTTGGTGCGATCAACGTAGAAAAAATCATCGTTTCTTAATTTTTCATAGGAACCAATACCATACGGAATTTTGATCATGAAAAAACCTCTATATCCAAAGTAAGTTACAAAAAAATTATACCACGAAATAAATCCATCCAAATGAGCTTCTTGCAATATTTTATAAGAGTTGCGAATCTTCCCGCAAGGAAATCAATGGTGGCCGGAAATGTGAAATCTTTCCCCAAAAAAAGGATCTGCTAATTTTGCAAGAAGCGTCACTGTAGCAAATTTGCTGAAAGAAGAACTTGGCAAGCCGGTCTTGGAGCTGAGTTGAAACCACCAAAGAAAAAAATATATTATGTGTAGTTGCGTCCATCTTAATTTAGAGAGGATACAGGGCAGGCTGGAAAAAAATGCTACAGTGTCCAAGAAGCTTAAATTAGCGCCCTTCGGGCTGACTTTTAGAAACATTACGAACCGGTAATGAATAGCCACAAACCAAAAGTATTCTTCCGGGAGCTCATGCGATAAAATCGGTCGCGACCGATAATAAATCGGCAACTGGAGCTTCTTCTATCGTTAATTTAACAGTGCTAGGTGACCCCCAATCACTTCAATCCATTTATTGCCTCGCAAATAAGGCTTGTGATATTTTTGAATCTTAAAAGCAAAATAAGGAATATCAAAAAACGTGATTTAGCAGCTGCTTTGACCTGGGGGCACATTAGGACAGTTGTATTTTTGGTGAAATTGTGGGTGCATAGAAAATTAGAGGCAACCGAATTAATAAAAGGGAATATGCCAGGGAATTTGACATTCCCGTTGAAACAAAGTGGCATTGATGCAATTCGTTTCAAAATTATTTGGTTTATTGTTATTGGCTCTATCAATAAATCTTCCAAGCTACTGTAGCGATCCTTTGCTAGATGCGCTAAATGAACCCGCAAACAGCGAGCATTTTGAGCACAAGCCTTCGCCCGAGGCTGAGAAATTATTGAAACGAATTCTAGCCTTAGGGGTGCATGACCCTAAAAAGGATTTGCCGTTTCTGAGGCGCTATGCAGCTCTATATCCCTGGGATGTCCAGCAGCGAGAAAGTTACGCCAAGATTGAATTTGACATGGGTAATTATAAATCTGCATTGCAGGAATATTTCGCGTTGCTTAAATACGTTCAAACTAATTATGTACCAGTATGTGATTTTAATATTCTTGATCAAATTTTCATTTGGAATGGAATAGGGCATTGTTATCTGAAATTTCATAAACCAAGTAAAGCAATGGAGTATTACTGGAAGGTCAGCGAATATCAGGAGAATTTTTATACTCATCTTAATTTTGCCCGTACTTACATTCAATTAAAAGATTATTGCAGCGCATCTTGTCATCTTGACTCGATGAAGGCCTGGCTTCCAGCACATCAAGATGATATCAGTGAAATTGAAGCCCAAATACCCAAAGATCTCCACCGGCCTCAGTTTCGGGCTATAATACTTCCTCAAGAGCGACGCACTTGTCAACGCAGAAGACTACCGCCCATTTGCGCATGTTCGTATTGGTTGTCAGTTCTTTTGATCTGAGATACTTAAGAATCTGGCTTTTCGCTTCTTCAAGTTTCTTACCACGAAGGGTGTCTGTGTAATCGGCCTTTGAGATGTATTTTAACTCAATCATGGCAAAAAACTTTGGCTTTCCAGCGGAACCCTTCAAAAGTACAATGTCTATATACCCGTCTTCAACCGGGTACTCGCTCTTGGCATAGTAAATTCGAGTTTCAAAAAGAAAAGTCAGCATGATTGCCTGTACAACTTTTTCGTTGAATTTAATAAAATCACGATCTGAAAGTCTGTGCAAGGTCTCTTCGGTGAGTTTTACCAGTTTTCCGATGCTCCCTTCAACAGAAATTTCTCGAATTGAATCCCGTATTCCATCGGCCGATACTCGATACGAACTTTCATCCTCAATTTTTCTTCTAAAATATTTGAAAAATAGTTCTTTTATAACGTAGTTTGGCACACCTAAGAAAACAACATCGTTGCTCTCGTCATATCTCTTTATTGTTAAGAAACCCATGTAAAACAAAAGAGATTTGAATTCATTCAGGGACATTTCAAGCTCAAGACTGAATTGATCAGCAATCTCCACAGCCTGTTCTTTTCCTTCAATAATCTCATCAAGTACTGTCACTCGCTCAGCATTGAACCCACCTATATCAAATAATCTGCTTATCTTTCCATAGTCGCTCACAACGTTACGATCAACCAGATCATCCGGTTCTTCACCAAATTGCTGAAGTGAACTCATGAAGTAAAGAATCATATCACTGTTATAAAGCTTTTCTGCGCCTTTTGGATGAAAAAGATATCCGTTGTAATACTGACGAAGTTTTGGTAATTTTTCCTCAATTCCCTCTGTGATGGTCTCACGGAACAAAGAAATTACCTCATCTTCCGTAAAGCCCATCATTTCATTGAACAGCTTCGCTCTAGTGAAATTTCGAGTAATATTAAAACCGCTGGTCATGCTATCAAGCGTAATCGGGCTAACTCCGGTTATAAAAATTCGATCGAGGATTCCAGTTCTGGTAGCCTCTTTCAGCATTTCATAAAATTTACGGACGAATCCGTTTTTGCTGACCGAATCCTTAAAGAATTCGGGATTAAAACCGAGTAACTCATTGGCAAAATGGTCATATTCGTCGATTAGCAAGTAGACCTTTTTGTCGATGAGTTTTGAAGCCTCTGAAAAAAAGGCATCAATCATCTCTGAAGCTTCTCTATCACCCTGGATGTTTATGTCAAATGAGTATTTTATACAGAAATTTCTGATACCTGTGAAAATGTTATGTGAAAAGCCCCTGCGAGTATTTTCAGGGGTATCAGTATTAATACCCGAAAAACTCAGGGTTAAAACATAATAGTTGTTCACAAGGGGAGTTGGGTTGCGGCCAATATTGAAATTTCCGAAAAGGGTCTGGAAAGAATCTTTATGCTTAATGTCGTAATAATGCTCCAATAGAGAAATAAACAAGCTTTTCCCAAACCTACGCGGCCGCAAAAAAACGATAAAATCTTCATTAAGATTTTCAAGCATTCGTATGTACTCAGTCTTATCAACATAAATCTTTCCACTCTCAATCAGACTTTTAAAGTTACTAATTCCGTAAGGAATCCGCTTCATAATTTTCTCCGCTGACACTAAAGTTAATTCATTCAATTATAATTGAAGCCAGAAAACTTTCCAATTGTTTCTTTCGGTCCACAAATCCCTGATGGAAGACGTTTTCGAAATTGCCAGACTTAAAGCCCTCCAAGGAAATGGTTTTCCGAAATAGAGTTTACTTCATAAAGGATTTCGTGCGATAATCTCTACTTTTGTGTTGGCAATCACTTGAAGAACCAAACGTCCAGCCTTATCGAGATACTGATGTGGTCCTGAAATCGACAACTCCTTATCATTGATATAGACACAAGGTTTTCCTTTAAACCCGCTGATCAAAAGTTCATAAGGTTGATTCAGCCAGCTTTTGCTTTCAAATGAAAGTCTGCCTGCTTTTTCCTCAATGTTTACAATTTCCCCAGGTGCATGTACAAGCCAACCATTCGGAAGTGAAGCGTGGAAATCATATAAAGTCGAACGGTGATAGAAGTTTATGGCGTTCGTTTGAACCGTCCCGGGATTTATTGCCGGCCCGGACCGGCATTGTTCCCTCAATTGGAAACTATCAGGCAACAATCCTTGTCGCGTTTGATCCATTTTGGGCCAACTCATCTGGATTCCGCAAGCAGTAATGCCGTTGGCGACCTTTTTCCAAACTGGTATTGATGAATAGCGGGCAAGCCGATAAAGAGCATCGGCGTAAACCAGACCGCACCATTGGACAGGTTGTCCGATCCAGACCGGAGCCTTCCAATTGGAGGCACCCAGAACAGGAATCGTTGAATATACACCAATGGAATTAGGTATCGGTTGACGAAGATAAACAAATGGAATACCTGTCCAGGCCCAATAAATAGCTCGTTCCAGGAACTCCCGTTCTCCGGTTAATTCATAAGCTCGTAAAAACACTTTTATCAAATAGGCTGAAGCCAGAATGTCAGGAGTATGCAAAGGGATTTCCCACGTTTGGGCTCCCCGTGGTACAGTGTTGTCGAATTTTTGAAGGGCCCGCACCAAACGCAGAGATTCTTGAATCAATTCGGCATTTCCGGCTACGCAGGATTGCTCAAGCATGGTCCATACCATAGTGGCCGTCAAACCATTGGTTTCGCTGGCCCAATGGGTTTTTCCGAAATCAGGACCACCCGGGCTTTTTCTGTAGAGATACGACCCATCGGTTTCAAACGAACTTTTAAGGTTTCTTGCTCCAGTTTCGGCGAATTGGGAGTTTTCATCGACATACCCGAAAACAAGGCTGCCAAGTGGATAATGAACATGTGATATGCAACTAACGTTGTATTCCGCAGGGTTTACTTTTTCCAGCGCAGCCGAACTCATTTTTCTTAATGAGTCTGTCAAATCTTCAGATTCTTTCTGGTTGGCGAGCCAATTCAGCAAAATAGCTGCATCGGCAGCTGGTTGTGGATTAAACCCCTTCCAAAGTGCATGGCGGAAAAGACAGTTTTCCCGAAGTTTGGAATCCAACCATCCTTCTGCTGCCAAGTGAACATAAGATGCGATTGGCATTGTATCGGGTACGTCGGGCAAGCCATTTTGGGAAACATAGTGTTGAACAGCTGGAATTACAGTTTCTCCCATCCCTCCAATTATGCTTGCTTTGAGCACCAATGGCTCACTTGCTCTAATCGAGGAGACCCAGCGAGGAAAGAGGTTTCCCTCCTGTCGATTTTGACCATCAGAACCCGGAAAAAACAAACACATAATATGGCCACCTGAGTGGAACACTCGATCCGGTGAATCGAATAAGGCCGAGAATTGATCTTTAGAAGAAACTTCCCAGGAAAGGCCGATATAGCGTCCCTCTGCTTGAAGGGCCATTAAAGGAAACGTGATCTTGAGATTATCGGGTACCCGACGGTTAGCGGCCGGACCTATAATATCAGCATCGGAGCTGCTTGGTTCATCTTCCAGATATTCCAAACCGGGAAAAATTGCTTGTCCTTTTTTTTCACCGAATGACCCTAGTCCTGGTATGATAGTCAACAAAGGAAGATAAATGACTTTCCGATCGACCGATGTGGTAACCTTGGTTTCTACGTCAATGGCGCTCTCTCCAATCCTTGGGGAAAAATTCTGTTCTATTTTCCACTTTCCTCCGTCTGGATCGGAAATTGAATCGGAAACTCTTAATATTCCCTCGCGGACTTCAGTTGACATTGAAGCGTTTTTCCAAGTTTCAATCCACCTGACTTCATTGCTTTGCATGTACCCAAAAAGCTGTTTACCATGCCCGAAAGCTACGGTTTTCCCTGCAACTGATAGCGAAAAAGCACCCAAATTATCTTTGGAATGAACCAACCTCAGTTTCTCAGATTCGATAATCTGGCATTGATTTTCCGGCTGAGTAAACGCTTCCGGTTTTGGCCAGGCGGGTTCACTGATTTCGGAGACTACATCAGCATAAGAAAAAGAAATTCTATTGATTACCGCTTTCCCGGTGACTCCCGGCGGGTCGATTCGTAAGCGCTTAAATAGGCCCAGCGGCGGGAGTATTCCTTCCAGTTCTTCCCATTCTCCCCCGCCTTTTGCACATAAACGAATGGAACATTCCTCCGTAGGTTTCAAGGAATAGTAAAATATTTGAAGCATCCCCGGTTGATCAGATTTCAAACGAATCTTGATGAAAAGAGGCTTTCCCGGAGGATAACTGAAGAAGGGACCGACTGCATATGGGTCGTCACCGCTGATTTCAAGCAACATCCCTTCGGCTGTGCCACAGAGTCGAGAAATGTCGTGCCTGGCATACCAACCCGCGACAGTTGATTGATTTGTAAAATCAAAACATGGCAAAGGTCTCGTGAATATCAACCAATACAAGGTGATTCCTGTAAATATCCCTGCCAGAAGAATCCATAAACCACGATTATTTTTCTCTGTTTTGTTCAAAAAAGTTCCTTGGGAAGGTTATATAATTTGTTTTGCCGACCAGGTGATGTCAGTCGTCAGAATTATAAAAGTCTTGTTAACTTGATTTTACATGTAAACTTTGAGAGAATCAATTACCAACAGGAGTGACTGGTCTTTCTTCCCAATATTCCAGAAAGAGACGATTACTGCTGCATTCGGAGTAGTTTTTCTTACAGGCGAGCTCTTAAATATTATTCCATATAGGAGATTAACGTGCCTATAAACGTCATTTTCAAGAAATTGTATAATTTTTTTTAATTTTCCCTATTCAGAGCGATGCCTTTACCAGACCTTTTGAAAGATTTCATAATCCTAATATTCTGGCAACTTAAAATTTGGAGATAAAAATTGAAAAAACAACACGGCTTTGTACTATTTTTAACAATTCTATTTTTCCTCACTATTGCTTTCAGTTTTGGTCAAGTCAAGCAAGTTCCGATTCACACACCGGATTTTGAACTTTTCCAGCTTCAAAGCAGGTTTACCCAACTCGATAAACTTTTTAAGTTCAATGTTTCAATGGTAGACATCCAGGAATGCCTTGATGGTCTTGAAGATCTTCGAGGAGCTCTGAAATGCTATCTTCCGCTTTTCAAAGGGGATGACCAAAACGCAATGCAACAGGTACATCGAAGAATTAATGACGCCTTGTTTGACTTGTCCGCGATGGATTATTATGGCGCACAAGATCTATTTAAGAAAGCAAAACAGATTTTTCAGGATGTCTATCGTAAATACAGATCATAGAAGTCGCAGAATTGATCAGAGATACCCAATAGTGCTGACATTGGGAACCATTAAGGAAGTACCCGCCGCAACATCATAGCCAACGAGGTTCGGCTCGAGGGCACCTTAACTTTATTTTCGCATGACGCCAAAGGAAATTTGTTTACACCAGCAGAGAATTGGCTACTGGCTCTTTTTGTGCAGTGTAAAAATAAAAAAAAATTTGTAACGAACGAATAGTTTCAAACGTAAGATAGCCAAGAAAAAAATTCCATGGAAAAAGGAGAAAAGAATCCAATTATGATGATAGTATTGATCACAATTCCGATTTCACTCCCCATAGGGTTGAACAGAGTATCCTGACTGCAACGAAGAATTGACGATTTGTGCCTTTCCCAGTATAGTTTTAGATATAGTACCTCGTAACCATGAAATTCAGTTATGGAGAAGAATAATTATGAAATATCTATTAAGTGTTATTCTAGCTGGGGTTTTCATCTTTGGCGGCTACTCAAGTGCTTTGGCTTCCCCCTTCGGAGACAACGATGTCACTCCCGCTGGTTTTGATGAAAAATTGCGAGAGTTCCAAATTAAAGAAGAAATTGAAAGAAATTCACCTGAACACCTGGAACTTGACCGTAAAGTCAAACAGGATATGGAGGAAAGAAACGCATTGTACCAAAAAATGGGAGAAATTGGTGGCTCTGGTGAGCCTGCAACATTATCCCAATCTATAAAAGATGTTATCGCTGAAGCGAAAAATACCGGGGGTGAACGCAAACCCACACTTCTAGCAGGAGTTTCTAAAGCTCAAAGTGTTGAAGATGTGGTTGAACTTGCCAACAACTGCATTTACAGATCAGATGGTTCAGGAATATACAATGCTCAAGAGCAGAAAGACCACGATGAAGTTTTAGTATCGGGCAGCAAACTGCAAACACTTAAAGGAAGTGACTACGTAAAACTAATGGAAAAAGCCTTAACTGTTGATGCATATTTAGCCATCAAGAACAATTTTAATAAACGATTCAAGACAAAATTGTAATTTCCTTAAATTTTTGCCAAATTAAGACAGTGTAGCAAATTTACCGAAAAAGAAACTTGACGAGGCGGTCGTTGAGCGGAGTCGAAACGACCAAAGTTATAAAATAAATTGTGTGTAGGTGAGTCCATCATAACGAATGAAGGAATTAACACAATTGTAGCAAATGGCTGGAAAATAATTATCGGCTGAAATGCTACAGTGTCCAAATTAACCAATTTTCGTTTGGGAAAAATTGTGCAGGCTTATTTAATACCAAAACAGCTGTTTTCTAATCGCAGCGGTGGAGCGGAATCTTCCCACCGCCGCGTTTTATTTGCAAATTTGCACCTGCTATAACGATATTCCAAACAACTCATACCAGTCCCACGAAATAATAATACCAATTTCAATTAGTTCGTTCATCCGACCTACTTTGTGCTTCAGGTCTGCGGAAATTGGAGTTGGGTTTGCCAGAAATGAATGCTCCAACCACCCAGTAAGGGCCCTTATTTTCACGAAAATTACGTGTTTTCTTGGAAAATATACCGATCCCACTTCACTTTGTTCAAATCATGTTCTTGGGATGATGCAAATATTTTTTGGGATTGGTATAACCTAACTTTTTCAACGGTTTACAACGCCAGAGGCTTGATCGAACCTATCAATTTGCTTGATTACTTTTAAGAATTGGTATCATTCCTGCCAAAAATTTGGGGTTGATTGAAAGATTTTCCATGTTGTGTTAAGATTCCCTCCACAAAAACTAAAGAGGGAAAAAATGAAGGCTGAACAACTTAAACTTTTGTATGAAGCCATGGTTGAGGGGAATTTTAACCAGCTCAAAATTGAAAGAGGGCCAGTTAAAGTAAAAATGTCTCGAACACCTGGTATTTTTCTCGCTGATCAAGCTGAAGAGTCTTCCCAAGCCCAACCGGAGAATACTGAACCTGAACAAAGTAAAAGCAAAAAAGTTCTCTCAGAACACATAGGAGTATTTTCCTTTGGGAAAAAGAAAAAATCGGTTGGAATGCCTATTAAACAAGGCGAAATCCTGGGAAGCATAAAGGGAATCAGTCACCAGGACAACGTCGTGGCTCCCTTATCAGGAAAGATTACATCAGTCGGAATCAATGAAGGGACTATCGCAGAATTCGGAATGACATTGTTCGAGATTCTTCCCGAAGAAATGATTGAGGAACAGTCTTCCGAAATTTGATTTTCACCGAATGGAGCATTTTAAAGCATGTTCAATAAATTGTTAATTGCAAATAGGGGGGAGATCGCTGTCCGAATAATCAGGACCTGCCGAAGACTTGGAATAAGAACAGTTGCTGTTTTTTCCGAGGCCGACAGAGACGGAATGCATGTTTCAATGGCAGATGAGGCATACTGTATTGGGCCGGCAAGACCAGATCTTTCCTATTTAAATATTTCCAATCTGCTTTCAGTCGCGCATATCACCAAATGCGACGCTATTCATCCCGGTTATGGGTTTCTTTCTGAAAACCCGACTTTCTCAGAAATTACTCAAAAATGTGGATTCGCATTTGTAGGCCCTTCCCATCGAGCTATTGAAAGGATGGGACAAAAATCCGTAGCCCGCGATTTGATGCATCGCTCAGGAGTTCCAATTCTTCCGGGCTCCCCCAATAGCCTCGAAAACCCCGATGAAGCGCAGGAAATAGCAAATTCTATCGGATACCCTGTTCTCATTAAGGCTTCCGCCGGCGGTGGTGGACGGGGAATGCGTCTTTGCGAAAATAAGGACCAATTCAAGAATCTCTTTCTGAACGCTACCGGGGAAGCCAAATCAGCGTTTGGAGACGGAAGAGTCTACCTTGAAAAATATCTTGCCGAACCGCGCCACATTGAAATCCAGGTTTTCGGTGACACCTTTGGCAATGTACTGGTTCTGGGGGAACGGGAATGTTCCATTCAACGCCGTCATCAAAAGCTTATCGAAGAGGCTCCTTCGCCTGCCATCAGCGATGAAATACGGAAAAAAATGTATGAAACCGCAATTAAAGCTGTTAAAGCCATTGAATACGTTAACGCTGGAACAATAGAATTCCTACTGGATAAAAACGGGAATTTTTATTTCATGGAAATGAACACGCGCCTCCAGGTTGAACATCCTGTCACAGAAATGATTTGGGGAATTGACATGGTTGAACTTCAACTCAGAATAGCTTCAGGCGAAAAAATTCCCTATGCCCAGGAGGAGCTGCACCCAAGAGGATGGGCTATCGAATGCCGGATAAACGCAGAAGATGTCACAAATAACTTTACTCCGAGTCCAGGCAGGATCACCCAATTTATTGTCCCGGGAGGCCCCTGGGTAAGAGTTGATTCCGCCGCGTATCCTAATTATTTTGTCAGTCCTTCCTATGATTCAATGATTGCAAAATTAATTGTTTGGGCACCAACTCGAAGTGAGGCAATTAATCGCATGGCAACAGCCCTAAGAGAATTTCGGATAGATGGAATTAAAACCACTATCCCTTTCCAACTATTCGTGATGAAGAACCATGATTTCGCTGACGGACTTTTCTCAACAAAATTTGTCGAGACTAATTCTCCGGCATTCCTTGCACAATATAATCCGGAAACTCCCCAAAATTCGCTTTTCATGGTATCTGAAGGAAAATAAATTTTGTGATTTCAGCAGTTGTACCTGTCCTTGGAAATAGAAAAGTGATTTCTCATTAATACCGGGCAGAAAAGGGATAGTTAAAAAATTGTGAAAACACCTACAACACCTTCTTTTTCACCCACCAGCTTACTGGATTTCCTGGAAAACCTTCCTCCCGAAAATTCAAACGGATCGGAATCTCCAGGAACCAAGCCTAAATCCAGTGACACCAAGCTTAAATCAGGGCCTGCCAGGTCTGGTCGTTCGGCTTCCAAAGCACCACCTTCCCGCACTAAATCTGAAACACCAGATTCCAAGCCTGAGGCAGTTAACTACACGCTGCTATCAGTAGGAACCAACCCTGCACAAACCGGCAACACAACTGCAACTGCAGAAACCGCCTGTGAAACTCCGGAAAAGGATTCCTCCACCACAGGAACCGCAGCAAAGCCTTCCGATGCAGCTGTTAATTCAGTCAGTGGCAGCATTGAAGCGACTTCCCCCACCACTGAAATAACCAGCCCAAAAACTGAACGCTCAGTATCTCAAAATGGTCTTTCAGATACCAAACCAGGGCCCTCTGAAGCAAAGCTCGGATTTTCCGATTCCAAACCAATGTCTGTTGGAGAACTTTCCATTTACATTAAAAAGCTGCTTGAAAGTAATTATCTTTTGAGCGGGGTGTGGGTGCAAGGTGAAATTTCCAACCTGGTACAAGCCGCTTCCGGGCATGCCTACTTCACTCTGAAAGATTCGAAAGGAGTGATTAAAGCAGTTTTATGGGCAGGGAATCGACGAAAAGTCCGGGTTAATTTCTCGAATGGATCACAGGTTGTTGTTCTCGGCAGTATTTCAGTTTACGAACCGAGAGGTGAGTACCAGTTAGTTGTTTCAGAAATGAAACTTGCAGGACTGGGAGCTTTGTATGAAGCGTTTGAAAAGCTCAAAGCAAAGCTTATGGCTGAAGGATTATTTGATGAGTCCAGGAAAATTCAGATTCCCTTTCTTCCAAAAGGAATCGGGGTGGTCACCTCTTCAACAGGAGCTGTGATAAAAGATATTTTCCGCGTTACCAGAAGAAGATTTCCGAATATCCCTATTTTTCTTGCTCCCGTCAAAGTACAAGGCGACGGATCTGCGAAAGAAATAGCTGCTGCAATCAAATTTCTGGATTCTGACCCGAGAGTTGATGTAATCATCGTTGCAAGAGGCGGTGGAAGCCTTGAGGACCTTTGGGCTTTCAACGAGGAAATTACCGTCCGGGCAATCGCAGCATGCGTTAAACCAATAGTTTCCGCAGTGGGACACGAAACAGATTTTACAATTGCTGATTTTGTTGCGGATAAACGAGCTCCAACACCTTCTGCAGCAGCCGAAATGGTTGTTCCCGTTAAGGAAGAACTCCTTAAAGGCATCTTGCTAAACAAAACACGACTCCAACGGGCTTTAAGAAACAAAATTATGTTTGCCTGGGAACGCCTGAAAAAGGCTGTGTCATGCCGCTTTTTACGGAATCCTTCCCTATTTTTCTCTGAACGGAAGTTAAAACTTGCAAACATTACGAGGGATCTTGAGGTCGCTTTCACTCAACGATTGAGAACTGAAAGACATCGGATCGATCTACTTTCCGCGCGCCTGGTTTCACTGAATCCTACCACAATTCTGGAACGCGGGTACATTATGGTGCGTGATGAGAACAACTCTGTTATCTCTTCGGTGAATCAACTTCATGAGGGAAGTACAGTTCGATTAAACCTCATGGATGGCACAGCTGAAGCAAGCATAACGAAAGTCCAAGCCACGAAAAATTGAAAGGGCGAAAATGAAAAAAATGAATCTTGATCCACAGGAAATTGAGAAACTGGCCTCTCTGACAGGCGAAGAATTGGACAAACTTTCATATGAAGAAGCAATGATAAAGCTGGAGCAAGTCGTAAACGCTCTGGAAATGGAAGGAACCCCGCTAGCACTTGGATTGAAACTCTACGAAGCCGGAACGGCTCTAAGTCGTAAGTGTGGCAGTGACCTGGACAAAACCGAAGGAAGAATGGTCCAATTACTCCAGGACGCCAGTGGTGTGAGAGAAGAGCCTTTTGATCCGGAAAAGGATGGCCGATGATTCTTACTGAAAGACCTTTTAACCCTTATTTTGGAGCAATTCTTGAGGAAAGACGGAATTTTGTTGATGGTGCCTTGAAATCGTATATTTCCACTTTTAAGAGTCCCTCTGAAAAATTAACGGAAGCCGTGAACTACACTCTTTTTGCAGGTGGAAAGAGAATCCGTCCCGCACTTCTTATTTCTGTCTGTGAGAGCCTTGGAATCCGCAATGAAGGTTGTTTGAAAGCCGGATGCGCTTTTGAGGCGCTCCACACATATTCCTTGATTCACGACGACTTGCCCTCAATGGATAACGACGATTTCCGAAGAGGGAAACCGACTTGCCATAAGGTTTACGGTGAAGCTTTGGCTATTCTTGCGGGAGACGCATTGCAAGCCCTTGCATTTGAATGGATGTCCGATATAGCGAAGCTTGGAATTTCTGAGAAGAAAACCATAATGGCAATTTCCATTTTTTCCAAAGCAGCCGGACGCATTGGAATGGTTGGCGGCCAGGCATTAGATCTTCACTATGAGGGAAAACCGGTCACTCTTGAAACATTGAAAGCTATTCACCTCTTGAAGACGGGGGCAATTTTGAAGGCATGCGTAGAAGTTGGCGCAATCATCGCCGGCTACCCGGAAGAACAAATTAATTTGTTTTCCGCTTTCGGAGAAAAAATTGGATTATTGTTTCAAATAGTAGATGACATCCTTGACCAGGAAGGAACCCTGTCACAACTGGGTAAAACTCCCGGAAAAGATTTGAAGACCGGGAAAGCTACATTCCCCTCCCTCATTGGTTTAGAAGAGTCCAAAAAATATGCGACTCAAATTGAAAATGAGGCATTGGAAGCTTTGTCCAAAATAAAGCTGATTGAACCTCTTTTACTTGATTTTACGCGCTTTATAAGAAGCAGAATTTCCTGACTTCATTTAATGATGGAAAACAGTTTCACAGCAATAATTGTAGCCGGAGGAAGTGGATCTCGTATGAAAAACCCGCTTCCAAAACAATTCTGGCAATTGGGCAACAAAATGGTCATTGAATGGAGCCTTTTGAAATTTTGCGAGAGTACTAGTTGCACAAATATCGTTCTTGTACTTCCGGAAATCTGGATGGAAGAAGGAAAAAGAAGACTTTCGCAAACCCAACTTTCGGGAAGAGTAAATTTTGCAATCGGAGGTCTGAAACGCGAAGATTCGGTTCTATCAGCGTTAAATTGCGTTTCAGAGAACGAAATGGTGGCAATCCATGATGGAGCACGTCCTTTTGTGAGTTCTAAACTGATTTCAAAACTTTTTGCCCGAGCCCACAACAAGGGAAATGCCGTTCCAATCTTACAAGCTAGCGATACTATTATCTATAAAAAACCTAAAGAGGTGTCCTACCTGAATCGTGAAAAAGTTTTCATGATTCAGACCCCCCAATTTTTTCGGGCGGGAACATTGCGAAAGGCGATTGAATTTTTCAAGGAAAATGACTTTTCCGGCACAGATGATTCAGGGATGGTAAAAAGAATGGGAGATCGTATCTTTTATGTCAAAGGCTCTCGATGGAATCAGAAGCTAACCGTTCCAGAGGACATGATTTTTTTCCGAAGCTCTGCTAAAATGGTGAAACATGTAATATGAAAAGAACTTTAATTTTACAAGCCCCTGCTAAAATAAATATCGTACTCTGGGTCAAGGAAAAACGTCCAGACGGCTATCATGAGCTGAGCAGTATAATGCAATCACTTTCCCTTGTGGATACAATCACACTCCAGGAAACACGCGAAGAAGGAATCCAGATCGAATGTGACAATCCGGATGTCCCCCGGGATCAAAAAAACCTGGTTTATAAAGCCGCACAACTATTTTTTGAGCATTTCGGAATTTCACCGGGGATAATAATAAGAATTCAAAAGCGAATTCCCATTGCCGCAGGACTCGCCGGAGGTAGTACTGATGCTGGCGCCGTGTTCAACGGACTTGCAAGACTTTATGACAAGGGGATGACTATGGCTGACAGAATGAAACTCTCCATGGCCGTAGGCTCTGATGTTCCCTTTGTAATCAGAGGGGGACTTGCAGTTGCTCAGGGACGTGGTGAACTACTGAACTTTTTTGAAACTCCACGGCCACCTTTATTTGTTTTGATAGCCGTTCCCAAGAATATTGAAGTCTCAACAAAATGGTGTTACGAAAACTATAAGCCTGGACAATCCAAAAGAAGTGAGGAAAATTTCAGAGACATCCTTTCAGCTTATCGAAAACGGGATCTTGAATTCCTCAAGCACAATGTCTTCAACGATCTTGAATCGGTGACATTCAAGCGTCATCTCGCTGTTGCAGATATCAAAGAAGCGCTAAACTCTGAGGGGAGTGGCGCAGTTTTAATGTCAGGAAGCGGACCATCGGTTTTCGGGCTTTACACCGACAGGAAAGCTGCAATAAAAGCTGCTTCCAGATTAGACATTACCAAGGTTAACCTCTTCCTCGAACAAACTTCGCGTGGATCGAACTTTTAAGGGGGTTCACATTTAAGAAATGTATTTCCAGTTGCTGAAGAAGGGAAAATTCAATGACAAAAAAAATCAAGGATAAGTACCATTATCGGAAGCCAATATTTTCAAAAAAATTTAATCCGCATAAAATCAGAGTTTTCCCTTCGTGAATCTAACGAATTTGAGAATGAAGCGTACCATCGAAAAAATGCAAATTAGTGAACAATTACAATGTGTCATACTTTTTTGGGGGACCTTATCTTAAGGGTTAAATTAATTTAATGGACAAAAAAAACGTTACTCTGCTTGGCTCCACAGGCTCCATAGGCCTTAACACTCTGGAAGTAATCCGGCGGCATTCTGATAGAATTTCTGTTAAAACTCTCGCTGCAAGAAAAAATTGGAAGAAGCTGGAAGAACAAGTCAGAGAGTTTAACCCTAAGTTAGTATGTCTATACGATGAAGCGGAAGCCGATTGTCTGCGAAAGGCTCTGAAGAACACTTCGACAGGTGTTGTTTCAGGAAAAAATGGACTTTTCGAAACGGCAACATTTTCGGAGTCAGATACGGTGGTTTCGGCGCTGGTCGGTTCGGTAGGTCTGGAGCCAATAATAGCTGCAATTGATGCCGGAAAAAATATCTGCCTGGCTAATAAGGAGACTTTGGTTGTAGGCGGAAAATTAGTCATGGAATCAGCCCGGAAAAAAGGAATCGAGATAATTCCCATTGATTCTGAGCATTCAGCGATATTTCAATGCCTCAGGGAAAATGACCGAAGGCTCGTCAAAAGACTCATTCTAACCGCCTCCGGAGGACCATTCAGAAAACTTCCCCTAAACGAATTTTCAAACATTACCCCGGCAGATGCTCTAAAACACCCCAACTGGGAAATGGGCGGAAAAACTACAATCGATTCCGCTACACTAATGAACAAGGGACTGGAAGTAATAGAAGCAAGATGGCTTTTTAACATTAATTTCGAGAGAATTGAAGTAGTAGTACATCCCCAATCCATAATTCACTCAATGGTCGAGTTTGTTGATGGATCCATGCTTGCGCAACTTGGAGCTGCTGACATGCGTGTTCCGATTCAGTATGCGCTCAGTTATCCAGATCGATGGGCAGCTACAGGGCATCGAATAGACCTGTTAACAATCGGAGCTCTCACTTTCGAGGAACCCCGGCAAAATGATTTCCCCTGCCTTCTATACGCCTACGAAGCCGGAAATCGCGGTGGCACAATGCCTTGCACAATGAATGCCGCCAACGAAGTAGCAGTTGAAGCCTTTTTAAAGGAAAAAATCACTTTCCTGGAAATTCCCCGAATCATCAGGAATTGCATGGATAAAATCCCGGTAATAGATGATCCAACCTTGGCACAACTTCTTGAAAACGACTTCCAAGCTCGCTCATTAGCGGCTAAATTAATTCCATAAACGATCACTTAGTCACAATTGAGTTTATTGAATTAATGGAAAGTGAATTCCAAGTAATCGATGCTGGAAAAATAAACAAAATGACTGATAAAAAATATCTACTCCGCAAATCACAAAGTGAGACAGTGACTTCCCCCCTCTACCCCAAACACCTCTCTCACCGGTCGTGTAGGCTGGTCAAAACGCGGTCGTGGAGCGAAGTCGAAAGGCGGTCGTTGAGAAGGTGTGAAATATTAAAAAAACTGGAAGTGAAAAATGTCACAAATGTTTTCCGCTGGTTTTCTAAAGTGTTGCACTTTTATGAGTCAGTAAATTATTCACAGTTTGTGATCGGAGTCGAAACGCCGTCGTTAAGCGGAGTCGAAAAGCGATCGTTGAGCGGAGTCGAAATGCGGTCTTCGTAAGCAACTTCAAAAATCGTTTATAACAATGGACAAATATGATCAATGATAAACACTCACTAAAGAATCAACCATTTAGAATCGGATTCGGCGAAGATATCCACAGATTGGTACCATCTCGAGAACTGTGGTTGGGAGGAGTACATATTCCCTTCGACTTAGGTCTCGATGGTCATTCTGATGCTGATGTTCTGATTCACGCCATAATGGATGCCATGTTGGGAGCTCTTGCATTCGATGATATCGGAGCTCTTTTTCCTAATACTGACCCACAGTATAAAGGAATTTCCTCGTTGAAACTGTTGAGGGTGGTACAATATAAAGTAGAAGAATCCGGATACCGAATCGGGAATATTGATTCACTGATCATCTGTGAAAAACCAAAAATCAGCCCATTTCGAATCCAGATTAAAAACACTCTCGCAGAAGCATTAGGACTGGAGATAAATCAGATCTCCGTGAAAGCGGGAACAAACGAAGAGCTTGACTCCATTGGTCGTGGTGAAGCTATCGCTGCAAGGGCTGTAGTAATGCTGATTCAATAGAGATGGACAATGCAATTTTCACAAAATTCATTTAGCGAGCTGCAACCGGGGCGCTTAACATGATGGAAGAAGCTGTCGGAAAATCTTTGCATATTTTGTCCGGTACAAAGTGGCTCCCTAGTATTACGGAAAAGCGGGGCGAAAAAAAACGGATTGGTACATGAAAAGATTAAAAAGGATATTTTTCGACAGTCTCGGGTCTAGCCAATCCACTTGCAATCGTGTTATAGAAAGTTAATATTACTCGTCAAAAAAATAATGTACCTGTGAAAAGTGAGATAGATTTCGTTTTTGTCAAAGAGAGAAGAATTTCAAATTGGAAAAAGTCAGAAAGGAATTGAAAATATGTTAAGGCAAAACCGATTAAAAAAACTACTATGGCTTGTACTTGTTCCTTCATTCGTATACTGCAATAGTAATAGTTTTATCCTGGCCCAGAATTCCCCCAAGATTTCTTCAGAGCCAATCGCCAGTGCACAAAATATTGAAGCAGAAGTTTCAAGCAAAGCGATACCAACCCAACTCGAGGAAAATATAAAAGCTTCTGTCACTGATTTATACGGCAAAGACAAAGCGGAAATAATTTATGCGAATATTCTGAATATTGTGAAAGATGCAAAAACTCAACGCAGTTTAGCCCTTAAACAAAGTGATTCAGACAGGTCTTCCGACTGGTACAAAGATGAAATCGTTTATATGTTTTATGCAGACCAGTTTGGCGTAAAAGATAAAAATACTCCGAATACTTTTAAAAATTTAATAGGAATGCTTGATTATCTGCATGATTTAGGTGTTACTACCATATATATTCTTCCTTTTCTGGATTCCCCCATGGGAGACGCGGGATTTGACGTAAGAGATCCAAGAAATGTCAGAAAAGATTTAGGCGGAATGGAAGAATTTCAACAATTTGCTGATGCCGCAAGAGCTAAAGGATTTAAAATTAAAGCAGATCTAATTCTGAACCATTTTTCAGACCAACACCAATGGTTCCAGGATGCTCTAAAAGGCGATTTGCAAAAGCTAAATTATTTTATCGCAACAGATAAGCCACCTGTATTCAAAAAATACCATGATGAAAAAATGGGTGTTGTCGTTGATTATACGGAAGATAACGGTTCAGTGTCGAAAAGGAGATTAATCTTTCCTGATATATGCGAAAATAACTATAGAAAAGTCAGCATCAAGGGCAAAGATTACTATGTTTACCACACATTTTATCCTTTCCAACTTGATGTTAATTGGGAAAATCCTGAAGTTCTTTACTATATGCTAAATACAATTGCTTATTGGGCAAATAACGGAATAGATATTTTCAGACTGGATGCGATTCCTTTCTTCATCAAGGAAAAAGGAACTAATGGTGAAAACCGCCCAAAAACCCACGCGGTAATTCGGCTTCTTAGCTCATTCCTTCAATCTATAGCTCCGAGGTCAGTTTTTCAAGCGGAAGCCTGCCAGTGGCCCAAAGACATTCTTCCTTATTTTGGGCAGGAAAACACATACAGTATCGATAATAGTAAAAAATTAACAAGAACTGACGAAGTGCAGATTGCTTATAATTTCCCTTTCATGCCAGCCATCTGGGCATCGTTGGTAACAGCTGACAAAGAACATTTCTGGAAAGCTTTTAAAGAGACTCCGGAAATTCCAAAACCTGATACTTGGGCAATATTTTTGAGAGTTCATGATGAGCTGACACTTGAAATGGTCGACTCAGAGACCAGAAAAATGGTTTATGACAAGCTTATTTCCAAGGGTGCTGAATTCAGGGAAGGTTTTGGCGTAAGTGGGAGAATCGCCAATTTTCTGGATAATAACCCCGTAAAGATCGGGTTGGCCTTTTCTGTCCTTCTTTCGTTACCTGGTATTCCCATAATTTATTATGGCGACGAAATTGGAGCTCAAAATAACTTGGATTATGCTAAAGATTCTGCGAAACAGCGTGAAGAGATGCAAAAAGCCAAAGGAACAAATCTGGAAGTAAAGAGCTATTTTGACAGTAGGGATATTAATCGGGGCCCTGTGACAAAAGATATGTTTTATAGCGCTATGCATGATAACAGTGATAATGGGAATTTGAATAGTAAAGTGTACAGAACGGTTAAGAATCTCATAAAAAAAAGAAAAGAAAATTCTGTATTAACCAAAGGATCTCTATCAGAAGTAAAATCTGACAAAGAAAACATATTTTCTTATTTAAGGAAAAATGATAACCAATGTATTCTGGTTGTGAATAATCTGTCTGATAAAACACTTAAATCCAATCTTGATTTATCGAAGGATATTGTCAGCAGATTAAATAAAAAACCATTGCTTGATTCAATTTCCGATAAACCCATAGATGCTGAAATTACAGCAAGCGGATTAAAAATAACTCTTGAACCATACCAGTCATTTTGGATTAAATTATACGACTCGAATAAAGAATGAACCGAAATACAAACAACGACTTTAAAGGCGCCTGATCTTCATGAGGGATTAACTAATGCCAGAGTGTAATGAACTTGAGACCATTTCCAAACAATGGATTTCGCTGTGGTGCCCTCCTGTCGACTGGAAGCTGTTCGATCAACTTCATTCCGATCATTTTGAAGATTGTTCTTCCGGAGGGCGCCCTCCGACCAAGGAGGGTTTTGCACAAGGGCTTAAAGAGTTTGTCACTGCATTTCCCGACCTTCATACAACAATTGAAGATCTGGTAATAGACGAAAAAAAGTCCCAAGTTGCCGTTCGCTGGTCAGCACACGGCACGAATCGATTGCCATTTCTTGGAAACGGCCCTACAAATCGGATTACACAAATTTCCGGTATCGAAATCATAGAGATCAGTAATGGGAAAATTGTTCGCCGTTGGGGAGAATGGGATATTTCAGCCCATTTCGAAAAATAATGGTTTCCGTTATCCTGGAAAATGAAAACTTGCCGAAACCAAATTTTCAATGTAATAATATTTTACAAAACTACCGTGTGAAGGAGTGGAAAATTTATGGAGAAAATTAAAATTGGTAAAAATGCGTTTGTTTACCCTATGCCAATGGCTCTTGTCGGCTCAGTTGTGAATGGGAAAGAAAATTTCATGGCCGTGGGATGGATTTCCAGAGTCAATTTCAGCCCCGCAATGATAGGAATTTCCCTGGGACCCCACTTTACCAATAAAGGAATTGAAGAAGGAAAAGAATTCAGCGTAAATATTCCTGGTATTTCCATGATGGAAAAAACCGATCATTGCGGCCTAGTGTCAGGAGCAAACACTGATAAATCCAAATTTTTCGAAGTTTTTTATGGCGATTTGAAAAATGCCCCACTCATTAAGGAATGCCCGATTTGTATTGCGTGCAAGCTATTTTCCGCTGTCAAGCTCCCCTCTAATACCTTGTACATTGGCGAAATTGTTGAAGCTTACTCCGAAGAACGTTATCTTACTGACGGAAAACCCGATGTCAAAAAGATCAATCCATTTTCTTTGACAATGCCCGACAACAACTATTGGGAAGTCGGAAACAACGTCGGTAAAGCCTGGAACGTCGGGAAAACACCAACAACTTCAAAATAACTCTTCTGTTCCATTTGAGCTTCTCTTCAAGTCGCTCAAAGCTTGGTTTGATAATGATTTGCTTCCGCTCAAAGTGATTTTCTTTGAGCGGTCTTGTGATTAGCATCATTTGCACTTTTAAAGAGGTTAAGTGGAACTGTAAAAATAATACAAACTTCAAAAACAAGAACATAATTTTTCAATTGATTCCAGCATCAAAGCTGATTTCTCGACCTGAAGTCTTGAAAATATTATTAATCTTCAATCTGTTTGCTGAAGGGAATGAACAAACCACCGGTGGGTTCTATTTTGACCTGATCTCCCGGAAAAATTATTACTACGCAGAATTTTTTTGATTTCATGAGCATTTGGCAAAAAAATATCAGTGTTGCAATTGTAGCTATGCATTTTGGGGCAATATATTTACAAATATAGTGATAATGTTCTTTAAGAAGCGTCTAGTTATAGAATCTGCGGAAATTCAGGTTTTGCCAAATTAGGTGCTTAGTTTCCCGATCTACTTCTCAGATGCTGAAATGTTTTCGAATGAATCCGCTGCAGCCGCAAGATCTGCCGCTTTTATTTCTTCATCTATCGCTTCATCTTCAGGGCCAATCTCTTCCGAGGAGGCAGTCAGCTTTGCAATAAAATCGTTGTCGAGCTTTTTGTTGAGCTGCTGAAAAGCCAGTGCTGTTAAAGCTTTTGGCAAAACTACTGACATTACATCTGAAGTTTCGATTTTCTTTTTTTCGGAATATGCTAAAAGAAGAGGAATTGCCGGATTAAGCGTCGATCCCCAATTTTGAAGCGCAAAAATCGCTGTCTTGCGAAGCGGGCTCTGTTTTTCAGTCAAAAGCTTTTTGAAGCCGTCGATACTCTTATCGCCCTTGCTGAAAAAATCAACAAGCGCTTCTGCAGCCACTCCGCGGAGGCCTGTATTCGAATCACCTAATACATTGAAAAGGGCTGGAAGGGAGTCATGCCCATATTTTCCCCAACTTCCAAGTAATTGTGCCGCTTTCAACCGCAAATTTCCAAACTTTTTGCTCAGAAGAACTTTGATAATATCTTGTGCCAAAGCTTCGGATGGCTCTTTGAGAGTGCTTGAAAGATCAAGTCCGGCACGTATCAAACGCAGATTCTTGCCATTCAGCATTTCCGTAATTGCCGGAAGTTTTTCACGTCCCATGGCTGCAAGTTTATCAAAAGTCTGTTTGGCTTTTCCGGCGTTCAAAAGGTCCTTAACCGATTTAAGGGCGGAACTCGCTTTCCCTTGAACCGCTCCAAGTTTTTCTTGTACAAACGAAGCTTTATCGCTTATTCCATCTGGCACGACTTTTTCTGCTGTTTCTGCTGTTTTTGCTGCCCCAGCTTCCTTCTTTCCAATCGAAGCTGATCGAGCAGGATTCTTACCCCCACTGCTTTCTTTCTCTTTCTCTTTCTCTTTCTCTTTCTCTTTCTCTTTCTCTTTATCCTTATACTTATCAGCTTTATCTATTTCTTTATCTTTTTCTTTATCTTTTTCTTTATCTTTTTCTTTATCTTTTTCTTTATCTTTTTCTTCATCGGCCATAGCATCCGCAAGCCCTTTATCTTCTACGTTTTCAGGCTTTTCAAGTTCATCAGCCTTCCCAGCATTATCTGCTTTTCCCAACTTATCGGCATCTCCAGCTTGTACAGACTTTTCAGAAGTACCAGTTCCTATTTCTTGCGAGTTTCCAGTTTTTTCAGCCTCTTTCGCGCTTCCAGCTTTCTCGGCCTTATCCAATTTCTCAATCGAATCAGTCTTCGCCGTTAAAAGTACTCCCGTAAACAAAAATACCAATATCAGAATTATTTTTCTATTCAAGATTGATCACCACTTTTGTCATAATTCCCTCTGGAGTGAAATCCAACGTGGAAGTTACCCCCAGTATTTTCGAAATAAAATCATTTATCGGAACTTTTGGATCAGAAATCAATGGCTGGAGTCTATTTTCAGCACTTCCATGCTTTGTACAGGAGATTGTGTTCCCATCTGAAAGCAATTGATATGTTCCCTGTTCGGGGCATAACGGCACAAACCCATTGATTTTAAGAGACTCTTCAGCCCACTTTTCGGGAGGAATCTTGCGAAATTCGTTCAGAACATTCAGTACCCCAAGATTGCTGTTGCAAACTTCTCTCAGACGTTCCTGCCAAAGAATATTCAATTTTTCTGCAATTTGGGATCTGTTTTTGCAATTAAGCCTGATCTGAAAATTGGCTTGAGTTTTTGTGACGTTAGTTGGATTAGAAAGTATTTCGGAAAGGATGTTTCTCTGATTCGAAATGAACAATTGTCCGGAATAAACCATGAAATGCAGATGAAATTTTATAATAAATATCGTGATATCAAGAGTATGAATTGTCGGACCACCTTTTACACCTGATTCCACACAGTATCCAATAATTTTATCCATAGGTGGAGCCCCACTTTGATTGTGCCGGGCGCTTTCCTTGGTTAAAGCTTCTATCAATTCCGAAATAAATTTCTCGCCACGATTTTCGTCTTTCAGAGAAATCGTTCCATAGGTTGGAACTTGAAGGCAAGACAAGAGTATCGTGCCCCCAATAACCGACAGGAAATTCCCCTGACGCAAAAGTTGCATAGGTGCATAAAAAGTGCCTGAATTGGCAGAGTCGAAAGTAAACTGAATCGGAGAATCTACAAGGTTCACGGAAAAAGACTCTCCAAAAGTCTGTTCAACATCGGTGGTGGAAAAAGAAGTTCTACCCAATAACTCACTTAGAGTAACCGCATTGAAGGTATCATTCCTCAACATTGGAGGAAAATTGATTTTCCCAAGAAACTGAAAAAAAGTCTTTTCATGTGTGGGAAAATTAAACTCAGCAGGCTTTTCACCACCAACACTTGCCAACTCCTTGTAAATGGAATTCTCAACAAGTGGAAGAATACAAGTCTCAGCACCTATTTCCTTGTCACGTAGTGTAAATCTGATGCCGATTGGATCGAAAAACTTTGACCAGTAGGAATTATAATCTTCGACAAATTGTCTATAGGCCTTGGCTTCGACGGGAGATGCAAATTTCGGAACTCCATCAATAATCGCACTCAAAAAGCGGTTTTTTCCATGTACAGAGCAACAGGGTTCGCCACTTGCATCAAAGGAATATCTGCCCTTGTCCGGGCAGGCCAGATAATTTTTTCCTAAAAATTTAGCATTCTGGAGTAAATTGATATCGTTTCCGGGAGTTCCTTTAAAGTAGCTCCACATGGTACTTGCGTTTGAAAGCATCTTGAGATTGGTTGAACAAATCAGCCTTCTCAAACGCCCTATTTTGCTTTTGGAACTTACCAATCGTCGAATATGGGCATCTGACAGATACAAAAAGGCGTCTTCCCTTTCATTGTAAAGCGGAAAAATGGTTCGCATATATCTAAAATCCGGCGTTTTCGCCAGTGACTCAATTTTCGTCTGAAATGAGTCAATTATCCATTTTATGGCCGTTCCCGAATTCGAGTAAATCTTGTAGTTGTCTAAAGTACAAGAATACGAATCTACTATATGATCGCTTGTGAATAAGTGATAAATAGGAACATCGCCATATTTCCCGTTTTCTTCTTTCGCTTCAGGGAATTTTGCACGAGTATTTGAAAACAATCTTTGAGAATTCATTTCGAAAATCCCAGGTTGTTTAAGGCTGAAGATGACTGAAACATCAGATCCCTCGTTGATAAACGGGTCAGAACCGGTTATTGCCAGATCTGCAATGACTTTATCTCCGAACAGTTTCGTCAAATCTGATAGTTCCAGTGACAGTTGAGTCAAAAGCTTATCCCTGATTTTGGAATCCCTTGAGGAGGCTTGAAGTGTTTGAAGGATCGCGGTTCCCCAATGGTCAGAAAAATCGGAAAACCTTATTTCACTGTTGATATCTGAAAATCGCAAATAGTAAAAACAATACGGCACAAGATTCGAAATTGGCTCAATTTCGGGGGTCTGACTTCCAATCATTTTAATAAATGGATGGGACTTGACCTGTGGGCCAGCTAAATTCCTAATTGGGATCTTTGAAATTGTTTCGCTTGCCAAAAGATGTGTGTTTGTCATTCTATCAAGTTGAAGTGACTCCTGGACAGCTAATGCTCCGGTTGTCAAAGAAAATAAATCAACTGAACGCTGTGAATTGAAGAATATCCTGGAATTTTCATTATTGAAATTTCCGGACAAATTGGCTGAAAGAATCTTTGGGACTTGATTTCGGAAATAGGAAAAAAAACTTTCTTCGGGAGAAAGCAGACCGTTTAAGGAAAAACTCTCATCCTGGGCAAGAAACCAACCTTGGGTTAAATCCTGTGAATCTTGCCAACGTGATGTTTTTTTGGGGAAGTAAATCTCAGCCTCTAAAATTCTTTCCCCTGAAACTCTGTTGGTTAGGGAAAAAACTTTTCGCCCTGGGTCTCGATATCTTCCGTAAATGGATAGACCGAAATCTTTGGAAAAACCTGCTAACATTCTTTCCCGAAGCAGTTTTTCTAATTCCATTTGTCTATTTTGGAGGCTCTCCCGCCTTTTTCCAAGTTCTTCCCTTTTTATCTTTATGTCAGAAAGCTCTTTCTTGAATTGATCGAGCTCTTCGGAGGGAATTTTTAGTTTGCCTGCTTCAACCTCGGAAATAAGATTTTCACAAAAAGTCATCCTCTCTCTTTTCGAAGATTCGGTAGTCCAGTAATCCTGTAATTCAATTTTAATAGCTTTTGCCTCTTCGGCGAATTCCCAGGAAAAACTTGCCGGATCAACCCAGCCACTGTATCTATTTTCCAAATCGCCGGGAACCATTTTCCTCACTGAAAATATATCTTCAGGAGAAAATTTATAAAACATCCCGGAGGGAATATTTCCCTGCAGCTCATTTTTAGACAATGAGATTCGGAAAGTAGGAGAAAGCGAATCTTTTCCAAATATTGTTTGAAAGGCTATAACCTGCATAGGAAGTGTGAAAAGAAGAAACAGACAACAAATTCGACAGATTTTCAGGACTTTCATTTTTTCAGCTCACCTTTCTCCGCAAGCCTCCAGAAATACCAGGCAGCGATTGTTCTGTAGGGTTTCCACTTCATTCCGAATTCAGCCGTTTCTGCAGGTGTCGGAAGCTCCTTTAGACGAAGGTATATGGATAACCCTTTTCTTACCCCCAGGTCGTTAACAGGCCACACATCAAGATGGCCCAATCGGAAAATCAAAAGCATTTCTACTGTCCAGGGGCCAATTCCTTTTACTTTGGTAAGAATCTCAATGATTTTTTCATTTTCCATGTTGGACAATTCTTGGAAATCCGGTATTTGCTTCATCAAAGTTTTCTCTGAAAGGTCTCTGAGAGCAGCGGTTTTAGCTCTTGAAAGGCCGCATTCGCGGAGTTTTTCATCTGTAGCTTTTAAAATATGTTCAGGAAGAATTCTTTTGCCTTTCTGGACGGCGGTTCTTACCCGTGCAGATATTGTTGAAGCAGCTTTTCCACTGAGTTGTTGTGAGATAATCGAATCGAAAAGAGCGTCAAAAATGCTCTGCTCGTGATCTATCTCAACCTTAAAGGGTCCAAAAGATTCAACAAGCCGTGAGAATTTTTTGTCCCGGGAACATAAATACTCGACCCCAGTCTCAATCTCACCCTTCTTCCTGTTTTTGTAAAGGTTGGGAAATGCACCCTCGATGCTTAGAAGATATGCTTTCAATTTGGCTCCTCCGTGTGCTGAAAAGCCTCCAAGCATATTTCCAGCCGAAAGAACGCGATGACATGGGATAAGAAATCCTACGGGATTTTTACCCATAGCAGTTCCAACAGCTCTTGCCGCCCCAGGTTTCCCGCTTTTTTCAGCCAACTCAGCGTAAGTGACAGTCTTTCCTGGCAAAACCTTTCTGAGATTGTTATAGATCTCTTTATAAAAGTCGGAATAACCTTCAAGGTCAATCTCGAGATCCAAAAAATCATCGAATTTTCCATCCAGATGTTTATGGATACGATCGATAATTCCCTTTATGAACGCCGGAGGCTTTTTCGTTTCCTCAGTTTGAGAGCATTTCCGAATTTTTTCTGACAACTCAGTCACACTTTTTTCCGGAAAACCGAAATAATTGATTCCCTTTTCATTCCAAGCGATTCCACAGGTTCCAATGGTGGTTTCAAAAAGAAAAAAGCCCGATTTCATATTATTTATCTCCATGACAACGTGAACATACTTCCTTGTCCTGATGGCAGGCCTGGCATTTCAATGGATCCGCCTCAGCGCTGAGACCATGTCGTCTAGCAACCCATGCGGGAGTATGATCTCTTGGACGGCGAGAATGGCAAGCTAAACAGCTCGAATCTTCATGACAGGGTTGGCAGCTTTTTGGATCCAGGCGGTAATCCAGGCCGTGTTTTTTTTCGTAAAACCGTCCGTGGTCAGCTGGCCGCGGTGTTTTCGAGTGACACAAAACGCAGGTCATTTTGGCCTTTAAGCCTATATGGCATTTCAAACAACCTTTCATGCCGAAATCAACCTGCTTCCCATCCAATGATTCCCAGGCTTCAACTTTGGAATGGCATTCAGTACAATCTGTTTTGGAGTGTTTCTGGTGGGAAAATCCTGGTTTCAACTTGTTTCTTTCACGATCCCGTTCCGTTTTTCCAGGTTTTCCGAGATGGCAAAGTCCACAATCACTCTTTTTCTTATTTTGAAAATGACAGGCTAAACAAACTTTTTCAGGAGGTCTGCCAAATGTAACTGGTGGAGCAGGAGGAGCTGAAGCAGTTGTTGGTTCATTCAATATGCGCGGAAGGCTGGCAATTCGTGAAAGCCTCAAGGGCGCCCAACCTTCAGGCAATGTTGGCATCCCTGAGGGATTGGGCTTCTCTTTATGACACGCTTCGCATTTTATCCTGGCGTCAGCATGTGTTTTGTGGGAAAATCTAAGATTGCTTGTTTGGCTTAAACCATAAATTGTGGATAAAATAGCCAGAAAGCAGAAAAAAAGAGAGGAAATTTCAATATATTTCTTCATGGGTTTCCCCTCGAATATTAACACATTCCGACATTTTTAAAAATACGGTATTATACCAATCAGGAATTATCCATTTGAGTGCTGGAGCGAAATTCAGAACCGTTAAGTTCTAGTGTTGCAACAAATCGCGAAACATAAAGAGTCCGGCCTTACAAAAATTGGTTTAATTAACATTTAATTTTTTCCAATTTCAGATTTCCAAACCTCGGGGATTTAAATATGATACCATTTTTTCGATTAATGAATCACCAAGTTGCTTTGGAAGGCATCTTCTGATTTATTTTTATGAATGTTGGTCTCAGGGTAAAATCCAACCGAAAAGTATTCCAAAATCAGGAAAATACCTTTTGAAGCTATTTTCCGAGAAAATGCAAACTATCGATAACAGGAATTCTGAATTTGCATTAGTTTTTTCTAACAAATGTCTTTTCATCGTGTTATAAATTTTCCACAAATAGAACGTAACTTCTTGCGAAGTTGTGTCTGAACCTAAATGAATAATTGCTATACAACAATTCTACGAAATTAAAACCTTATTTCTGCGATTTAAACTTAACCTTGACTTCGCCTTTCCAGATCGGTTTCTGATTGAAGGTTGTCGATTCAAGATTCGTTATCCAATATTCAGCGGATTTTTTTGATGTTGCTCTCAAAAAGTCGTTTACCTTGGGAAAATCAGCTGCCATAAGTTGGTAAGTTCCAACGAAAAGGCCCTGAGGGTCAGTGTTTCCTTCGGTAGAATCGTTGATTTTCACATCGCAGTCTTTGCGAATTTCCTCAATAAAACTGGATGATTCAGATATTACTGCCATCGAAGGATTTTGCCTGGGAACCCCTGCGACAGCTATCTCTAGGTGGATTTCCTTCCCACCACTGGCATTTTCGCTGGAACTTATAGAAAACTTGTCGTTTCCTTTAAAAATTTTCTCGATGCTCGCTTTGTCTAAATCGCTTTGAGACTGAAGCGAAATTTTGAAAGCGATTTTCCCACCGGACTCTTTGGGTTCATCCCCTTTGATGCGAATGATTTTTGGACCGAGGCTTTTATCCGAAAATAACTTCTCAAAAGTGTCATAAAACATTGCTGAAGCAAATTGGGCTTGTTGACGTTCTTTAACTTCATCCGGAATAACACTGGGTTTTGGGGAGACCTTCTCAAGTTTGTCTATAAATGCTTTTATTTTAGGATTATTTGGTGCTTCACGTTGCGCAATATTGATGGAACGCCATGCACCGATGAAATCTTTTGTCTTGGCACATATTACTGCCTTCATAAATCGAGCTGGCGCAAAATTTGGTAATCGCTCAAAAACAATGTCCAATTCATCCTTGGCACCAGTCAAGCTTCCCTCTTTGAATCGCCGTTTTGCAAGCTTCATATGTCCCTCGCAAAACCTTATTGAAACCGGATCTATTGGCGCTTTAGTATCATCAGGCCCTGCGGCCGAATCTGAAGAATTTGGTTTATCAGGAGAATCTGACTTGTTTGAAGTTGCTGTAGAAGTTGATTTAGAAGTAGAGGTTGAAGGGGAATGGCTTACCGGGTCGTCAGTTGAAATAGTTATCGGGGTCGACGAAATTGTCGGATTTGCATTACTCTCATCAGTATTTGTCGAAGTTCCGCTTTCTCCGCTTCCAGTGTTGGCTCCGGTATTAATTCCAGTGTTAGCTACACTATTTGTCGATGATTCTTTTAAAATGTTCTTTAATTCTTTTTCAGTTTTTTCAAGATCTTCTTGAGAAATCTGTGCTATCTGAAACGGCGCCCCTGAACTTTCACAGGAAGCAAAAAGCAAAATAGACGGCTCAAACAGTAAAATCAAAAAAAAACCCAAAAATAAAGAATCTAAACGTCGAATATTCATCTTTCAACCTCTGACCGTTTTCTTTCAACCTTTTTCTTCATTTTCAATCTACTACGTTGAATTAAAAAATGCAATTTTTGAAAATTAGCAGGAGCAAAGGCAAACTGGATTTCAGCATCCCTTTTAGTGCGTTCATTGAGAACGAATTGGTTGATTATACCAATCCCACAAAATAATAACGCAACTTGTTCGACGGTTTACAGAAGCTGTGAAAAAATTAAGTGTTTAAAAATGTACCAACTCCAATAGCCCAGCCAAGGAATAATTGTGGTATTTTTCACCTGTAAAGTTACAAATTTTTCACAGCTTGCCTGTCTACCAGCAGATTTTTTGATTTTACTCTTTATTGCTGTCAGCAGGGTTGTTTTTTGATCTCTCTTCGGATATCATTTGGAAAACCGATAGGGGGAAGAACTGATGAAGAATAATCATTCGTTTCGCGGAATGAATAATTTCCTGGGGCTGCCGGAAGAATCCTGCACGTATAAAACTTCGCGAGCTGTTATCCTTCCAGTCCCTTACGATAGCACCACTTCTTATAAAGCCGGAACTCGTGAAGGGCCTTCCGCAATAATTGCAGCTTCCAGAAATGTAGAGCTTTATGACCTGGACTTGAAATGCGAACCACTTAATTCGGGAGTCCACACTCTTCCGGAACTTGAACCGGATATGAGCGGTCCTGAAGGAACAATTACAAGAGTTGAAGGAGTAATTCGCGACATATTGGAAGATGGGAAGCTGCCTGTTATGCTTGGCGGAGAGCACAGTCTTACTCTTGGCCCCATAAAAGCAATGATTTCAAAGTATGGCAATGATTTTTCAGTCCTTCAACTCGACGCACATGCCGATCTCCGGGATGAGTTCGAAAATACTATTTTCAATCATGCTTCAGTAATGAGACGCGTTATTGAACACGTGCCGCTTACCCAAGTCGGAATCAGAAACATCTCCGCAGCAGAAATGAAATTCATAAAAAGGAAATCGCATAAGAATGTTTTTTGGGCGCATGAAATTCATGATTCGCAAAATTGGGTTGAAGAAGCCTGCTACACTTTGAAACAAAAAGTTTACATTACGATCGATCTGGATGTTTTTGACCCCTCTATCATGCCCGCTGTAGGCACTCCCGAACCAGGCGGTTTAGATTGGTACAGATGTCTTGCTCTATTGGAAAAAGTAATAAAAGAACACGAATTAATCGGATTGGATATTGTAGAACTATGTCCTATTCCGGGCCTTATTTATCCTGATTTTCTAGCTGCCAAGCTCCTGTTTAAACTTCTCGGGCGTTATTTTGTTGAGAAGAAAGTTCATTGTGAAGACTGAATAGTATTACAGTCTCACTTAATCTCTTTAAAACTGCACATGATGCTAATTACAACACGATTCAAATAAAATCACTTTGAGAGGAAGCGAATCACTCTTAAATCTAGCTTTGAGCGGCTTCAGAAAAGTTTAAATGGAACAGTAGAGATATTTTGGAAATGGTAAGATTAATTTACTTTGTTATCCTTGCTCTTGTCGGATGGTTAATGGGACCATTCATTGGCTGGGCAATTCGCTCGTGGCCAGGTCATGAAACTCTTGAAGAAGAATACCTCGATTGCCGGAATTGCCAGGGAGGCGCAAAAAGAGGCTGTTTTCAAGCGGGTTACCACCAGGATCGCGTGTATTCCATTTTTTCCTGTATCATAGCCATCCTTTCTTTTTTCTTGTTTGGCTTTTCAATCAAAGGTCTCCTCTCCTGGGTTTTCACCGTTAGTTGCCTAATCATTGGTATTGTTGACATCCGATATTTGATTATTCCTGACAGGTTATCTGTTTATGGGGGTTTTATTGGATTTGCCTACTCAATAATCGTCTATTTTCTCCTCCGCTTCGGTTTCGCTCCCCCCACTTTTTTCGTGCACCCACTCGATAGCTTCTACGGAATCCTCCTCGGGGGTGGCTCTCTCTGGCTACTTGGATGGCTGGCCTGGCTCATTTTCCATAAAGAAGGGATGGGCGGCGGAGATGTTAAACTTTTGGCGACAATAGGTGCATGGCTTGGTTGGAAATCTGTCTTAGGGGTAGTGGTAATCGCCAGCTTCCTTGGGTCCATTGGAGGGATTTCAGGAATAATTTACGCCCGAATTCGCTATCACAAGGAATATCGGCCTTTGACTCACTTGATCCCCTTCGGACCTTATTTGTGCATCGGATTTTTAATCGTGTTCTTCTTCGGACTTGAGCCATTATTCAAAATTATGGACTCTTATCAATTCCTTTTTGAAAAATATTTCCTGGATAGGTAGTGTCTGGTTGAGCTAATTTTAGTTGGGTTTGGTCAAAATATTGCAAAAACCAACTTCCCTGGATTTTTATTTATTTTTTTCGTAATATACTAGATAATGAAAATAATTTGCCTGGAGGGTTGAAATGCCTGCTGTCGGTAGTTCAGTTCCAAGAAAAGATGCCTGGGATAAAGTAACCGGGAAAGCCCGCTTCGTGGATGATTATTCCTTCCCTGGAATAGTCCATGTTGCAACTGTTCGATCTCCAGTTGCATTTGGAAGAATCGATGAAATCGATTTTTGCGAATCCAGAATGCTCCCTGGTGTACTGGATTGTTTTACCTGGCGTGACATCCCCGGAAAGAATATTAATCCCTTGGTCTACCCAGATCAACCTTTTCTGGCAGAACAATACGCGAGATTTTACGGCGAAGCGATTGCGTTGATTGCTGCTGAAACGCGTGAAATTGCTGAAGAAGCTGTTCGACGTGTGAAATTGAAAATCACCAAAATGACGCCCGTCCTATCCATCCGCGAGTCTCTCAAACCTGATTCAATTAAAATTTATGGGAATGACAATATTTTTACCCGCTATACAATAAAGAAGGGTAACGCTGAAGAAGCTATAAAGAGCGCAAAATATTTCTTTGAACAAGAGTACGAAACACCCTACCAGGAGCACGCCTACCTTGAAACTCAGGGAATGATAGCTATCCCCGGAATTGAAGACACAATCACTGTTAATGGTTCAATGCAGTGCCCATTCTATGTCCATGACGCTGTATCTCAAATCCTTGGATTATCAAAAAACAAGGTGCGAATTGTCCAATCAACTACCGGCGGTGGCTTTGGCGGAAAAGAGGATTTTCCCTCGTTAGTGGCTGGACATGCGGCGCTTGTTGCCAAAAAGCTTGGACGCCCAACAAAACTTATCTATCGCAGGGAAGAAGATATCATCAGTTCCTCCAAAAGACACCCAAGTCTGGTGAAATTCAAAGCAGGAGTTAACGAAAACGGCAAATTGGTGGCCGCAATTGTTGATTACTTCGTTGATGCCGGAGCATTCGCAACTTTAAGTCCCATCGTACTCTGGCGAGGAACAGTTCACGCAGTCGGTCCCTATGTTTGCGATAATGTTTTGATCAGAACAGCCGCAGTTGCCACCAATAAAGTGCCATGCGGTGCTTATCGAGGATTCGGCTCTCCGCAGGTTATTTTTGCGGGAGAATCGATGATCGATGAAATTGCATACGAATTGAACCTTGATCCAATAGAAATTCGTCGCCGCAATATTCTCCGAATAGGCGATTCGACAGTAACCAATCAAAAAATTGACAAATCCTGCGGACTGGAAGAAACACTGGATAAAGCATATGAGAAATCAAATTGGAAGGAAAAATGGAAACCTTATTCTTCTAATTCCGGAATTGACAAAATTAAAAAAGGGATTGGAGTTTCCACAATATATTATGGTGTTGGCCTGGGGGCAGGCGGAAAACATCTTGACCGCGCCGGCGCAAGCATGACTTTGTTGCACGATGGCTCAGTCCACTGCGCTGTCGGCAACACAGAAATGGGGCAGGGTGCACGAACAGTTTTAGCACAAATAGCTGCTGACGCATTGGGAGTTCCGTATCCGATAGTCCATGTTATTGAGACAGACACATCGTTTGTTCCAGATTCAGGCCCGACTGTAGCCAGCAGGACAACCTTTATGTCCGGAAATGCTCTGATTTCAGCTGCGAAAGATTTACGCACAAGACTTCTCCCGTTGATTTCAGAACTTTTGAAATGCCCAATAGAAGATGCAGATCTTGTCGATGGCCTGGGCTTCTCCCGAAAAGCTCTCCCTGAAAATGGTGGAAAAAGCATTCAAATCCAGGAACTGACAAAGGAATTTTACTCCCGAAGGCTTATGCCAAGTTCGTTTGGTTGGTATGTCGCTCCAAACACTGATTTCGACAAGGAAAGCGGACAAGGCAATGCCTATTTTACTTATAGTTACTGCACAAATATCGCCGAAGTAGAAGTCGATAGCGAAACGGGAGTAGTAAAAGTTACCAAGATCACTTCCGCGCATGACATGGGAAAAGCAATTAATCCCCAGCAGGTTGAAGGGCAAATTCAGGGCGGTGCGCTTCAAGGAGTCGGTTATGCAACCACAGAAGAAATTCGACACGACAAAAATGGCCGAATGCTGAATGATGCTTTCGCCACCTACATCCTTCCCACCTTCGAAGATGGGCCGGAAATTGTGCCCATAATTGTTGAACATGCATACGACCAGGGACCCTTCGGCGCCAAAGGCTTCGGAGAAGTCCCTTTAATGGGTATTGCACCTGCTATAGCCAATGCAGTTTTTAATGCCACTGGAAAAAGAGTTAGGATAATTCCTATCAAACCTGAAATTCTTTTGGAGAATTAAGATGGATTCAAGATTAGATATTCCAAATGGAGCCGAAAAAAAAGCCATTGATATCGAACGTTTTCTTATTTTGATAATTAGTGTTCTTCTGGTATTCTTTTTTACCAGATCTTGTCCGTTTCCGGCCGGCACCTTCTGGGATCTCTCCTCAGCCCGCGATTTTGATCTGAACCTTGGCTGGGTTATTCTACCGGAAACTCTTGCCTTGACCATAGCTCAATCGAGTGCTTCTTTACTCGGCCTGAAACTGATCTGTCATATAATTTTTTTCCTGATTTGTTGCCTCCTAATAATTTGCATTTTTAAAGGCCGCGAAGTTCTTCCGGGAATTTTAATTTTGGCAATTTTTGTTGCCGGAATTCAGCCTCTACTAAGCTTCAGATGGCTTATTCAACTTCTTTTCCTGGGTGGTGTAATGGTGATTCTCCAGGGAAAATTTTTGAATAATTCCTTTGGAATTGTTTTTATCCCAATTACGGCCGCAGCAGCAGGCTTGGGCTTAGTAACCTGGCCAATTATTCTTCTCACCGTTTTTCATGGTTTTTTTCGCCCTAAATTCCGCCCAACTATTATTCTGTGTTCGCTAATCGGGTTGTTATTCTTCCCTGAAGGAGTAGCGGCTTATTCAAATGGTTTTACAGACCTTTCCGGGCGTTTTTCTTTCCCAAATGACACTCAAACTCTGTCTATCCTTTCGGGAATTTTCCTTATTCCCAATCTTTTAGCCATGCCTCTTCTCAAACAAGAAGACGTTCCAAATCTAATGTTTTACTCAATAATGGGGCTTACCTCACTGATTTATCCGGCTTTTATGCCGGCATTCATTTTGGTTGGAGTCTTTATACTGATTTCTTCTTTGCGCGATATTGATCCCCTTTCACTAAATGTCAGAATTACCGGGCTTGTTATCATGGCTTTAATCATTCATGTAATGATTTTTTTGAATCCGCTAGGAGTCAATCTGAACCCAACAATAAGGGAAGATTCCGGCGCCAAGTTAGAATCAGTGCTTTCCTACGAAATAAAGAAATTAGAAGTTCCAGCTTACGCTTTGGGTGAATACATCTGGAAAGGAGTTTTAACTGTTTCACCTGAAGAACTGGCTATTTTGAAAGCCAACCATATGGTACCCCTTTCCCTGGGCCGCAATTCTTATTTTATTGATTCTAACCCTGCTCCCAGAACAAGTTAATTTGATCTTAAATTACTTGTAGACAAAAGAATCACTATGATATATATTTATGGTAGGGAGGTAATATATGAATATACAAAGTACGGGAAGTTTACCCATCGCTAGCAGGCTAAATGATGTTACAGCCGCGCGCGATAGAACTTTGATCCAATTAGCCTCCGGCAAACAAACTAATTCTGCCTCAGACAATCCGGCAGACATGTTGGCTTCTTCGGCGTTAGATTCCTTTGTTCGAAGTTTGACAGGCCAAATCTCCAATAAACAAGATGAGATTTCACTGACTCAAACTGCGTTTGGTGGCATGTCAGCAACTAACGACGCACTTACAAGAATTAATGAACTTTCGATTCAAGCCTCCAATGGAACACTAACCACCAGTGATCGACAGGCAATTCAAGTAGAAATCGACCAGCTAAAACAACAAATTGATCAAACCGCAAATAATACTCAATACAATGGCCAGAATTTGCTTGACGGGACTTACAATGCGACGCTCTCAAACGGAAATACCTTAAAACTTGGGGCGATGAATTCAGATACCTTAGGTTTGAAAAACCTCGATGTTACAACAACTGGCGGGGCTCAAGCAGCTATTGGTTCTACCGCTTCCGCCCTTGAAAATGTAAATTCCCAAAGAGCAACCCTTTCTGGAGTAACAGGCGGAATTGCTTCTGAAATATCAGGTTTGACGGATCAACTAATTGACTCCACGGCCTCTCTATCGCGAATAACAGACACAGATATGGCGAAAGCAGCCACAGATCTAGCTAACGCCCAAATTCAAGCACAAGCGACAATACAAGTGTTTAGGATTGATAATGCATCTCGCGGGCAAATGCTACAATTACTCGGGTCTTCATAAGATAAAAATACATTTTTTTCTTCCTTCTTGATGTTTTCATCAAGGAGGAATTGTTTGATTTTAGGAAATTGATTAGATCTTTTTTATTCCGTGAGAGGCACTAATGGCAAACGTTGATATAAATTCCAGCCTGACCGAAGCATTTATCCAGCTAAAATCGAAAGACGAAAAGGTAAAAACTTCTGCTATTCAAGCGTTCTATTCAGCGATGTCTGATGAAATTGTGAGCTATTTGTGTGAAAAATACGTAGATGAAGATTCTTTAACCAGACAAAGAATTCTTGAAGTCTTTGCTTTCTTCCGAAAAAAGACTAAACTGACTAATGATATTATAATAAAAATTCTCAAACTTCTTTCAGTTCCAGAGATTATTTTCCCCGAATTTAAAGATATTTTTCACGGCCTTGATGAAATTGGAATTAAACCACTTCAAGAATTTCAGTGCGTTACCAAAGACCCTCAAGTTCACGTCCTTCTCAAAGAATGCATAGACGCAACTGGGTTGGTGGACGCAATAATAAAAAAATGGCAAGCCGCTACCCCCTCCCAAAAAATAGTAATGCTTGATGATTTTACCAAATTCCAACACCCCAAGATTTATCCCCACATCATTGAGCAACTCAGAGACACTCCTTCAAAATCTGATGAAAAAAAATTGATGTATTTAAGACTGATTTCCGTTCTCGAAAGGTTTCACGATCCCCAATTTATGGATTTTGTACTTCCAGAGCTTCCTAATGTAGAACCGGGATTGTGGCCCCCGCTATTTAGGGCACTTCAGGTCCACGGAAAGGTATTTTTCGAAAGATTGTTCGATAATTTTACAGCAAAACCTGAGACCTTTAAATGGCGGACTGCCTTCGTTCTTGATGAAATCGTCAATTTGGATGCTTATTCCTTCATTTTCCCCTTGCTATCCGAAAAATCAAAGAGAATCCCACCGCTTGCAAAGAGTATTATTGAAAAAACAATCAAGCGCTTCTCTTTAGATTTTGAAAAGAGGAGAGCAGCCACGGGAAAAACCGAATCTGAAGTTTTCCAGGAAATAGCTTTCTTTACAAACCCCATACGTGATTTTTTCTCTTATAATGATCCAAAACTTTTCCCATTTTTGGGAGAAGGGCTTTTGCGGCTCGGAACACTTAATGAAGAAATCCTTTTAGAAAATCTTTTCTTTATTGTCAGCAACTCTCTCGATCACCTGACCAATTTTCTGAAAATCAAAGATTCTGATAAAAGAAGAAGTATATTAATTAAAGCATGGTGTCATAAACTCCCCATGACCCGGGAAGGTGCCACCATCATTTTGAAAAATTGTAAGGAAGATTATGCCGGGGAAGTATTTGATTTATTGATAACTGAATTCGCGCATCTTTTACCTTTAGATTATCGTGAAGAAGCTTTTAAGCTCGCAAATATGCTTCGCCCCAAAGAGGTTCTCGGTCGCGCATTGCAAAACAAAGATCCAAAGATCAGGGCCGAGATTGTAAAGATTCTTGGAAAAAATTGCGGCAGTGAAATTTTACCACTTCTGTTGTCCAGAAAAAATGATACTGACCCTCAGGTAAAAGCAGTACTGATTGAAATTCTTCAAGCCCCGATGTTTTCCTCACCTGAGGCAACAGAAGCCCTTACCGATTTTTTACTGGACACTGACCCAGGGATTGTCCTAAAAGCTATCGGAATTGCACGAAACATTGATCATCCAAGTGCTCTGGTAAAACTTAATCTGTTGTTGGCCAAAGCGGTACTTCCTGCCATTAAAAGCTCCGCATTAAATGCCATTACAGGTTTAACAAGAAAAAAATTGTTTAACAATTTTGAACAGATGTCAAATGAAAGCCGCTATTCCATAGTTTCTTCATTAGTAAAACTTGATGTTAATTTTTTGAACGACATGGGAAGAGACTTTGCTTCAGACAATTCCGAAAAACGCAGAATGGCTGCCAAAATTCTTGCCCTCTTATGTGATACAATCCCAACTGAGAAAGTGGTCGATCTCGAAACCGGAGTTAACAATCCAGATCCTTTTCTGCGATCTATTTTTGCAAAAATTTTGGCCAGAATTGGAAAAGTAAATGAGATTGAGCTCCTTTTCAAGTTAATGAAGGACGAAGATTTGCGAGTCAAGGCCAACGCAATCGAAGCTATCGGAATTGCAAAAAACAATGTTCAGATAGAATACGTTCAGCAACTAATGCCAATGTTAACTGATACCAACCATAGAGTAAAAGCCAACACACTAATCACTCTTTTCCGCTTTGCAATGCTTCAACCCGATGGCTACCTCTCGGAGATGTTGAGACAACCCAACAAAAACATGCATCTCGCCGCACTTTTTGCCATAGGTGAAATGCCTGAAGTAAGATTTCTTCCAGTGCTCCTTAATTATCTGAAAAATTCCGACCCGGATTACAGGAGAAATGCGGTAAGAAGCTTGGGAAAATTTACAAATAATTACCTTGCCATCGAAAACATTCGTAAACTTAGGTTTGATCCTAACGAAATGGTGCGAAGGATTGTCACCGAAGTCCTCGGGAAATTGGAAAAACTCCCGGGGCAAATTTAATATTCATTGGCGCTCATTATATTTTTGTAACGTGTTGTATTGGATAGATGTGACGAGGTTATTGAATTTTGATAGCAACTGTGCAAGAAGAATTTTTTCAAAAATATTTTAAAACCTCTAGCCTGCAACTTTTCCCAGGAAAAGATGAAATTGCACAATATTACCACGATTCCAAACTGGTATCTTTTCTGTGCGAAAAATTCTCTCGAGAAACTTCTCCCGTAATTAGACTCAAAATTTTAAAAATTTTTCTGGCAGCCAAAGAGCATCTCCAGGAAGACGATTTTGAACTGATTTTTGGTTTAATTTCGATTCCTGGCCCTCGATTCAGGGAATTAATCCGGGAGATCTTCGCAACCCGTGATGAAAAACGCTTGCTATTCTATGCCGGATTATTGGCTCAAACTGGGGATTATGAATCATACAACATTTTAGAGCCTCTTTTTTCTAACACTGGAATTATCGACTCTCTCCAAAAGGAGATTCGAAAATGTTCAAAAGAAAAATTTTCTGAGGTAGTCCAAAAAGCTTCGAAATTTCAGAATCCTTCTCTTTTTCGGGAAATATTCAAAAGGCTATCTAACTCTGATCTCACAAATTCCGATTTACTTCAAAATACTTTTGAAACTCTTGGTTCAGTTGCTACAATTAATTACACTGAATTTCTATTCTCTCATGCCCCCGAAATTAACAAAGACTTTTGGCAAGGAATTTTCTATGGAATAAAGAAAGGGAATCGAATTTCCTTTGAAAACCTCCTTTTTGATTTTTATGAAAAGCAAGAAGAAGTAAGAATTGCATTATCTGAAGTAACTGTTGAATCTGATTCAGAGAAATTGTTCAATTGTTTTTTTGTTTTTTTCAATGATGCCCATGAATCTGTTCGCTTCTACGGAAAAAAGGGAATTGAAAAATGGGTAAAAAAACTTAGCAATGAAAAATTTTTCAATCACTCCGATTTCGAAAAAGCAAATGAAATCGCCCAAGTTTTCCAGGATTTCTTATCGAAAAACCATACTCATGTTCTTTTTTCTTTTCTCTCCGAACAATTTTTTACAGTCGCAATTTTTAATGAAAAGGTCTTCTTAGACAAGCTAAAGGCGGTTGTTGAGTATTCCGGCGGGTTTTTCCTGAATTATTTAAAGAAGTTATCTGATGAAGAGCGAAAAAACTTTATTTTAAAAGCGTGTTCCTCCTCCAAAATTGAAACTAATCATGCCATTTTAGGAATTCTAAGTAATAGAACTTTTGATTATATCGTTAGAGTATTCGATGAAATATTGTTGAACAATCTCAATAAGGTTCCAATTACAATTTTCAATGATTTAATAGGTCTTGCTTTTCGCAATCGTCCAAAAGATATTATTATAACAGTATTGAATAATCCTGAAAGAGAAATTCGGGAAAGAGTGATCGACGCACTTTCAGCTCTTTCCCTCAAAGAAGCTATTTCCCCAATCCTAACACTTGCAAATGATCCTGATGTTGTTATTAGAAAAAAAGTTCTTGAAGTTATTTTAGCTAAAAACCTCAACCATAACGAAAAACTCCGGGATTTTCTATTCGATCCGGATGTTGAAATTGTAGTAAAAGTTTTGAAACACATTTCAACTTACGGCGACTTCAACGACCTTGCAAAACTTAATCGACTTTTGAATTCTTCGCGAGAACCTCGCATCATAGATGAAACAACTCAAGCACTTTCAATGATTACCAAAAGAAATTTGATTAGTTCTTTTGAAGAATTGGGACAAAATGCCAGGTATTCGGTGGTTTCTTCCCTATTGAAACTTGACCCTGAGTTTATTTTGCAAACCCAGCGTGATTTTTCCTCTCCTGACCAAAAAACTCGGCGCCTTGCAAACAGGATAATATCACTATTATGGGATGAAATCCCTCTGGCAAGAAGAATGCCAATTAGCGAAGGAGTAACTCATTCTGATCCATTCGTTAGATCAACGTTTGCCAAACTTTTAGCTCATGTTTCAGAAGAAAAAAACCGGGAGTTAATCAAAAAGCTTCTTGAAGATAATGAATCCAGGGTTCGAGCAAACGCAATTGAAGCGATTGGATTACTGGCAAAATCTTCAAAAGAATTAGATGAAACAAACAAGCTTCAATATATTGATCTTCTTCGGCGCTTTTTGAACGATGAAAACTGCAGAATTCGTGCTAATGCAATTGTGGCATTATTCTTTCTGGGCTTTGCCGGTTGTGAAACACTGATTTATCAAATGCTCCACCTTCCAGGCAAACGCATGCAATTATCAGCTGTTTTTGCTTTGGGTGAATTAAAAGAATCAAAATATTTCTCCTGGGTATCTGGATTTTTGAAAAGCTCAGAACCAGACCTGAGAAGAAATGCCATCAAATCTCTGGCGAAATTTGATATTAAATTGAAACCCGAAGAACAGATAAAAAAGTGCCTATTTGACTCAGATGAGTCAGTCCGCAAAATAGCCCAGGAATCCATAGATGCCCTGGAGACGCGGCTTAATCATGAAGATCCTGAAGACTCTGAAAGCTCTGAAGTCTATGAAGACAGTTTTTCAAAAGATAGCTCTAAAGATAGCTCCCAATTGAATTGAATTTTCTTTGAAGTCCTTTTGAAGTACTTGGAAAACCGACTTTCTGGAAAACCCTCAGAGATCAGGGTAAGGAGTCTGATTTTGCAGGTTCTTTCTCAATTTTCTCTTTTTCCTGATTAAGTCTGGGAACATAGAACACTATAATCACTGAAGCAATCATAAGTCCGATTGACAACCATTGGTCAGAGGTAAGTCCAAGCCACCATTTTGGATTCAGCCGGATAAATTCAACAAAAAAACGGGAAATCCCAAACCATCCCAGGAAGAAAGCAAACCTTCTACCTGTCCCTACGTTCCAATCTCCTTTTAACAAAAGAAATAGAAGAAGAAAATGCGAAAGAGATTCATAAAGAGGGGTAGGATGCACCGGGATATCTGATGGTATGGGAGTGTTAGGGAATAATTCTTTAAAAAGCTGAACCAGTTGTGTATTTTTTGCGCTCAAAGTGGGAACCAATCCATTCGGAAAAGTCATTGCCCAAGGCAACACTGATGGAATTCCATAACATCCATCTCCTGCGGTAATACAACCCAACCTTCCGATGGCATAACCGATCGCCAGCCCCGGTGTACAAATGTCCGCCATGCGCCAAAATTTTTCGCCGGCTTTCTTAACTCTATAATAGCAAAGAAATATTGCAAGTAAATATCCACCTATCACGGAAAAACCTGCCCCTGAGAAAAAAGTCTCATATGGGTTTTTCATGAAACTAGGCCAGACTTCGATTAAAAACAAAGCTCTTGAACCGATCAACCCCCCAAGAATAGCCAGCAGGTAGATATCCCAGGCAAGATTTATATCCGCTTGAAATTTTCTGAATTGACGATTTGTTATGAAAATTGCACCCAAAAAAGCGCAGGCTAACAACAAGCCATAAGAGCCGATCCTTAGCGATCCCCATTTAAATAGGATTGGACACATTTGGACTATTTCCTGTTCGCCAGGACACCATTTACTAAAGTGTCTTCTGTAACAGAAATGATTAGTTCCGTTCCTTCAGGGAGAGTAACATCTTTTCCTTTAACGAAAATTCCACCAACAAGGCCGACGGGCCCCATCACAAGATATCCAACAGTTGAAGCTCCGAAAGCCATTCCAACTTTCTGTTTATCTAAATCGCTCATGGCAACTTCCTTCAGTGCAGCAGGAAGAGAAGTTCCATCAATGGCATTGGCTTTCCTTACAACGAATTTCAGTCTTCCCGGCCGGGCGAACCGTCCCGCTTTTCGCACTTGATCGAGATCACCGATTGCCATACATCCCTTTGCAACAGCCAGAACTCCGTCAACAAAATAATCATCCAAAACGATCAAAGGCACTTCATCTCCCTCTTTCGCACTTCCACTGGAAACGGTTTTACCGACTTTCACTCTTAAAGCAGTTCCCGATGATACTTTCACACGGCGAAGCGGAAGGACCCCTTTTTCAATAGTCATTTGGATCAGCTGTTCGATTCTGAAAGCATAAGGCTCATTGGACGATTGCCCAGTTGCAAACTCGTCAAGTTTCCTTAACCTGTCTGACAAAGGGCCCTCCTTGGTCTCCCGAAAAGATTTCCATTCCAGGAATTTCAACTTCATGTCAAGGGAGGGACTCTTTGAGGTTCCAATGAAAATAAAGTTGAACAGGTTCTGGATACGCGTTACCAGCTCTCCTTCTGATTTTTGCCCCAAAAGTTCCTTTTCGAGGCGTTGAACTCTTTCAAGGGCTGAACCCTCAAATTTTTTCCCAAATACAAAGTTTTCACTTCTTTCAATTTTTGTTACAAGACTTTCATCAATTTGGGAAAAAAGAATTCCCGGGAGGAATAACAAAAAAATTCCGAACACTCCTTGTAAAATTATTTTCGTTTTTGATTTTTTCCTTCTCATATTTCCTCCTTCGAAGTGGATTTTCAGCCAAATTTGAAAAAAAAAGGGAGCCCAGCCGAATGTTTTATGGCTTGGCTTCTTTACTCCCTGGTGTTCTCTTTTTCCCCTCTTGTTCCTTTTCCTTTGTTTTTGGAAGAGAACCGTACGTTTCATTTTTTTCCGAATAAATAATCAATATTTCAAGCTTTTCAAGAGGCTTTGCTTCAACTGTTTTGGTAAATTGCCTGAATGGAATTTCATCTGGTGGAAGAATTGTCAGATCACACATATGATTGGAAACAATTTTGCAGGAAGCATAGAAAATTTCCTTTTCAGAAAGACCCTGGGAAGCGCTGGCAATTTTTTGAGAGAACAAAACCACTGGCCTGGAAAAACGCTCAGGACCAGGGATTACTCCTTCCTGAAAAATAAGGTTTCCATTGACATCAAAAAATCTTGGGAAAAGCGAGGGTTGAAAATTGAAATCACGAACATCAAGAACAATTCGGGAATACGGAGTCCCTGAAGCAGCATTTATTTCACGAGTCTCAGTGGAAATTGGAACAATAAATGCTTTTGGTTCAATTTTTGCCGGGAAAAGTGCCGCAAGAAATAGACTAGCTCTGATTCCATTTTTGCCTGAGAAGGGGATTTCAACCCGACAGCGTATTAATCCCGAAAGATCTTTTTCGAAAATGGTTTTCGTTGCACCTAAAAGAGTTCTTCTTAAGCTATCTTTTAAGGAAGGGTATCTATATAACAATTGCCTGATGGCTAACCCGTCCATAAATTGAAGTGAAAGGATTTCGTCATACGCATGGTGAAGCGCGTCAGTCCAGGCTCGAGCTCGTTCTTCTTCCAGGGAAGAAACTTCTTCCCATGGGCTTCCGCCATAGCCCCAAATCGTCAGTTTTTGATTTATAAAATCAATCTTGTTTGGCGTTACATCTGCACTTACCGATTGAATTCCGCAAAACAAGGAAAAGAATAAAACAACTGCCACAATGAATCCGTAAAATCTGAACATAATTTCTGACAAAATTTTCCTTTTTCTATTTCCATTCAGCTCATTATTCTGAAGAGAACCAATTCAATCTCTTTCCCGATCGGATTACCTCGACAGGGCACCAATTTCCCTTTCGAGGTTCAATCATTAAAATTTTTCCATCCGAAGGAAAAAAACATGCCCTCGTCCAAAATAATGAAGTCTGTTAGAAATACCACAAAAAATGAATTTTGTCAGTCCGAGAAAGGAAAAAGAAGTGCCTGCTCGTTAAAAAATCTTCTAATAAAAGTTATTTCTGAGTGTGGCTCAATAAATTGGGAATTTTTTTCCGCTGAGACCATATCGTTCTGAAGAGCATTACAGAGATTCTCATGGGAAATTACTTTTCTTCTTCTATTTTTTCTGGTTCCACGTAAGTTTTGCATTTTTTCACCGGTAAATTTTAAATTAAATAGCATTAGTCAAAGGTGAAATGTCCACCAATATAATGTTCCTTGACCACATCACCATTGTAATATGCATAATCAAGTCTCATAGTCGGTAGCAAGTGCATCCCAAAACCAAGGGTGAGCGTTCCATTCCAGCTACCAACTCTTAAGGTAAAGTCATTCTCAATGAATTTTTTCTCGATCCCAATTCGGTATTGTTGCTGAGTCGCTTTGTCAGAATTTCCAAGATTCACAGCGTCCCCAGAAATAATTGTTCCTTTGGTTAACTTTAGTGATGCCCCGAAATTGACTGAAACCCCATCTCTCAAAGCTCCTTCGCCATGAACTGCCTCTATAAGATTATCCACTGTCAACCCTCCGGTGATTCGGTCATTGTAATGGTACAAAAGGCCGATTCCCATTGCTTGTGCATCTCTTTTGGCTTTACTGTTAAGAGAGTTTATTTCCCGATCAGTTTGAGTAAATTGGAATTTCAGACCGCCGTAGAGAGTTTCCCGAGCAAGCATTCTTCTCGCAATTGGAAAGCGAGTTGCAAAAGCTAGATTGAGGTCTTTGACGTCTCTTTGAACACCTAAAAAGTCCCCTCCAACCATTTTTCCAAAATCCGGAGTACGAAAGTCTTCAGAATAACTGACTCCATAACTGTATTTAGGACGCCTTGGAACCGGCTCCTCAAGAACATTATGCTCCAGATAATCAGTGACGGAAAAGTTTTCCTTGGGGCTATCCTCATAAATGTGACCAGTAAAAGCACCTGAATCCAACCTAAACGAGTCACGTTCATTCATTTTCGTTAGAAAAGACGCTTCGCGCCCCTGAATTTGTGACAATCCTGCTGGGTTGAAATAAACGGCTGATTCATCATCTGAAACTCCAAGAAAAGCGCCACCCATACCTCGGGCGCGTGCCGATTGCGCAAAGCTTCCGGTTGTCAGCAAGAGCATAGCGAAAACAACCGTTAAAATTATTCTACAGCGTAGTTTTTCAAAATTCATGGAGAAGTCCTCCCAATGTTTCTGAATTCGGCAACAAGTTCAGAAATCTTTACGTTAAAAGTGTAAATTCGTTCTTTGAATCGCGGAAAATAAAATTACTCTGGTTGCTAAATATCAATTTAATGGTGCATAAAGTTGTACAAGTTTTTAATTTGTTAACTCACTTACTGTTGTTTTTGGTATCGGAAGAAATCCATCGTTTATGATTGTTTTATTTGCGCCTTTTATTAGTGGTTGAAATCCATTTGATGTATCAACTAATGGATTCTTTTTTAGAGTGATCGGTTTGGCAGGCAAAACTTTCCTTTTGACAACGGGTTTCTGCGAAGGAGGATTGAACGTTATTGCCGGAAGTGGCAAGGGGTTCGTTGGCTCCATAAAAATATCAGGTGAAACACTCTTGGATATTGCAGGAAGTCTGATAGGTTGAAATCCAAGTTGCGGTGAAGGTGCTTTTCCAGCTGGAGATTGTGAAACAGTTTGGATATTTATTGAAGGCCCCCGAACAGCCGTAGCAGTTGTTGTAGAACGAGTTACAGGCATTGCAAAAGAACTGGCAGGCGCAGCAGAAAGATTAACAGAAGGCGCCAAGGGATTTGCCGATGCAGCCGAAGAATTTGGAGACGGGGAAAAATCCGGACCGCGTTTCAATGTTTTATCAGTAGCTTTTTTCCCATAAACAAATGGCACCTGAGCAACCCTTATTTTGTTTAAAAACGGTTCCGACCGAAAGTCTTTCAGCACTTCATATTGATCATAACCTTCGGGCATAATCAAATCCATAACGCTCGGATCGCCATAAGTGTCCCAGCCTCCTCCAAAATCCATTTGTGTTGGAAACGCTTTTACATCTCTGTTCCAAAGCTGAGTCGTTGAAACAACTGGCGAAAATCCCATTATGAAACACTGAAATCCCCATTGGGGATTAGGTTTGGCACCAAGAAGTTCCTTGTTAATTCGAATGATCAGTTTGTCTCGCTGAACCTCTATATAATCAGGAATGATAATATCAGGAATCATTTCTGTAAGCTGTGGATCATCAGTTTTTCCCTTTAATCCATCCCAGACACGAAATGCTGAAAGCGGACTGACAAGGATCATTTTTTCCCAACCCATGTTCTCGGAAAAATCCAAAAAACGTCCAGGAAGGGCATGAGTATGTCCTGAACCAGGTTTACCATCCATATCGATGTAGATATCTGATAGAAGGCCAACAAACCCCAACTCTTCACCTAATCCTTTGCCATCCGGCCAATTGGTCATAATGTAATCCCGCATTTGGATTACAAACACAACCAGATTGCCGTCTTCGTAGGCATAAAAGCGCCGTAAATCATAGGCTCCTCTTCTGATTCTTTGATCGAGAGGATATTGATAATATCCCGGACCTTTGTCGTCCATTAGCGGGTCCTGGACATCGACTAATAAATCTCTTCCATCAGGAACGATAGGGTCAGATGAAAAGTCGTCGGCAAAGAGTCGTGACTCCAGAAGAAAAAGTAACAACAAGATCGAAAGTAATATGGTGGAAAGTTGTCCACTCGGAATCGAAGGCTTGAGGTAACTCGATTTAGCATTATTTTTCATGATGAATTCCTTATTTCACCGAGATGATCGAATACTGGGAGTCACCCGATTCTTCGTAGGGATCTTTTACCTGACTGGTGTCTGTCAGATTAAACGCATATTTGTGGTATCCGGGAGCTACATTTGTCATGGTAACCGTGTAAACACCATCTCCAGCAACCTCGTCGCCGTGTGTGCCGTCATCATAGAGTGCCTGAGGCTGCCAGTTAGTAAAGTCAGCAACTACAGCAGGGTTCTTCATATCCTGGAAGTCAGATCTGATAAGGACAAATTTGACCTCACCGGCAGCTTTTGCAGCAAGAACTGTGTCAGGAACATCGTATAGAGGCATGGTTGTCAGGTCAACCGGAATGGCTCGAATGTGGAAATTGGGGCTTCTGAAAACCAGATATTCGCGGCCATTTCCTTCCATTGCCATGGAATAAGTTCCATCGCTGTTAACAAAGATTTTTCGCGCCCCAGCTTTGGTTGAAAGCACCACTTCTGAATAGTTCACTCCGGTTAACGTTGAAGTGACCTTTCCGCGTGCGACATCCATACTTGGTGCTTTTATTATCAATTCAGATTTTCCGATTCTTGTCGATTCAGCATTGGGGTCAGCTACTACTGTAGGAGTTGCAGTGTTTGTCGATGGGCCATTCCAGAGCAATGAGTATAATTGTGACCCGGTTGGAAGATTAGCAAGTCTGTTCGTGTAAATCCCATCATGAGCGTATTTGTCGCCATGACTTCCATCGTCATATAAGGGGATAGTTCCCGTAGCCCAGACCTGGCCATACAAAGGGGCCGTTGACGTACCCCAGACAGGATCCAAACTCTTTACTGCAAAGGTTGTAGCATCCGGGAAATCAACTAGCGTACCAAGCCAGACACCTTCCCCGACAATTTTTTGGGAAAGAGCAATGTCCGGAGCGGCAACCGATTGTTCAAGAACAGCATCAACCCAAACAAAATCAGCGTCATAAGAGCTTCCACGGGCAATCAGAAGGAATCGCCCTGTTTTCGGCAATTGAAGTTGATATTGCGCGTTTTCGTTAACATAAGTTGAAAGACCCGAATTTCCGGCAACAATGATTTTCACCCCAAGTGGGCTTTGCCCTGGAGGAGGGATAATTTTACCAGTAACAGTTGCAACTGGTATTACAAGTGCTTCCTGGATGCATCCTGTTGAAGAAAAAATCATTAAAAAACCGATCAGGAAAAATATTAAATTCCTTCTTTTTTTCATCTTTGTTTCCCAACCTTATGTTTGTACAATATGTTTGTACAATTTTCTTGTATCAGCTCAGTAAATCATTACCTGATCAACGATGAGTTCGACAAATTCAGCACAATTCTTACGTCAGCTAAACCTGCCTTCAAATACATTAGCCACTGTTTCTCGCCTTATGCGTTAGTAATCTTTTGGGAATCACCATTCAACGCTATTTTCCAAACTTCCCACCAGCTATTAAAAACTGGCTTTTGCTTCAAATAAGAAATTTTTCTGAGTTTTAATGTCTTTTTTATCTATTCCATTATCATAGGAAGTGATATCCCATCTTCCAAAATCGGGGTAATCATAACCATATTTCAAACGAATGCTCGCATCCTTACTTATTTCATAGACCAGCTCGCCATACATGTTTTCACGGTCAACTGAATCGGTCTTTCCATCTTTGTAATCGATTACCCCACGAGTGTAAAAAGCCCGTCCCCTGAATTTCTTCGTGAAATTCTCTTTCAATTCTGCAATGATTGCATTCGCAAGACTCGATTTCGTCCCATCGTTTGTCTTTTCATAATCAATATGTTCAACACCGCCCGTAAGGCTTATCGATGGAGTGAGGTTGTAAGTTGTTTCTCCGATGTAGTCTATGCGTATTCCTTCCTGAGGTGCATTTACCCATTTTACTGAATGTTCAACGCTTCCTTTTGCGAAAACACGCGGATTTATATTCGAGTTAACTTCGAAATACCCAGTTCTTTCATTGTATTCGTAGGTAGAGCTTCCTACCTTGTCAATTGTGTCATGGGCGGCTACAACATGGACCTTCCCTTTTGTGGAGATTGATTCGTTTAATTTCAGATCCAGTTCGAGTGTATTGGTTTCTGTGCCCAATACATTTGGAAGGGCATCCCACTTCTGTTCGTAATCATATTTTAACGTTGTGTTGTCTGTGAAGTCTGAAATCAATTGATAAGTAAATTTTCGACCGGTATACCCATCCGTAATCTGAGGCGCGAAAGGATCGACTTCCCATGTTTTGCTCAACCAGGTTGCTTCCATTGAGAGGTTTTTCGCAATTGTGAATAACTTGTTTCCAAATTCATATCCCGCTGAAAACCTGGTTAACTTTTCCCCATAAAACCCATTGTGTCCGTAATTGAATTTGTAAACGGGCGTATATGGATAAGCACTACTATCGTCAGCAGGACCAATATCAAAAGCCCAAATCGGGGCCATATAAGCCCGAAAGTCTTTTCCGAAATCGTAATGCTTCACTGTCCCGGTGAATCCACCGTTTTGAACACTCATATCAAATTTTGTTCCCGGAGCTCCAAGACTTCGCATATGGTTGTCCCTGGTATCCGTATGATAATCAGTACTGGATAAAAACTCACCAGTGGCTTGAACTTTTCCAACACGCTGCGTGCTGTAGTTAACATCTACTCCACGAACCGTGTTTGAATTTCCACGAATTTGATAATCATTGATTTTTTCAACGTAGCTCGTTCCAATCGAAAGTGCGTCTGGACTGAACTTTGCTGGAAGTTTCCAGACAAGTCTTCCGTTCACCATATCTTTTGGATCATTAGTGGCAATTTTAATATCACTTTTCAGCAATGATCCTTGGTAATTGACTCCACCTGCCGCTCCGCTGACTTCGATTCCTTCGTAGGGTTGAACAACGTCAACATCTTCAGTCAACATGTTCAATGGGTCATTAACACCGGTTACAGATTCATTCGCAAAAACACGGACCTTCATCGAAGGAGCATTTGACACAAAGTGAATTTTATTAACTTCAACGTTTCTGTCGCTCTGAATGGACGTCGGGTAATCGTCGATCCCGTCAAACGCATTTGGTCCACCAGTTTTGCCAACGTCATTATAGATTAGTTTGTTATAAGTTTTTCCGGAAATATAACCCTGCAGTTCCAGAAATGCCTCGATTTTCTCTCCCAGCGGTTTTCCAGTAAACTGAATGTAATATTTTTGCCGCAACAGATTGATCCCGGGAGTGCTATAGGGAGACACTTTGTCGCCATATTCGTTTCGAGTAACAGTTGTGGGATCGACCATATATAAAGCATGTCCTCGGTAATACCCTGAAACTCGCACCTTGGGCAAGGTATCTTCAAGACTCTTTAATTTGTTTTCGGTATCACCCATCCGTCTTTCGAGGCTGTCAACCCTAACTCCCAGAAGTCCAAGTTCATCTTTAAATTCCTTGGTCAACCTGGCTAGAGAGGCCCTTTCGCTTTCAGTTGTTTCATTAACAGTTTTGCTTTTTTCTTCCATTCTTCTAAGCATTCGGGCAAGTATCAAAGCAACGTCATACCTTGTAATAACCTTTCGCCCTTTAAATTCACCATCCGGAAAACCTTCCATATAACCTTGCTTAATGAGAAAATCAACATCCTTGAATGCCCAATGGTCTTTGGGAAGATCCTGAAATGCTGTGGAGGAGTTGTTCGCCTGCCCCAATAAGGGAAGAGATCCCAAAACAATCAAAAAAGCGATCGCCTGGATCAATAAGCGAAAACATTTACAATTTTTATTAATTGTTTGCCTCATGAAGCTGTTAAAAAAAAGATTTCTATTAATTGCTATATTTTTATCGGCAATTATTTTGAGGATTAGAAGAAAAAAATTATCCCGCTTGTTGACGAAAGTATGTCTAACTTGTTAAAGTTAATTAAAGGACTTAAGGGGGATTTTATGAAAAGAAACAACATTGCCGCTGCCATGATAGTGATTTCCACGTTTTCATTGTACACACCAGTATTTTCTGGTCCCCTGGAAGACTATCTTTCCATAGTTAGAGAATATGATAAGGGAAGAATGCTCCCTGACGAACAAGCAGTAAAAATTGAAACGACTTTAATAAGGCGCGAGAATGTTCTTACAGACCAGATTTTGAATTCTCCCCCACAGGTTTTACTACTTTCCAAGAAGGTTTCCACACTTGATCCAGACATGGTTGCCAGATTAGGAACAAAAACCAAATATAAAATAGTCAATGAACAAAGAACTGACTTAAAATTCTTAATGGACAGAATTGACAACGAAGAAAGAATCAAATCTCCGAAAACCCAAAAATGGCAATTAAAACCCGTTGAATGTAAAGGACATATTCTCGACCTTAACCTTGGCCACTGGGAAGACACCCCCGACAAAAAGAAACAATGGCATAGCGATCAATTCAGCGATGTGATTTTACCCCAAGCGGAATTTGAAGACCTCTGGAAAAAAGCCTACGTAGCCAACTAAGCCTCCCTAGGCAAACACGATTTAAAGTTGAGCTTTTTCAGATGAAACTTTTTTCCCAACCAGAAAAAAGGTGTTCATTGCGCCCTTCCCTTTAACTTCTATTTTTCCCCGCTCGCGAAAAATGAAATTATCCCGAAGTTTATTCTGTGTCTCTTCAGTTACCTGGATTTGATCCTCAATTCCGGTTGATTCCATTCGGCTGGCAACATTAACGGCATCTCCCCACAAATCATAAATAAATTTTTTGATTCCGATAATTCCAGCTACGACCGGTCCGGTATTAATTCCTATCCTGATTTTTAAAGGTTCACCTGTTTCAATAGCCAATTTCTGAATAACGCAGATCATTTCAAGAGCCATTTCTGCAACGGTTTTCGCATGGTCCAATCGTTTATCCGGAAGGCCTCCAACCACCATATAAGCATCTCCAATCGTCTTGATTTTTTCAAGTTGATGCTTTTCACACAACCGATCAAATGCAGAAAAGACTTTATTTAATAACGATACAATTTTTTCCGGATTCTTTTTCCCGGAAAGAGTTGTAAATCCAGCTAAGTCAGCAAAGAGAATGGTTGCCTCTGAATACTCATCAGCGATAGTTTCGCTGTTTCGTTTCAATCTTTCAGCAATCGACCGGGGAAGTATATTGAGAAGCAGAGCTTCCGATTTTTCCTGCTCAATTTGAAGGCGGATTAAAAAATACTGCACGAGAATGAAAATAATCGTTGAAATTCCAGCGATGTGAGCGGCAAAAAACCAATTTTTTGAGACAATACCCCTTGCATGGGCTTCTGAAGCAAAAAAAGGATCAAATAACGTAGATAATACTAGGAGAATAAAATAGGCCAAAAACCAGCGAATAGCTTTTCTCGGACCATGTAGCATAACTGCACAAATTGGCGCCCCTAAAGCCCAGATACAGGATGATCCGGCAATGACAAAACCACCGTGAAGAGATTGTACAACAAATGGAAAAAATAGAACTATGGATAACATCAAAAAACGGAAAAATCTGAAGTTTTTGGTTTTTGCAAAATAGATGAACCCAAGAAGTGTAATGCCTGCAAACCCGAAAGTCGGAATTCCCTTGGTATAAAATCCTGAAAATTGATCATGGATTGCAAGAATAATTCCCGCTAGAATCCCAAAAATCGCCATAAGACTTATAAGTGCTTTTCGGTTATGCTCTTCGTCGGTATCGGTTTTCGAAAAACCAACTTGCAAAAGAAACCCCAAACTGTTTCCCAATATTGGAATCTTTTCGAGCAAATTTGTGTTAAAAATTGAAATTGACGGCTTTTCTGAATTTGTCATCTGTTATGCTTTTCCAATAATTTCTATTTTTTTTTAACCTATTTTACATTTTGGAACTACCATTGAGGCGCAATTTGAAGAACCTCTGAACCTTTTTTAACAATTCCTTAAACTTTTTTTCGATTTTCCGACAGATATTTTCATCCCATTTACCTTTACTACTTGGCGCTTTCAAATGTAATTTTTTACCGATATGAAAATAATTCCAGAAAGTATTTCAAAAAAAAATACTTTTTGAATTAGAACTTGGTATTCCCTATCGTGTTAATTTAAAATTTATTGTACAGAAAAAAATAAAAATTTTGTTAAAGGAAAAAGAGAACTTAAGTGGGAAACAATCGAGCCGACTATCTCGCAAGCATTTTTTCAGAAGGGTTGTTTAGAAAAACACCCTCGATAGCCCGAGGTAAGTTTTGTGACATGCTCAGAGAGAGAGAGAGATTCTCGCAGCGAAAAAGAGTGAAAATGCTAGGCTTCAAAAACGGCATCAACACAAGCGCAGAAAATTTGGAAAAAAATTGTTTCGCGGAATTTTTTTGAATTACTGGTTAATTGCCAATGTCTATATGAATTTACTCTTTGTAGCTGATATTCTCGGCAGTCCAAAGATTGGGTCTATCATTCAAAAAGGAAAAATGCCCCGAATAAGCCGTCCCTTTGAACGTTAACTTAATCTAGTACAACCTTCAATAAGAGGAGTAGCTTACTCTGGGCATTGGTCGTAGCTAATGCTACGACCACCAATAACTTTCACAGTCAGAGACAACGCAAGAAAGTCACCAAATCTTGCTTTTCCCCTGAACTCAACTGAAGCTGTTGAATGAGGTTAAAGTATTCCACGATATCCTCAAGTGTGAAACATCGACCATCGTGCAGATAGGGAGGTGAGTCTTTGATTCCTCTCAACGGAAATGTCTTTATTGAACCGTCATGCGCCATCATCATTCCATTAACAATTTCCTGCTTGTAGAAACGTTCAGCTTTGAGGTCGTGCATGGTGTTGTCGCTGTAATAAGGAGCTGGATGACATGCGGCGCAGCGAGCTTTTCCGTTAAAAAGCTTTTCACCATTCAATTCGCTGGGGGTAGCTTTACCTTGATCAAGCTCACCATAGATATTCAACTTGGGAGCCGGTGGAAAATCCAAAAGAGCAAGAAATTCAGCCATACAGTGAACTTGGGAGGCTCTTTCAAGAACGTTTATTCCTTTTTTGGCAGCCATGCAAATGTCTCCATCGAAATAAGCCGCACGTTGCTCGAACTCAGTAAAATCCTCGACCGTTTTAAGCGCTCTTTGGGAACCGAAGAGACGCTGAATATTCACCCCACGCAAGCTGGGAGTCTCGATACGATGCCGATATTCCTGGGGTCGAATGTCGCCGACGAGATGGTTTGCCCCGTTGGAATGTCCATTGGCATGACAATCGAAGCAAGTTACACCCAGACTTGGTTTATCACTCCGTCGGTCTTCGGTTGCATTAAACTGTTGTTGCGGAAATTGGGTCAGCAGGAGGCGAAGTCCTTCAAGTTGTTTGGGATTCAGGATTCCGTTAAATATTTCGTAATAATTCTCGATTGTTATGAGTTGCCCCTTTGCGATATCACCAAGGTCAGGCCGTGTTGTCAAATATACCGCCGGGGCTGGATCCGGCAAAAAGTGCTCGGGAAGATCGAAATCCAAGTCAAATCGAACAAGACGTGGAAGTACTTTTGTAATCATTTCTGGAAAAAGCATACCACCCTCAGAGTGATCAGCAAATGGCAAGGGTTTATAAGGAAAAACATCTTTCTCTTTGATTTGTTCTGGTGACAATTTATTCAATTGCTCCCATGTTAAATCCCTGAGTTTAGCGGTTGGCCCAACCGGAATGGGTTTTCCCCCTGACATGGTGACATCCGGGGAGATCTTTTTTGAAAGATCGTATCTTGAGTTCAGAAGCTCCATGTGCTCTTTGGCCCGTTCGGTCTTCACGGCCATTCGGGAGGTTTTAATCTGGTCAAAGGTAACGTCCTGATTTGTGGGTCCATAACTGGAAATGACCTTTTCCTGTCGAGCAAAAACACCTGGGATAACAACACCGGTCATGAGAAAAATGCAGATTCCAAGAAAGGGGAAACAGAGATTTCTTTTTGTGAACATTTGCCAATCCTCCAATTTTTCTGATCGGACAATATTTTTTACCGATTGTCTCATTCGTAGCCGCAAATTTACGGGAAGGAAATCCTTAGTTTTCATCTAAAAACCAGTGAAAACTGACCAGTTTATGGGTTTACACTATTTGGAAATTTTGCAAAACCCTGGAACCTATTCGTTTCACGGGAAAAAAATGTATCACTGAAAACTTTTGAAAATTAACCACTTACTAATGCCCCAATCCAATGAAGAATTCAGACCAAAAAGGGATGTCTGACAAACTTCAGGAAATTGTCGAACCCTATCGACCAAACTACAGAAAAATCCGCAATTGAACTTGCTCGAGCTAAAAGCCCAGAGGATCTTCCCCTGGGCTATTTTCTATCGTAATTTTTCCGACTCAACCGATGAATTTCATCAGTTCCTTGTTGAACTTCTCTTTCTCTTCGAAGAAAAGTCCATGTCCACTGTTTTCGAATGGAATCAATTTTGCGCCCTTAATTCCATCAGTCAATGCCTCTCCCAAGTGAAATGGACAAATTTTGTCATATTTGCCGTGAAAAATCACTGTCGGAATCTTAACTTTCGCCATATCTTCCCGTAAATCGGAGTTTCGCAAAGCCAACAGACAGGCTGCGGTAGCCTGAGGAGATGCTTCCATTCCCATATTGGAAAACCAATCGGCAAGCTTGTGGCTTACCTCATTCTCGCTACGGAAAAAGATCTTGCCGAAGCTTTCCATTAGCTTTGTTCGATCGGTGGAACATTCCGCGATAAAGCCATCAACCGATGATGCCTCAAGACCATATGGAAATCCAGGTCTTTTAGTGAAACATGGTGCCGCCGCACCGAAAAGAGCTAACTTTGCGACTCGTTCACTATTGTGACGAGCCATGAAATGAAGAGCAATTGCACCACCCATTGAATGCCCCGCCAATGTGACCTCGCTCAGATTAAGCACTTCAAGGACTTTTTTAATATCATCAGCAAAGACATCATAGTTGTAATCCCCCCAGGGTTCGGATGATTGCCCGAAACCCCGCTGTGTAATTCCGATACACCTATATCCTTCCTCCGCAAGACGAATGAATTGATACTCAAACATCTCATGAGTTAATGGCCATCCGGGAATGAACACGATAGTTTTGCCTATTCCCCAATCTCGGATGTGGAGATGAACAGTGGGTTCAATTTCGATAAACTCGGGTTTCCTACATTTTTCCATACAAACCTCCTTCATTTTTTGGTATTTTCTTATTCTAATTCTTTTCAAACGCTTCTCTTAGCAGAAGAGCATCAGAGTTGGCCCGCCACAAGATTTACGGCAGACACTTTGAGGCTCTCTTTGCCTGACTGGCCAAATAGACAGCTTGGCGCATACGATTGATTCCCCCTATCGGCCTGTGTTCAGCCAAGGCATTCCATGGAGAAAAAGCCATCCCCTCGCATTCCTCGAACAGTGCGTTCCCCTCGGGCGAATAAATGTCTTGCACACCAATCGTAAGCGTGGCCACAGGGATTGGCTTCGAGGCTTCTTCATCCCAATCCACCGAGACATCCTCAACAGGCATCGTCACAGGATCAGTCTGTAGTTGCACTCTGAAATCGAAAATCGCTTCCCGCATTCTCAAGTGCTGCCCCAGGGTCTGGGTCAGATAGTTATCAGCCATTCCCTTTGGATTGCCAGAAAGCTCCATCCCTTCTAAACGTGGCACAATCGAGTATTTCACGGCATGGCCTACCGTTGTTCCTGCTTGGCCGAGCCAATAGGGAGAACAGCTCCAATACTTCAGATCCAGGGGGTCAGCGATGATTTTGCCAAGGATCTCCTTACCTATTTTCAGGTGCCGGTAGTGAAAAAGACCAAGCCAGGCAACCGCCAAGGAATCACCTACCAATGGTGTTTTGCGGATGTCGAAAAATTTCAAATATTCAGCCGGTGTCGCGAACGGGAAGGTCGGATGATTAACAGCCAAAAAATCCTGACATCGATTGTTAGTGCCAGGAGTCGCCTGAGGTCCGTTCACATCCAGCAACTTGATAGCCATTCCTCGCGCGTCCCCCTTTCCATCCTGCTCGATGGTCTCCGAGGAATTAGAAAAGCGGACGATCGCCTGAAACGAATGATTTGGCTGGCTGAAAACGCCGTGCCGCAAGTCGCCCTTCACATCGTCTCGTATTCTGAATACTCCCCGCACACAGCCAGTCGCCTTGGCATGCACCCCGCGACGGATGCGTCCTTGCTGAGGCTTCATTCGGTCGACGGTTAGCTGAACCATCTCCTCGATCAACTTGGCCTCGCCGGGGTCGGGATACTCGCGGTTCAATTCTGGATTCATCAACAAATCCTCCTTGCTCTTAGAAAATCAGAATTCCAAGTCTCGAAGGCCAGAATTCCTATTCCCGAAAGGAAATTCTTTCGAAAAAACGTAGCTCGTTGAGACACATTCGAGACATCCTCAGACTTTTTGGGCCTGAAAAGAAAGATTAGGGGAGAACTTGATACCGAGTGCTCATTCCGGCCATGATATGGTCATTTACATGACAGTGTTCAAGCCAAATTCCTGGGTTATCCGGGGCCATGTCGGCTGTTTTCATCGACATCGGCAACAATTCAATCATATCCATCCGCATCCCGGCCCAGACGATCGTATTGCCATGCCAGTGTGGGGTGTGCAAGTCGATTTCATTGCCGAAAGCGGCCATATACCATCGAACATGCTCTCCCTTTTTCATAGTCATGTTCTCCAGAGGACTGTTTCCATAAACGAAACCGTTGATGTTGTGCATCATATTCGACTCGACGAAGGCCACCTTATCGGAATTAGCATTTCCAGCCGCGAATCGATCGATATTGTCTTGTATATACCAGGAATCGTTTTCGTTGGTGATCCAGAAACACTGCACAAACTCCCGATCAACATCTTTTGGGCGAAGATCCGTATCCGAGCGTTCCATTCCAGGGGCGGTAACGATAATCGGCCCAAGCTGACCGGAGTTGCCATCTTTCGGTTCGTTCACGTGAGAGTGATACCACCAAAGAATAGACGAGCCATCCATTTGGCTAGGCCCGGACCGCTCAGGGACATCCCAAGTGTAGGTATAAGTCCCGCCAGGTTGAACGATATCGTCCATCTTGTCGTCGGGCCCGGTTCCATCGTTGTAAGGAGACCCTTCGCTTGATTTGGAGTAGAGAACTCCATGAGGATGGACGCTGTAAACTCTCGAGCCCATGTTCTTATAATGAACTTCGATTCTATCACCAACCACTGCACGGATAACAGGACCGAGGAATCCCAGATGTTTCCATTCGGGCGGAATGGTTTTTCGGACATTGAAAGAATCGTCCATATACTCGAAAAACAAGGCTTTCTTGTAAGTGCTCCCTATAAATCCGTTTCCGTTGCCAGTAAAAACACTTTCCTCTTCGGTAAAAGGAAGCCCAGTTATCACGTTCATTCCTGTTGGAGCATAATTCCAGAGCACCTCTTCAGAAGCAAGGAAGTATTTTCTGAGCTTCCCGGGCCTCACGATGACCGTAAACTCTTTTCTGGAGAGGCCCGGGGTGGTTACAACGTAAGTTACCGGATGGGAAAAGTCGTTGGAAGTCTCCCCGACCATTTGCATTACAGATCCCACTCTTACGATAGCTCCAAAAGAAACTGTAAAAGTTGCAACAAGGGCTGAAAGATTAGTTCCGTAAGGCACCGGAATTATTACCGTATTTTCCTGCTTGAAGACCCCAGTCGCGCTGGGAGTTGCCAATCCGAATGAAAGAAGCCCCTTTTCGGGACTGTCACCACCTCCGGAATTGTTTGGGCTAACGATTCCTGTGAATTCGCTGCCCCCTCCACCTCCCCCAAGGCATCCCAGGCACCACATCACAGCAAAAATGAGGGCTAGCCAAAACAAAGATATCGAGCGGGAAAATTTTTCCACCCTATTCATCTTCCTGAAGTTTCCGCTTGGCTTATCTTTCTTCTAAGGCATGGAACTCGGCATTCTCAGGATGATTGGTGGGAAAATTAATAAACTCAATTATATTTTCCAGGACAATGTAATGTTTATGCTCTTCATTCGACAGAGCTAAGAAAACTCGCTGTTGATGTTCGTCCGTTGACTTTTCAGCATGCTCTCGATAGAATTTTTCAGCTTCAGCTTCCTGAGCTAGGGCCGCTTTGTATGTCTCGTTCTGGGAAGTAGCCATTTTAAATTGTTCTCTTCCAAAATTCATCTTATTGATGGCTTCCTCTGCATAACTCAAAATATCAGAATCAGAGATTTCAACTTTTTCAGCTTTTTCCATTTTTTGGATGATTTCAAAATGGCGGCTTTCCGTCTCGGCCAATCTGGTGAAAATGGTTCTCAACCCTTCAGTAGCAGCCACTGCAGCAAGCTTTCGATAGGTTTCCTCTGCCTGTTTTTCCTGGTTCTTGGCAAGTTCAAAAATGTTCATATCTCCTCCTCATTCTTAATACTTTGACTTTGAAGATATCAGCAACGAGTAGAAGAAAAAACAGTAAGTTACTCTCAAAAATGTAGTAACTTCTAATCATTCATGGGAAAGAAACTTCAAAATTTTACGAAATTTTCGTTTATGAGTTTTAGGAGGTTACAGATGAGCGCATGTCGCCGGCTTTCCCTCAAACTTTTCCAAAACATGACAGAAAGCGTTCGGTGCCCATACCACTTATCATAAAACGCTCTTTTCGATTGTTCATTAGCTTCTGCATCCATTTCGTAAATCCGCCATCAACCAGGAAATATTCCGTGCCATCTGCACTTGTGGCAAATATGTGAAACCGAAACTGCTCATAATAATCTCCACCGTTTTCGGTGTCAGCATGGGTCGCAAATGTTACATCTTTGTGTCGAGTTCGTAACTCTCTGAAAATTCTATCTTCTGCAACTGAGCAATCCTGGTCAGTAAAAGTAATAACTTCAACCCGGACATTCTTGACCGAATAATCAGAGGCCCCAGCTGTTTGGATAACCCGTAAATAATAATCTATATGTTCCATCATCGCTTCGACTTCAAAAGCTCGGTTTCCTCTGTCCCGGCCAGAAGTAGTCAGGCTCAAAATGCGAAAATGGGGAAATGACGCCGGTCCCTCGAACATTTGCCCCCTTGTGAGCCGATGACTAGTACACAATTTTATCGATTCGAGAGGTTTGGTGCACCTGCCTTCAATCTTACGAGCCGCACTTTCAAGGGCCAGGACATTCGTGGAATCAGAGCAAACCTCTGTGTTCCTGACTGTTGTAAGGGCATTATTTTGATCGACTGGTCCCAGCACCGAGCATGTACCAAGTGGACAAACAGGGGACAGTTCTAAAATCTCAAATCCATTTGGCAACAGGGAAAATGCCATCATGTCGAACTTCATGGTTTCCAGCGGAGAGATACCAGCGATTTTTACGAATCGATTTGAACCATATTGTCTGAGAACATCAGCCGATGTGAGCGAGGCAGTGCGCTGGTTGTAAACTGCAAGGAGCAATGACTGAAGATCGCTGAGGGAGATTCGTTTCACCAGGGATTCCATCAAGTCCGATGTCCCGGTTTTCCTTAAAATGCGTTGAAGGATACTTGTTCCTTGATTGATTCCATTCATGTCCTAGACGCCTCCAATGAAGTTTGTCGCGGAATTTGTCATCTGTTATGCTTTCCCAATATTTTCTGAGGCAGCAAAATTCACCCTTCTCCCGCAATGAGGTAAAATTTTAAACGAACCCAAGATTTTCCGTTGATGATTTTTCCACAAAAAGTTTTCCACTCGATGGTTTTCCAGGCGTTTTTTCTTCCTTTATTTTGCGCCGATTTGAACATACCAGCAAATTTACTGAAGAAATTACCAAAAAAAGCGCTAAAAAAACGTGGTTCCAACTGATGTTCCACGGGGAGAATGGTCTAAAATCAGCACAAGAAAATAAAAAGAGAGCGGTTTATCAAAAAGTGCGTAGCCAGTATTTCATTAGAGTAAAAATCTCTGTTGAAGACTGTTTCAGAAGTTTCATGCCATTTTTGAAATATTGTCCATTTTTGCCCTCTGATTAGCTTCAACAATGCACCAATTGAGAATATGCACATGGAACATCCGTTCAAAGTATAGTGGAATAGCTTTTATTGCGCCACGTTTCTCAGCATTTAAAGTATCTTCGGAATAAAAACTATCAGCGATTCTCGGCGAGTGGCTGCGATTGTTTTTGGGAGCCATTTGAGCAATGTTCAAAACTAATTATTCCGACAAGTTTCGTAGCAAAAGTCAGTAATTGCTACATTTTGCGAGAAAACTGGCCGAGAATTGCTGAATAACTATCAGACAAGTTGCCGCAGTGTCTTTTTCTTGTTATTGATCAACGTTCAATGATACCTTGGCCTTTCATCGTGACCCCTCATATGATGTTGGTCAGGAAACCTGCGATGAGCCGGTTGTGGGGTCCAACCATACCACCAGGGATGCCCCGGAACCAAGTGCAATCTTGCAGAAGGAGGTGGTGGCTCTACACAATTTATAAAGGGAGCTGGTCTGAAAGTCGTACGCCTTTCAAGTTCAGCAAGAGGGACCCACCCCATGATAAGGGTATAATAGTGAGGCCAGTCCATCCACCAAACTCTGGCCTGATCATCGTTGATGTCAGCAATCCAGAAAATGCTGCGGTAGGTAATACGACTTCCGTTAACCGAAAGATAGTTCGAAGTGACCATAAATGAGTGTGGAGCCAACCCCGTTCTGGCAATAGGGGCAGGAATAGGAGTAGGAATAGGAGCAGGGGATGGAACAAGAACTGGACTTGGGACAGGGATGGGGTCGGGAATAAGTTCTCTCCGTGCAGGTGCAGGTTGAATTTCCTCGGGGGCAGGGAGCGGTTTTCCGCATTGAGCACAAAACTTAGCATCTTCAACAGCTTTGGCCTGACAATATGGACAATAGAGCCCCCATGCTGGAGCAATGGCGACAATGGACACGAGCAAAATAAAAACCATTTCCCTAATCTTCATTTCCTGAACTCCTTATAGAATTTTCATTATCGAAAGTAAAATATCCGATCGAAGTCACTTGCAGAAACTTAAAAAGGAATCTTCTTTTCGAAGTCAATAATACTATGTCTCTATTCTTCAAATCAAGTTAGCTGAGTTCGTGACAGCAATTCGGTGATTTTCTCGCAAAATATAGCTATTACTGATTTTTGCTACGAACCTTACCGTAATAATTAGATTTTTTGAACTTTGTTCAAAATGGCTCTCAAAAACAATCGCAGCGACTCACCGAGAAACGTTGAGTTCGCAAAATGCACAATGATCAGGAACGATTTTAGTTCGGATCTATCTATTTGCCATGCAATTTATCAAGTCCTTGCTCTAAAAACAAATAGCAGAGACTTTTTAAAAGCCTCTGCTGCGTTGGGAAACTCTTACTATTCAGTTATATCAGTGGTCAGTTCCATTTTGAGGATAAGAGACTCCTGGGACCCGGCCTGTTCCGTGGCATGTTGGGCACTGGTACCGATAAAGTCCGGGGCCGCCTTCTAACCAACCGGTACCATGACAATGGTCACATATTATAGTGTTTGTAGATACTTCGGAATCACTGTGGTTCACTTTTTCAAATTTTGCTCTTTTTACCAGGTATTCTTCGATTGCGATACAGAATTGAGCCATATCGTTAGGATCACGGCTTGTAAGGATGTTTTTGTCAAAAACTGCAGGTTTGTCTTCTATTACATTTCCACCTGCGTTTCTCAAATCAGTTCTGATGTCGCCAACTCCTGTTACATCAAGTCCCTTTACAAGACCAGCGTTGATCAAAACTTGGGGTCCATGGCATACTGATGCAATTAGTTTGTTTGATTGGTGAGCTTTTCTAACGAAGTCCAAAATTGCATTATCAGTTCTCATAATAATCGGATTCCATGCTCCGCCGGGAATAATGATTGCATCATAGTCTTCCACCTTGGCGTTGGAAATTTGCTTGTCAACCGGAATCCATAAAGAGGGTTTCAGGAATTGTACTGCCATCACACGACCTTTAATCCAGTCAGGAGTGACAACATCCACTTTTGCGCCACGCTTAAGCATATGACGAATCGGGTAAGTTCCCTCTATTTCCTCAAACCCATGGCCAGCCACTATGGCAATTTTCATTCCTTCAAGGGACTTGGGATTCTGAACAGGAACTTCAGGAACATTATACGGATCACCGGAAGTAACTTCCTCAAATTTCACTTGATTATACTCCAGCGTATCCACAGCTTTCAGAGGTGAGGGGAATACGGTTGAAAGGCCCAGAAGTGCTACCAACACTAAGCCTGAGAGGCCAGAAACCATTTTCAGATTTTTCATTTTTAAGTCTCCTTATTTGTTTCGCGTTATTCGCGATTACGTAAAGAATTATATTCCTATAATCGAAAAGAAACATTGAACTGGTTTCCGGCATTTTTTGAACAAAATTACGATTTTTAAAACTGCGCGTTTAAAAATGTAAGCTCTCGACTTCAATAATGTGGCGGACGTTCCTGAACGGCCGAGCTGAGAGAATCTTGGCCGCTACTCTCAGCTTGTTTCCTCATTTCCCTAATTTGGCGTTCAAGGGTCATTAGCCGTTTATCCTGATCAATAACAACGGCGTTTAACTCCTCGACGAATTTGAACAGTTCATCGTTGCGACGCTCTAGCTCCAAAATCCGAAAATTGCATTCCTCCAGGCCCGAGCGCCAGTTTTCATCAATCATTTGTCTCTCCCTTCACACTGCAAGTTGTTGAAAACTGCATTCAAATTGATTACTTCTTCATCTTTGGCATCCAAAGATAATTCATTAAAGCTATCCATTTCCAATTTCCAATTTCCAATAAATCGGAATTCTAGCACACCATCGTTTTCTCCCACAAAGAACTTTTCCAGCAATCCACTTTATTCTCCCGATTATCGAATGAACTACGAACCCTTAGGAACAAAAAATATATTAAATACAGAATTGAGCCCTGTTATTGCAGAAGAACCAAGCATTTGACATCCGATTCCGAAGATGCTACTTTGAGCTTGAAAAATCGAGTTTAGCAGTTAAAAAATCAGTAGTGTACAATTTCCAACTTTATGAATGTTAAACTAACTAAACCTGTTCTTATTCACAAGCTGAAAAAGAGGCTGGAATCAAATGAAAAACCCAGATAGAAAAACCGTTTCAGAACTTGATCAGTTGCCAAATATTGGAAAATCAATAGCCGGAGATTTGAAACTGATCGGTATTAATCATCCTTCCCAATTGATTGGGAAAGACCCATTTGAGCTCTATGATTCCTTATGCAAAATCACAGGGCAAAGGCATGACCCATGCGTAATCGACGTGTTCATCTCTGTCGTTCGTTTTATGGAGGGTGGAGATCCACTTCCATGGTGGGCTTTTACAGAGGAAAGGAAAGAGCGTTTTAAGACAACCCAGGAATAGCCCCGTAATTGTCTTTCTGGATTGCGTTTCTCAACGAAGTTGTTCTCATACATACTCGCAAACTTCACCGAGTCGCAAAATTTCCAATTTGTGTAAAATACCGCAAAATATTTTTATCTTAAAACGAAAGAGACGAATAAAATGGTCACAAGATTTACACACGTTAATTTAATTGCAAAGAATTGGAAACTCTTGTCGAACTTTTACCAGGTTGTTTTTGGGTGCGTACCAGTTCCTCCGGAGCGTGATTTGTCGGGTGAGTGGCTTGACAAAGCAACAGGTGTTGCGGGAGCCCATATTGTGGGCGCTCATCTTCGGCTTCCAGGGTCACCTGCCGATGGCCCAACTCTTGAGATCTTTCAATACTCCGAAATGCCAGATCATCCGGAAATTAGACCAAATACACCCGGCTTTTCACATATTGCATTTTGGGTGGATGATGTCTCCGAAACCGTTAAAGCTGTAATAGCCCACGGAGGGACAATCATTGGCGAGCTCGTACAAAGAGAGGTTCCCGGTGCGGGAATTTTAACTTTTCAATATGTCGCTGACCCTGAAGGAAACATAATCGAACCACAGAACTGGAAGAACCCCAAAGAAAAGTAATTTCAGCTATCTTATACGAAGTATAAGTAAATCTGCAAAATTACTGCCATTAGCTGATCTCAGGTCAGTTGAAAAATGTCGGTCAATTTTCTTTAAAAATGATGCGGAATCAAAACAATTAATGGAAGCACGAGCTTTTTCGATACCTATTTTTTCTAAATCCTCGTTTGATAGGAAGCCACCGCCCAAATTTGAATTTCCATCATTTCCGTCAGTGGCAATTACCGCCACATCAAATTTTTTTCCGGATTCAAACAATTTCAACGCCAAATTAACAACTAGGTGGCTTGCTCGCCCGCCTTTTCCAACTTTTGTTCCTTTGGGAATTTTGATTTCGCATTCTCCACAGCCCAGGATCCATCTGTCCCTTGTAAACGTTTGTAAGGTTTGCGCGTAAACTGGTTGTATTTTCCTAATTTCCTTGCTGCTAATTGGAGGAGGTTTTCTCTCATCCAGCGTTCCACCCGACACATTTTTCAAAACTTCACCTTGCAACTCATCGGCTCTTGGTGCTTGAGTGGACGAGCCATTAGAAACAACTGAAGCAACTGCATTACCCAAATTTCGAAATGAACTTACAATTGTCTCAAAGAAAGTATCAATTTGTCCCGTCAAGTCCAAGTCGATTGCTGTGGCAGGATCATCGAAGAGAAGCTTTTTTGCGACTTCCTTTGTAAAGTTTGAATCAGCAATAATTTGCTCAAAAAGAAGCTCTTTTGGTCTTTTCGAGAGATCTGCTATCTTAAGCGTCTCAAAATGCTTTCCTAGCACCCCTTCCTTCAGAAAAGCAAGGGGCAATTCTGGAAAATCTTCTACTTTTCGAGCGATTTCAAATGCTTCCTCAAAAGTGGTTGGATCAGCAGAAAATGGGCCAGAACCAATGTCAGAGAATGAATTTCCTGATACATCAGAAAGTGCAAGAACAAATATTCTGGAATAATGTTTGGAGGCAACTTTGAAAAGTCCTCCACCTTTTATCTTTGAAAGATGTCTTCGAACCGTATTTATTTTATGTATTCTCAGTCCGGAAGAAATGAGAGAAGAATGTACAAGTTCTTTTTCCTTTTTGGAAATACCGAATCTTGGGTATGCCAATATGGCAGATGAGCCACCAGAAATGCATACCACCAGAGTATCTGAAATATTCCCATCTCCAGGCAGCAACTGGGCACTCACTACTTCCAGAGAAGAAGGAACTCCGCCAAACTTTCGGGAAAATAGCGAGTGGCCACTTTTTGCAAATGGGACAACAATTCCGTCTGTTAAATTCCCATGGATTCTTTCGGAAGGAAATTCAGAGGTGCTTTGATTAAATTTTTCCTTAGAAAACTCAGGTTTTTTTAACCACTTCAGGGCTTTTTCACCGGCTCGAAAGGAATTATTGTCAGGAATCGGATGGCTTCCTTTGAGAAAAATTGTTTTAGGGGAAAAAGAAACATTACATGGCTGGTTTGCGTTGAATGCAGATATGAAGGCAGATGTCAAAGCAGTTAGGTGCCCACCACTCCCGCATTCCTGTTTCAACGATGGTTCGGATGAGCTTTGTGAATTGGACGGCACGAAATCAGATTGCTGCGGGACCTTTGCGATTCGTTGCTCAACTTCCAGGTCCTTTTCCAAACTTGCATTTGAAATTACAATCGCACGAGAAATAGCCACTTCTGAGGTTTTCAAACCTTCACACATTTGTACTGCATTTTTCCCCACACAAAACAGATCAAAAGGCCCACATAGGTTTAAAGACAAAAAAGCTTCCCGTGTAATTTTTTCCGGAGAAATTTCTCTTAACAAATCCGCATGAAATTTTCTCCACTCTTCTGCAGGAATCGGCCTGTTTTTTTTTACACGAGAACAAAGATTCATGAAATTCTCTTGAAAAGATAAATTTTTCCCAATTTTTTTTTGGAAGCTTGCATTATTGGGTTTGGCCTAACATGAGTTTGCTTCAATGAAATTAGGGATGCCTTTAAACTCATTATCAGATGCGAAAAGACATTATTTATTTTCCGACTTTTGCTCCTAAATGGAACCCCGGATTTTATCGTAAAATTTGACTTGTTCAGTTTTGACCGCCTGTAATTAAGTCTGCGATTAATTCAAGATTCGTCAAATCTCATATGAAAAGCCACTCATTCATTGAGCCACGTCCTGATTTTGGCGATAGCCTCAGGGATATAACTTTGCCCAGTCTTCACATTGTTAAACGAATGATCTCCAAAATCGAAATAGATGGTGGCAAGGTTGGTTTTCCCCATCCGCACAAAAGCGTCTTTCAACGCCTGAGCACTGGCAAACGGAGCGTTTTCGTCCAATCGCCCGTGAAGGGCAAGGATTGGAATATTAAGCTTCAAAAGCGTATTTAACGGATTGATGAAGATGTACGAATTCCATCTTTTAAAGGAATGGCCTTGCCATTGCTTTTCTGCTACCGGTGAATTCTTAATTTCCGTGGCCATGTTCTCCAATTCTGTCAAACTTTTGATTCCCAGATATTCACCTTTTTGTGCAATAAAGGTCTTGAATTCGTCCAATTGCGACATCCCCGAGCCGGAAGCAAGTAGAATGAGACGGGTGACCGCTTGCGAATGACGAGTCACCTCAGCAGCCACTTCGCCACCTTCACTTTCACCGACTAGAACTACTGGCAATTTTGGAAACGTCTGGGTAATCCATTTCATTACCTGCAGAGAATCATATATCCGAACATTTTTCTCATCGTATTTTGCAAACAATTTTTGATTTACTGAATCCGAGGTTACACCTCTTTTTTCGAAGGAGGTAATTACAAGCCCATCTTCCAACAAGAAGGAATACTGTTGAAGAACTCTACCGCGGGAACTGCTGCCAGAACCACCCAAGGTTAAAACGACCCCTTTGATTTTATTCTTGGTGGGGGCGATGCTATATACGCAAAGCGGATAGCCGTCATCTGCCCGAATGGAAACCGAGTTCAGAACCTCAGCATTACAAGCCAAGGCAAACAAGGTCATAATTATTAAAGTCATGATTCTTAACATAAGTTACTCCTCATTGCTGTGTCATTCGAAACACGCTTATTTTTTATGAGACGAATAATACATTCTTTTTCTTGTACGCACAAGAATCTTGCTGTTCAAGGAATTCAAGATCTCTCTATGGCCTGCTTCGAGAGCAGTGTTGAGCCAGATGTTGCGATATCCGGAGGAAATAAATTAAATAATCTCACCCCAAAAGCCTCCCGAATACAAGGGAGTCTTTTTTTCGATACACGCATTCCTAATTTTGGAAAAAAGCCCCATCAGATCGATTAATAGCAACCGTCTGCTCCGATATCACCGGAATTACCCATTAGGCTCGAAACCTTGATAAATAAATGCTTTCGAATTTTTTTTCGCCTATCATTTAAAGAGCAAAGTTTTGTTAATGGGCGTTTCAAAGAATTTTGATGGGTAATTCCTGCCGAGATCATCTCAATATTGCTCTACTAGGGCAAATCAAGTATGATAGCTTTCTTGGTGTATTCATAAAATTTAGGAGTCCAAAACATGAAAATGAAAAAAATAGGAATTGTTATCTGTTTCGCATTCCTTTTTCTGGCAGAAGGAATGCTTTTTTCTCAAAACGCCACCTTTTCAGTAACTACTTTGGAATGGCTTTCAGGAAACTGGGAATCAAATGAAAAGGGGATAGAAATCACTGAACACTGGATGAAACCGTCTGGCAATTCCATGCTTGGGATGGGTCGAACGGTTTCCAAAGGGAAAACCCTGGAATATGAGTTTCTACGAATAGTTCAGAATGAAAATGGAGAAATCTTTTATATCGCCATCCCTTCAGGGCAAAAAGAAACCTCTTTCAAGCTAAAAATGGCCAGCTCATCCGAAGTAGTTTTTGAAAATCCTGAACATGACTTTCCTCAACGGATTTTTTATCATTTGGAAGGGAATGGAACTCTCTTTGCCCGGGTTGAAACTCTGGATGAATCCAAGGGAATCGATTTTAAAATGCGCCGGGTAAAAAAAGATTAAGCAGACAGTCAACAGCTCTCAAAACCGCAAAGCAATTCTTGGTGAGTTTTCTCGCAAAATATTGCTATTACTGATTTTTGCTACTAGACTTATCGGAATAATTAGTTTTTTGAACCTTGCTCAAAGTGGCTCTCAAAAACAATCACAGCAACTCGCCGAGAATCGCTGAAAACCGCATAAACTAAGGTAATTAACTTTTTATTTTCCCTGAAACAAATCAGAGAAGAAAAATTCATGTTCTACTTTCAGATTTCCCAACCTCGGGGATTCAATTTTGATACCATTTTTTCGATTGATGGAGCGCAAGCTTGCTTTGAAATTGGTCTTCTGCTTAATTTTTGTGGAAGTTCAGACATCCCAATCTCGGGGATTTAGATTTGATACCATTTTTTCGATTGATGGATTGCCAACTTGCTTTGGAAGGAATCTTCTGATTTAGTTTTATGTAAGTTGGTCTCAGGATAAATTCCAACCAAAAAGTTTTTCAAAATCAGATAAATATCTTGGGGAGCTTCTTTCCGAGAAAATACAAACTTGCAATAACTGGAATTCTGATTTTATTAATCTTGTAACAATTTATAAGTTTTCCCGGTAAGCAAAATAGAAAGTATAAAAAAAAGGAGAACTAACTATGAAAAAGTATTTTGTTTTCTTGATTGTCTTCTTTTCATTCTTTGTCTTATGCCCTTCATTGTATGCCTTAAACAACTGGACCATAATGATTTACTTTGTCGGGGATGATGCAGATTTAATTCAGGCACAAATAAATGCAATTAATGGCCTGACCAAGCTTGGTAACCGTCCAAATAATTATGAAATTGTCATTCTCTTCAAACGCCCAAATCAAGGGGCTTTGAGATTGACTTTTAAGGATGGAAAATGTCCGATAGAAGAAAAGATGGGTGAGACCAACATGGGCTCTCCTAATACGCTTTGGAATTTCATGAAATGCGTTGTAACACAACATCCCGCGAAACAATACGCATTGATTATAGGGAGCCATGGAAGCGGTATTTATTCATGGCTAGGGACAGGTTCTGCGACTGACAAAAACCCCGGAGCTGTAGACTTCAACGCTGACAAGTTTGTAGCTTATGACAATGCTGTAAAAGACTGTTTGACAGTGTTTGAAGTTCAAAGTGTACTGGAATCGTTCAAAAGCAAACTGAACGCGGGAAGAGCCTTAAACTTGCTTTTCTTTGATTGCTGCTTGCCAGGCTCGGTAGAAGCACTTTACCAACTTTCCCAAAGTGCCGAAGTGGTCGTGTCCAGCCCCGAAAGAACCATCATTGGGGGAACTCCTTATGTGACAATAATGTCCCAACTGGCTGGAAACCCGTCCCTCACTCCAGAACAATTCGGCGAAATTATAGCAAAAAGTTACATGGCCCATTCAAATGCAGATGCAGGCGGAGTAATGGGAGCATTCCGACCGGCTAAATCCGATAGACTCATTGGAGCCATAGATCTTTTCTCCATCGAACTATTGAAGGCTTGGCAATCAGGTAATAAAATTCCCCTTAAAAACCTTATGCCTTATGGTAGCGATGGTCTATATTACGACCTGGGAACCATACTTGTTGCGCTAATTAATGGAAATTTAAGCGGCATTTCAAATGGAAGCGCCATCAAGCAGGCCGCTCAAGATGTCCTCGAAGAAATCAAGCAGGTCAATATTGGAGTCTGGGCTAGCGGACGATACACAAAAAACAATGTTGTGGGTATATCGATCGCATGGCCAAAAAGAGAACATTATGTTCAATTCCATCAGTTTTATAAAACACTGGCCTTTTCAAAAGCAACCCACTGGGATGAATTTCTCGATTCCTACTTTGGTTTAAGTCAATAAGCTCTAATCGTTAGAGATTGTCGGAAAACCTCGGCACATTTTATTCGGTACAAAGTAGTTCGCTGGTGATGCGAGAAAGCGAGGCGAAAATAAATCAAACCCCTGGTTTAGAATCAATATAAGAACAAAATGATCTTGCTGCCGTTGCCTTGTCCGAAACTTCCTTAAAAATAAATTTTCCGGTTTGGTCATTTCGAATATAAACTCAGAATTCCAATTCCCGAGGATATAGTCTTGAGACCATTTTCCCAAAACCTGAAAACGTGAACTCGTATGGATGAGATTTCTGCCTTAACTTTTGGATTATTTGGTCTCAAAACAAAATTCGGGTTGAAAGCTTTTTAATCTCTTCGGAATCGGCTTTTGAAGCTAAGCAATCGAAGAATATGAAGTTTACGACAACAGGAATTCTGAAACTGTAAAATGATTTCAAAAAAGCGAGCAAGCACGCTTTTTTGCAGTTAAAAGCGAGTTCGTGCAACAAAATAAAAAACAGAGGCTTAGAACTAAGCCTCTGTTTTTTATTGTTAATATTTGAATATATTATTTATTCAGTGGTCTGTTCCATTTTGAGGGATTGGATTTCCTGGGACTCGGCCCGTTCCATGGCAGGTTGGACATTGATAATGATAGTATCCGGGGCCACCTTCGAGCCATCCTGTACCATGGCAATGGTCGCATATTACAGTGCTCGCAGATACTTCAGATTCACTGTGACTTACTTTTTCAAATTTTAGTCTTTTGACCAGGTATTCTTCTATCGCTGAACTGAACTGAGCCATATCGTTCGGATCGCGACTCGTAAGAATGTTATGGTCGAAAACTACGGGTTGATTTTCTATTACATTTCCGCCGGCGTTTCTCAAATCATTTCTGATGTCACCGACTCCTGTAATGTTGATTCCCTTGACCAAACCTGCGTTTATCAACACTTGTGGGCCATGACAGACTGATGCTACTAGCTTGTTGGATTGATGCGCTTTTCGAACGAAGTTCAAAATGGAAGCGTCAGTTCTCATAATAATAGGGTTCCATGCTCCACCAGGAATAATGATTGCGTCGTAATCTTCAACTTTAGCTTGAGAAATCTGCTTGTCAACCGGGATCCAGATAGACGGTTTCAAAAATTGAACGGCCATTACGCGATCTTTAATCCAGTCAGGAGTAACAATTTCTACTTTTGCGCCACGTTTGAGCATGTGACGGATTGGATAGGTTCCCTCTATTTCCTCGAACCCGTGAGCTGCTACGATAGCTATTTTCACTCCTTCAAGCGACTTTGAATCCTGGACAGGGACTTCCGGGACATTGTACGGGTCGCCGGAATTAACTTCTTCGAATTTCACTTTGTCGTATTCCAACTTGTCCACGGCTTTTAGCGATGTTGGAAATATGGCTGAGGCACTCAATAAGACGGCCAACAAAAGAGTCGGAAGGCCAGACAACAATTTCAAGTTTTTCATTTTTCAGTCTCCTTATTTTGTTTCGCGTCGTTCGCGATTACGTAAAAGATTATATTCCTTTAGCAAAAAGGAAACACTGAACTGGCTTCCGGTAATTTTTGAACAAAATTACGATTTTGTTCAAAATTGATGTAACAAATTTTGGATTTTGCAAGTAAGGCAAAGTGGAAAGCAAATAAATTTAAATTCAGGAGGAGTTCTATGAAAAAACTTATTATTGTGGCGTTGTTGTGCAATCTTCTTGTTGCCTTCACTGGATCTGCTGAAAATGTTGGCCCAATCGCCGGAAACCCAATCTGGAAAGTAAGTGTGTACAATGTTGGATGGCCAGTTCCGGGGGGAAACAAAAAGATTCAAAGCGTTATTGAATTATTGAAATTCGCGGATCAGCAGATTTTAAATGTGAGAACCCTTACAGAAAACAATGCCGGGCGCATTTGCGAAGCCGAAGTTTCCTGTCAGCCCTTTTTTAAAGTTAATGCGGAAGTCTTAAAATCCTGCGAGAAAAAAGATCTTTCCTTTAATGCACTTGGTACCCATATTTGCGAAATTCGAAATTTCATCCAAACCCTCAAATGCGCTGAATTTAACATCGTAAAAGTCGAATTTACCGGCTGGACAAATGGCGGGGCCATTACAAACGCAAGAATCTGGTGCATCAGTAAATTCAAGTATGACTCACTCTTAAAAATTGAATCTGGCAGTTAACTAGAATTTTGCAACCGCAGAATTTCATCATTCGGAAATCTCTTTCCTTAATTCCATAGCTTTTTGACTAATTTGTTCGATGGATAAGTCCTCATCTAAATCACTACGCCACTATAAAAGAGATTATGGGAAATCATGAAATATCCGGGCTAAAGAGCATGCCAGGGCAACGCCAGAATATTTTCTTCAATGAGCATGGGACGTTGACAACGACAAACGATATATCCCATTGGGGCCTTCTCCCCTTGCTCTTTGATGAAGTTGCGAAGGTTTCTGGCATCGGCAGTAGCAGGCCTCTCAGTCCATTTGACTTCAATGGGAATAAGCTTTTCCTGAGTTTCAATAATAAAATCAATTTCCGCGCCGTCAGAAGATCTAAGAAAAAAGAGCTTACTTCCGCCCATATATTGAATTCGCTTCCAGATCTCGATTCCAACCCACTGTTCAAAAAGGGGGCCTGGATTGGCTAACACCACTTGTTCTGAGGGCTTTAACCCTGCAGCGGCATTCCGAACACCGACATCAAAAAAATAAAAACGCGGAGTTGAAAGAAGATTTTTACGAGAACTCCTGGAAAAAGCAGGAATTTGAAAGCCTACAAACATTTCTTCAAGGAGTTGATAATAACTTTTCACTGTTGGCAGAGAAACCCCCGAATCGCGAGAAATTGTCGAATAGTTGACGATTTGACCTGATTCCGTAGCCGCAAGTTGAATAAACCGCAAGAAAGCTCCCCAATCCCGTATGGCGGTTTCCCGGCGAACCTCCTCTTCAAGATGGAGAGCAACGTAAGAACGAAGAAGATCTTCTCGGTCTACTTCATCAGCCGCTACAATTCCGGGAAGTGCACCAAAAGCAAGTCGTGGGAGTAAATCCCATGCAGGAAAAGACTTTGAGACCGCGTCATACTTTGCATTAAAAGGGAAGGGGGAATCAACACTTGCATCGTTCTTTTGAGGCGCAGGATGTTCAGCCATGGTTAGGGGATAAAGCCGATGAAAAAAGCTTCTGCCGGGAAGCAGATTTGCTCCTGTATGCCTGAGCTTTCTCGCAGAACTCCCACAAAGAATAAACCTCCATCGGGTTTTATCGCTGTCATAAAGCGCTTGAACTGCATCAAAAATTGCCGGAATTGCTTGAGCTTCGTCAACAAAAACCGTTCTCCGCTCCTTCTTCACGGGAAGACCTCGGCAGATTTTCATAAAGTCTTCCGGATGCGCAGAAAATTGTGCACGTTCTCCGGGATCAGCCAAATTTACAACAAGAGCGTTTTTAGGTAGTGCTTGGTTGACCAAGGTTGACTTGCCAGTTTGGCGAGCTCCGAAAAGAATATGGACAAAGGGACGTTGAAGTTTCTTTTGAAAAAGATTCGAATACCAGCGAAAAAAAACAGAATGAGTCATGCCAGTTTTTTGTTACCAACCTTTAAATTTCTGGCCTAATTTTAAAGAAGCTCTTCTGTTTTGTCAAATTTCTTGTTAATATATTTTAATGCTTATTCGGCTGTGGATGTCATAGACCATATCTGGCCACTTTTTCAAGTTCTTTTTGAGGGGTTTCTATTTTTCCCTTAATTATTTTGATCAGATTTTCAGGTTTGTCCAGGAAATATTCTGTTCCTACTCAATAAGCCTTTAGTAAAAAGGAAACATTGAACTGGCTTTCGGTATTTTTTGAACAAAATTACGATTTTCCTGTAACAAAAGTTATTTTTGAAACTTTCTGGGCTTTGTGTTTTTTCTTAATTTGTTTTTTTTATTGTTGCCTTGTAAATCCAGGCAGTATTATGGTGGGGCCCACCAAAACCATCAAACCCACCAAAGTACAAAACCTTGTCTTTTTCTTCAGGAAATGGAGAATTACAAATAGTCCTGATACCACGCAGTTTTTTTCCATTGTTAGTTAACTTAGGAACATAGCCAAATTGGTATTTTCCTCCTGGAAATCTTACAAGAAAATATGCCCCCAAATCATTTTTTGAAGGGGATCGAACCCATGCCCCGATTAACCCAACAGTTTTTCCAGAGCTTGGGTCATTAAAAAGTTCGACGGAATTATAGGCAGAAAGTGCCGGTCCTGAATATTTTTCGACCCCAAAAACATCCGTAAAATATTTCCGGATGTCGAGCTCAGTTTTTACCTCATCATTTTTAATTACTTCGATAACACCTGGAAATGCTCTTGTTCCAATCAGAAGATTAGTGCCATCCTCTTCTATGACGGAAGTTAGCCCTCGCATGATCTTTGTTTCATCACCATTTTTCGTTACTTTTTCAAAGTAATCCCAACGGTATATTTGAGTCCACTTTGGTTCATTTCCATCGATTCGTCTGAAAAGTCCACCCGAATTTTTCTCCTCATTTCTTAAGCCGCAAGCTGCATATAAAGAGCCACTTTTTGCAAAGCACATCACTCTGCCTGTGCCAGAAAGTTCAGGAGCTATGTCCCATTTTATTAAATCAGGAGAATCAGAGTCATAAGCCCCTTTAAAAATCATTCCGTTAGTGGTACCTGCGAAAATATAACTAATTCCTGATTTTGAATCAGTATAAGAACCAAAAGATCTTGCTGCTGTTGCCTTGTCCGAAACTTCCTTAAAAATCCATTTTCCGGTTTGGTCATTCCGAATATAAACTATAAAATGATTTCCCCCCCATCTTTTGCCAATTTCCGTTGGACTAGCTACCAGTAAAGAGACTGGTTTCATTAATTTTACACCTCTGTAATCGGTGGAAAAAGTAACCGATTTCATCGCATCGACTCTTCGATACTGATTCCCAAAAGTAACGTCAACTTTCCATCTTGAGTAACAGGAATCTTTTACAAGAACTTGAGCTCCTGGCACTGGGTCATTTCCTGGGCTGGTATCGTTCCAGTATCCCATGCTCGCAAATAGTTTCCCCTGATGAGAAACCATTGCCATTGTTTCAGTACCTCCAGCCCATTGTTTGTTCTCATCATAGCCACACTGAAAATCATTACAAAAATCCAAACCAGTATATTGCGAAAAATTATTTGTACTAGTTTCCTTTGCCAGACAGACCGCCCCAAATATTACAATGCATAATAATGCTGATAAAATTTTCATTGCTTACCCTTTAGCGCATAAATTTGTCGAAAACATTGTTATAAAAGACTTTCCAATTGTTTTATATGAAATCATCAAGAGAAAGACAGGAGTTCCAGTTTTGAGTGAAAAAATTCTTTGAAAACTGGCTTGGGATCTTATTCCAGTATATATTGGTCCTGTAAAACCCAGCTGCTATTTTTACCTCTTTATAAAGAACTCCAAGGTGTTTCAAAATTTTCAGCTTTTTTATTATATACCTTTCTTCTTCGAGGTACAATAGGGGAAATTTTTTTTGTTTTTTTAAGGATCTTTCGAAAAATTCCCCGGAGATCATGAGTAAATTAAAGGTTTTTTCGAGATAGATGTACAATTCCCGAAACTCCCGTTTGAAAAAATAAGCAACGATACATACAAAAGTTGAAATTCGCAAAAGAGTTTATTGCACAATTCGGAAAACCACGAAAGTACAATGTTAGAAATACCAATTTCAGAATTCCTGACATCGAGGTTAAATCTGATACCATTTTTCCAAAGATCAGAATTCCTGGTATCGATAGTTTGCGTTTTCTCGGAAAAGGGCTTCAAAAGGTAGTTTTCTGATTTTGGAATACTTTTCGGTTGGATTTTATCCTGAGACCAACTTACATAAAACTAAATCAGAAGATTCCTTCCAAAGCAAGTTGGCAATTCATCAATCGAAAAAATGGTATCAAATCTAAATCCTCGAGATTGGGATGTCTGAAGATAGAAAATTCTGATTCCTCTCAATGTGTCTTTGGAGTTTATTTCCGGATTAATTGGTTTCAAGAAAATATCCAACCTTGGATATAAGAAATTCCGAAATAAGTGACTTCAGAAGCCGTTTTTCCAGGATAAATATAGAACACGGAGTTAGGAATTCTGAATTTATCTCTGCTGTTCCATTTAAACTTCTCTCCTAGTCGCTCAAAGCTTGGTTTAATCCGAAGTTCCGGACGCAAAATCTATTGAAATCCTGACCTGTAAACGAATTTAAGGTATTTTTCAGACGGTTTTTACTGGACAGTAGGAAAACCCTTGAAACCATCTTCAAATGCTATTTTCAGTCGTCAAATTTACATGGACAGAAAAAGCAGGCAAGAAAGGCTTCTTTTTGGCTTCAGGTCATAACAAGAGGGCTTTTTCACTCGGGAACTTCGGTTTAATAATGATATTCTTCCCCTCAAAGTGATATTAATTGAATCGTGTTGTAATTAGCATCATGTGGCGTTTTAAAGAGATCAAGTGGGCCTGTAAAGTTTAGGAATTTTCTTAAATTTTAAATTTTCCTGTAACAAAAGTTATTCTTTGACAGTAAGCAAAAGTGAGAACAGAAAATTCATCAATATCCTTTCAAGAAAAAGGGCAGATCACAAAAGGGGGATTTATGAAACTGAAACTTTCATTTGACCGCTGGTTTCTAATCTTTGTTTTTACATTAATCACCTCAATTCAGTCGTATGCGGCTACTGAAATCACCACCAAAATTAAAGGGAAAGATTGCCCAATAGTTCTCGTTCACGGTTTTTTAGGCTGGGGACGCGATGAAATGGCCGGATATCTGTATTGGGGCGGGAATGCTCTCGACATTGAGAAGCACCTTGCAAAGAAAGGGTTTCAGGTGTTTACCGCTTCGGTAGGGCCCATTTCTTCTGTGCATGATCGAGCTTGTGAACTTTTCTGGCAACTCAAAGGCGGTTGCGTAGATTACGGCGCCGAACACGCAAAAAAATTTGGGCACAAACGTTTTGGAAGAAAATATTCCGCCATGCTTCCGCAGTGGGATGAAGCCCACCCCATTCACATGATCGGACACTCCATGGGTGGACAAACCATTCGCTACCTTGCAGAGCTGCTGGCCCAAGATTTTTTCAATCAGGGAACCAATGAGCGCTGGATTTTGTCGGTGTCCACGATCTCGACTCCGCACAATGGAACGACCCTGGCCACGATTGTCGGCAATATTTTCTGGAATACTTTCGATGAGATTCTTTCTGGTTTGGTTGCTCTTTCTGGCGGAACCCTTGACTCAGTCTATGATTTCGACCTCATCCAATGGGGAATTGAAAGAAAACGCAAGGAAAGTATTTCTTCTCATCTGGCACGTATAGTAACTGCAATCGGAAATACCCATGACATAGCTTCCTGGGATCTTTCGCCACAAGGCGCTCGTGAACTCAACGAAAAGATCAGGGTTTTTCCGGATCTCTATTACATGAGTTACGCAAATTCGAAAACTTTCAAAACCTGGTTATCTCAGGTCGATCTCGCAAAACTTAGCATGAATCCAGCATTGTTATTCCCGGCAGATTTCATGGGAACATACCGTGGAGAGGCGATTCCTGCAGACAAAACCAATCTTTGGCACATTAATGATGGCATTGTTAACACGATTTCAATGGCTGGCCCGAGCAATTCCCCAATCGTAAAATATCGCTCCGGTCCTATAAAAAAAGGGATTTGGACATGCATTGGTCATGCCAGTGACAAAGATCACCTCCAAATTGTGGGCCATTATGTAGATTCTTCCTGGATAGTCAACTTCTACAACAATATCGCCAAACGCCTGGCTACCTTGGACCGTTAACCATCTAATCGCAGGGGGTAAATCCAGTGTCTTAATGTCCTGCGGAATCGTTGATTAATCAAGCTTCCGATATTTTTTGAACAGAATTACGATTTTGTTCAAAATTAATGTAACCAAATTTGGATTTTGCAAGTAAGGCAAAGTGGAAACAAAATAAATTAAAATTCAGGAGGAATTCTATGAAAAAACTTATTATTTTGGCGTTGTTGTGTAATCTTCTTGTTGCCTTCACTGGGTCTGCTGAAAATGTTGACCCAATCGTAACAAATTGAATCTGGCAATTAATTAGAACCTTGTAACAATTTGCAATTATGTCCAGTAAGACTAAGCAGAACGTTCAAAATCAAAGAATTGCAGAGTACAAGTTTTTAAAAAAAAGTGCGAGAGTTCACTAAAAACTAAGGAGAAAAAATGTGAGTATCTTTATTCAAAAAACGGCGGTTTCTACGAAAACTACTCTTTTGATTGGCGTAATTTTTGCTTTAACCATTGCTAGTGCTGGCTATACGGCTAATTTGCCAGACCAGGTTAAATTGTATGAGTCCTTCTATTCAGGAAAGAGCGCGTTTGATGCTCACGATTATCCTGAAGCGATAAATATTTTCAGAAAGCTTACTCAACTGCAAAGCAAAATCCCAATTGAAGTTTACTATTACTTCGGAATGAGCGAATTAAATAGCCAAGACTGGGAGACCTCAAAAGAGCTTCTTTCCAATTACGTTACTAATGCAGGGAAAGGTGGTCAGTTCTATCAAATGGCTCTGCAAGGATTGTCTGAAGCACAAAAACACAATAGTATTTTCCAGGCTTGCGGCAAAGAATGGCGTGTTGGGGGAAGAAATTTTTCCTGGTACGAAGCTGAAGTGTGGATTTGCACGCTTGGCGGAGGCTGGCGGTCCCCAACTAGAGAAGAATTGAAAGAACTGTACAACAATGTTGGAAAAAATTCTCCAATAAAGGATGAATGGGTATGGGCTGAACCAAAAAGCACAACCTCAGCGTGGAACTTCCACTTCTACTCAGGTGATGAAAATTGGTATTCCAACTATTTCCGGAGCAGCCGCAACCGTGCTGTAGCAGTACGTTCAGGAAAATAATATGACTAACTCAATTAAAGTGGTAACAATCAAAACAGAAGAGTTGAAAGACCTACCAATAGTTCGAAAAATAAATGAAGCTGCTTTTGGAAAACCTCATGAAGCAAATATTGTCGACAATCTCAGAAAGAATTGTTCTGAACTTTTATCTCTGGTTGCAGTTGAGGGCAAAGAAATTGTTGGTCATATTCTATTCAGCCCAGCAGAGATTGAAGGCCCCCAGGGAAAAGTCCGAGGAATGGGATTAGCGCCGGTGGCTGTTCTTCCCGAACGACAAAAACAGGGGATTGGAAAATTGCTTATTAATGAAGGACTTGCACGATTGCGAAATATCGGTTGCCCTTTTGTAATCGTCCTCGGACATCCGGAATATTACCCCAAATTCGGTTTTGAACCTGCTTCCAAATATGACATCAATTGCCAATGGGCAAATATTCCCAATGGTGTTTTCAGAATTAACTGGCTTGATACCCCGATGGAAAGAAGAATTTCAGGGTTAGCAAAATATCGGGAAGAGTTTTCTTAAATCTTGAATTTTCCAAAAAAAGCTGCGTGGAATTTCTTCTATTATTTCATTAGTGTCCCATTAATCTGCAAGCTTCCTCAATCGTCTCAGCCGTTGCAGCGAGTGGAAGAACTCCTGTCATTTGCAAAAACTGTTTTTTGGAGTTGTCCATGCCAATGAGGACACATTTTCCTTTAAAATCCTCAACAATTAACATGGTAGTATCTAAAAGTGAAGCCATTCCAGGACTATTTATGATCGTACACTTAACAAAATCAATAATTATTCGATTCCTTTTGCTTTGGAGAACTTCGTGGACCTTCTTTAAAAGGCTCTTTCCGCCTTCTGCCGCACAATATCCTTCAAAACAAATTACAGGAAAACCGGAACTTTCCATTTCAGTAATGGTAAAAACCGCCATTTGTTTTCTCCAAATAATAGTTTTTAACGAGATAAACTTCCTTAAAAACTAGATTTAATCGTCCCCTTTGCTTTTGCACATTGACAAAAGTGTATTTTCGCTGACTACTTATTCAGTTTTTGCCTGGCCATTATTGCAGAGATTGAATTTCTTCCCTGATCTTTTTCAAGAATTTTCTTATATATTTCATTAGCCTCAGTAGTTTTACCGATTTTTTCAAGTGCTTTTGCGTAGCGATAACCATGCGCAACATAATCTTCGTTACTCAATTTGTTTTCCGCATCAAAAGAGGGCTTGTACAACTCAATTAATTTCTCGTGTTTGCCGAGCATGTCATAGATAAATAATAAATCTGATTTAACTTGATCCACACCGGGGGAAAAAGGGTATCGCTTCATGAAAAGTTCCAGGATCTCCAAGGCGGAATTATAATTTGGACTATCATAAGCGCTCAGATACATATTAGAAAGGCGCCAACAGGACTCCTGTGCCTGTTCTGTATCGGGACATTTTCGAATCAGCTCACGATAAAGTCTTCCCACTTCAGAAAGATCATTTTTATCCATGGCACCCAAATCAGAAAATATTTTTACTGCAAGCTTTTTTTGCTCTTCAAGAGGCAAGGTGGGACTCGACGAATCCAGGCTGAGGGTTGTACTGCCGTTTTCTGATCCACTAGAGGAATCTTTGATTTTTTCCATTATTTCAGTTGAATTGGCGCTGCTCTGGTTAAGTTCATTTTTTTGGATTTTTTTTATCCACTCAGCAGCAAAAGAATTTTTGGGATTCATTTTCAGTACGGCATTCCATGATGCTTTTGCCTGTTCGATTTTTCCGGATTTGTAATACAGAAGTCCTCTGAGATTTTCAAGGCCGGCATTTCCAGGAAAAAATTTTATCCCTTTACCTACGTAATCCAAGGCCTCGGCATATTTTTCAGCTTTTCCAAGAAGTGAACCAAGATCCAGAAAAAGATCTGGATTTTCAGATTTTTCAGCGGAATTTTTTAATAGAGTTATCGCCCCATCAATATTTCCGTTTTTTGTTAATTCTCGAGCCTCTTCACGGATTCCAGCAAAAGAAGCTCCGGGAAAAAGAGCTGAACTTATACCAAAAAAGATAACGGCCCAAGAAAGCATTCGTTGAAACATATTTACCTCCCGAATTTATTTGGAACAAATCTTCCGGAGTAAAACTGGACAATTACCGGCAATTTAACTTTGGATTGCATTTTATCATTTTCTGTCGAAATTAGATGCATCACAAGATTCACATGGTCGCTCCACCTGTCAGAGGTGGTTTCAGAGGTAAAAATCGCTGAAAAAGACAAATAATCAATCCTTCCTCTGGATTTAAAATCAGTAGAAAAACTTTTGTTCGAAATTCTTTTCAAGCTTTTTTCGGTTTCATCAAATGTATATTTTACCAATTCAACGCCATGATTTCCAGATGTTTCAAATTCTATTTCTTTGCCATTTTTTATCCCAATGAAACGTGTCATGGCTTTGAAATCTGCGGTTAACACACTCAGAGAGTCCTCAAGCAATGTCTGAGTCTCCATATGCTCCGTTCCAAGACGATAGACCACTTGTGAACGTGTTACAATTACCGAAATCAAGATAAGGGCCAATGTTGCAATTGCAAGGGAAATAAGAATTTCAGTGATGGTGAACCCGTATTTATGATATGGATATTTACTCGTCATTCCCTGATTTTGACTCCCTCGAAATCAACATAAGCACCTTGTCCGGCGGCATCCGGGCCCCCAGAATAATCTACTTCAACGCATATTGAAATTTGGGAAGGAGAGTTAGGATTGTCTGTTTCCCAGTACACAATGTAAAAAAAAGTTTTCGTCACTTCCAGAAATTCTTGTCGAATCGATTCAGCACCAGCAATCGAAGAAACTTCTGAAATCATCGGGTCGTTCTTCAATTCATTGACCTTTTCAAGTTTTTGAAGTTTTTCCAAACAATCATTAAAGTTGCAAGCAAGAAAACGGTCCAGAATAGATCTCCCGATTTGTGAGGCAATGATGTGTTTTCTTATATCAAAAGCCTGCCGCGTGGTTCTCCACTTCATAAAAAAAAGTGGAAGCAAAACCACACTAATCATTGTTAATACGACCATTACTTCTATTAATGAAAAACCACGATTCTGTCGGAAAAAAGCAGTAATTTTCTTCATCTTAAACCGAACTCAAAAGAAATATTCACTGAATTAACATCAAAAAATAGCTCTGGCGGAGGAGTTCCCATGCATGGACAGAAATAAAAAACAGTTTCCTTATTCCCCGATTTCAAGGATTTTGAAAGTTCAATTAAGTTAGGCCTGCTCAGAGCAATTCCACCAACAAAAAGAAAAGGATTCTTTGGAATAATTGGAGTTGGAAGGGTTTTAGAAAGCATTACAAGTTGTACTCCAATGTATTTATCACCAGTAAGAGTAATATTTTTTCCTGAAGAAGGATTAACCACGAATGTAAGGAAATTAGATTGTTTAATTTCTGATGCTAATTTGTAAATTTCTGCTTCCGAAACATTTTCCAAACCATGGTCAACATTTCCGAGGATAAGCGAACCATTTACAAGAACGATTCCTCCGTATATTTCCGCATTGATTCCCTGCTGGAGATCCAAATCTCCATCAATGTAGGAAATTCCCGAGGCATCAAAACACTGATTCCCTTTTTCATCGGTTCTGAGTGCTTTTTTCAGGAATTCCCGGGCATTTTTATAATATCCAGTAACACGGTTTTTTAACCCGTTTATTGTTGTATCTGAAGCATCTTCCAAAGAAATGAAGTCTTTAATATTGGAAAATCTGCTTCCGAAAGAAAAGACAATTCCTTCTGAACTTTTGAAATCGTGAGCGCTGCGGGGTTTGGTTCTGGGAAGGGAATTATTTTCATATTCCAATTCAAAGCCTTCAAAGCCATCGGGAAATTTCGGCGATTCCGCCGTGAACTCATGCAAACGACCTATATCGCCAGAAACAATTCTTGACATTAGTTTAGCATAGTTCTGGTAGTTATCCTTGGTTCCGGGGCCTGGGGGATTGAATGTGTATTTTTTGTTAATAAAGCCAGGTTTTGCAACTTCGATCGGTTTATACTCCTCGGAAGACATGTATGGCAAGGCACTATCAATGCTTCCCTGATTGAAGTAGGACAAAATAATGAATCTTCTTGCAAGCGGTCCAAAAATTTGCCTGTATGGTATGAGGGTGGTACCAATATCAAGTATTTGTTGCCAGCCAGCTTTCGCAAGCCCCGAAGACGCTGAAAGCCCTAATACTACTCGCCAATCTGAAGACAATCCATACGGGCGGATTGCCGAAGACATTTTGATTGCTTCGGTACTGCGAATGTATTTCAAAGCTGGGTCTTTGCTTACAAAGCTATCTATGTTCCATCCGGACTGAAAGAATAACCCATTTGGGTTATCAGTTAAAAGTTCGTTTCCAAAGCCGAGAACAAAAAGAGTTGCAGTAACATAAGGGTTTGGCGCCATCGTATTTTCATCTATTGTATTTACTCTGAGCGCCCTTATGGATCGAAGTTGCGCGACAATATCATCTGACTTGGCAAATAGCTCAAGGTTCTCAAGCGACAATGCTTTGAATGAGTGGAGCGCATCAGGTTTGAAAATATCTTCAAGCGGATCAGAAGGAACATCAAAATGGTTTTTTCGAATTAGTCCAAGATCACTGTACCGGCCTTTTTTGAGCTTGAGTTCTACTTCTCCCCCCATGTTAAGGACCATAAGATGATCTTCATCGCCCAAAAACACTTTACCATTCAAATCAGGATTGAGAAGAATCTTTGTTCCGATTCCTTCACAAAAAGTGGATAAAGAAAAGGGAAAATTTGAGTTGCTTTGTAATTCGCCGTAGTCGAGAGGTATTATGTTTATATTATCGCCGGCGCCACTCGTCTGAATGTTTTGTTCTTCGTGAAGAGCATCGAAGAAGAATGCAAAATCCTTGAGCACCGGAATCATGCGCATTAAAAACTTGAAACGTCGAGAAATTTTTAAATGATATTTCCTGCCCTGGATTGATGCAGAAGATTCTATTGCAATAAATCCTTCTTTCTCGGGCCAAAAAGAATTTGGTGCCATTGAAAAAATCTTTGGCGGTTCAAGTTCCTTCCAATTGGAGAAGGAAATCCTGGGGTCGGAATCATATTCAAACGCGAGTTTCTCTGAACCAGAATAATTATCGGCTATTTTTTTTACCATCTTTCCGGGTGAACAACCCAGTTGTGAGGCACGAAATTCGGTTAAGGAAACAGCTGCCGAAGTCTTCAGCCATTCAGATGCTCTCTCAAAAAACAATCCATTCTTTTTTTCATACTGGTCTTTCAACTGTTTCAAAATATCATCGGTTAAAGACTCAAGAAAATATCTGGCGATCAAACCCTGATCAATGAGAGTCACACTTTTTACATGAATTCTGAAGCGTCCAAATAGGCTAACAGCCAAAACGGCAAGTAAACCAAACGCGCCCAGGAAGAGAAACAGCAAGTTTCCCTTCCTATTCATGAATAGCTTCCAGGGATTTATTGCTCTTTGATGAGCTTGATATCAGGATCGAGATTGGACTGATCAAGTTCTGATGCCAATTTCTCAAAATTTACTTCATCATCTACGTTTATTGGCTTCATTTCACCAGTCCAAAAGAACCCTTTGGTTGGAAAGACACTCTCATTACTGAGATCAGTTTGAATTTCAATTGAACTTCCAATTTCGTCATAAATCGCCTTTCCCTTTTCAATCACTTCTTTAAGAGTTTTTGGGAAGTCGTTGTTTTTCTTGAGTTCTTTCTGAACCGTTGTTGCCAGCGATATTGAATTTTCCTTCATTTGCTCGGATTTTTTAATTACCTCTTCAGTAGCGTGTACAAGTGCTGCAATTGGGCCATCAAAACCGCTAAAGTAGTCTTTTAATATATCAGAGGCAGCTCCTCCGACGTCCTTGCTGTGATCATGCAAAAACGGATCTATATCGTTGTTTTTAACCGCAAAATCCTTGGTAATATTTCTATCTTTTGCTGTTGCAGCCATAATTACGGAAAGATCCATGATAGATTTTGCTTCATTCAGGATATTAATACATTTCCCGGCAAACTGCGAATAGACTAATGGCCATTCATTAAAACTTTTGACAAGAGCATCTTTGAAGGTCTGTGTTTTAAGAAGGTCTGTCAGTGTCGGATTTTTTAAATCTTTGAAGTCACCACGTTTAAGTTCCATAAGCTTTTTCAGATGTTTAAACGGTACATTTCCATCTGCATCCACAGTATTGACAATAAATGAATTTGCGTAACTTTTGGATGCTGCTTCGTTGCTTTTTGCTCTTTCGTAGTTTGCAAATATTTCTCTAAGCTCAATAACTGCCTGGTTTACCGAATTAGGTAGTCCTTCGGTACCAGCATCATCTTGAAAACCGGGATAGGTCAAATTTGCTAATTCCTTGGACGCGGCGTCCAGCATTTGCTTTATCTGAATACTGGATGTTGTAATAGCACCCTCCAAAGCGGTCTGTTCAGCCTCGGCGACCATTATGCAATCACAAACGAATAATTGCATGAGGGCAGGTTCACCCCAATCTTTCAAAGCAGAATGCAAAAGCAATATCGGGAAATAGTGAAACGGTGCCTGTTCGATTCTGACAGTAAGCAAATCTATAGTACTCTTGGAAATGGGTATTCTCATACTATTGGGATCTGCCAAGCAAATGCTCGGATCATCCGCAAATTTTCTGAAAGTTTTGTAAATAACATAATCCGGATTAAAAACAACTGGCTTGTACCCTGCCGCGAAATCCTGGGTTACGGTGCCCTCAGCGTTATCAGGGGTGTCGGAAAAAATTCTTGCCCATTGTTTTTCAACCCATCCCAGAGTGCTGAGAGAGCCTGTTGGATTTGCTTCTGGAATATACACAGTATAATTTGCTTTATCTTTAAAAAGTTTCCACATTGTATCTCGGGGCCAGTCTGCATTTGTAATATTGTAATAACCCATCAACAACGCCTGACCCAGGATCTTATCATAAATTGCTTTTTGTTCTTCCGTAGAATTTTTTAGATTAGCGCATTCTTTTTCGGCAAATAGTAAAGACGAGGTTCTCCCGGCTTCAGGAATATTTCCGGCGTTATATTCCTCAACAAAGGTGCGAAATTCGGGATCAACTCGCGCAAGAAAGTCATATGACCTTTTGTAGGCATCACGCCATGGGCCGCGTATTTTTTTCAGTTCAGCAGTTATCTTATCCGATTCTTCCAGGATAACAGTTGCAATGTCAGAAATATTAGCTGCCACGGCAGCCCATCCCGCAGGACACCAAATACCTGCAATAGTTGCTACGATACAAAGAGTTGCTGTTCCGATCCATAATTCCTGGTTAATATTTCCCCAGGCAAGATAATTTCCGGAATTAAAGTCAAAGTTATTCACTTTTATACACAGGTCAAGAAAAGTGAAAACAGTTCCAATCGTTTGAGCAAGTTTGACGGCATCCGTTTCTTGATTTCCCTTGAGCCATTCCCAATATTCTTTTGCGGCATCATCGGTTGGATTTACAACATTGTACGTAAATTTGCCAATAGTTGTATTTTTAAGTGCTTCAAGTTTGGTCTTAGCCCAGTTAGAAAAGACCACAGTTGAACGAAGACCTCGGTTTAAACGTGGAAGGACTTTTGCAAATAGTTCTGTATCTTTCAGGGTTATCTCAATTATTTTGCATCCTAGCAGGGTCCAACCAATGACCTTATGAATGATATTAACTTCATTTGTCAGTTTGGAGTTCAGCTTGCACCGGTCATCGTTGAGCCTCTGAAGAACCCCATAGAAAGTCAAGGGAGTTGCAGCTTCTTTTCCCATGTGTTTATAAACCATTCCTATTACTTGGGTCCACTGTGCCCAGGCTTTCATTTTAAGCAATTCTGGATCTGGTTGGCCATTTGGGCCAATCAATCCCTGGATTTTCATCATTGCTTTAGAGTAATCTGTAGGAGGAGTTTTGGTTTCATCCTCGGCCATTAGAACAAAAGGGTTCAGTGCAAACACAAGCGCGACAAGAGCAGTAAACAACCTTTTTTTGAAAGTCAATTTGCCAGTTAATGACATTTTTTTCCCAACTCTCTTTTCTATTCAAATCTTCCAATTCATTCTATGATAAGCTAGTATTAAAAAAATTTAAAGGGATATTATGCCAGACCGATGAAGTTCTGGCTAATTTAGCAAATTCTTATTTGAGATAATTTTCATAATCATGATTGTCACTGAATGTTTGTATGTTTGTATAAATAAAATGCAAATTTTTACAATATTGCATGAAGTTCAGCCATTTTAAGCTTCTCAATCATTCGAGGCTTGAAATGTAATGTCGCAAGGAAAGGTTTTTTGGCACACTTGAAAATCATTATTAAGGCAAGGGAAAAGGGCAACTTTTATGATTGATCCACTACTTCAACAAGAGTTAGAAGCTCCAATTAGATCATTTCGACTTTTTGCCATTGAAAAGATCATTCAGGAGTCTAATTCCCAAGAGATTCTTGATTATTTGATCAGCCGACAAATTAAAGAAGATGATCCTGAATGCTTGACTTTATTAGATCATGCCATAACGATTTTAAGGGATCGGATTAAAGGGTCGAGTGCACCAAAAATTTTATCCAGTGAAGACTTTTTAAAACAATTTCACCAAGTCGGGAACAAGGAGAAAATTCTGTTACTTAACTCTTTGCCCCCTGATAAAGTCGAAGAACTAGCTGTTGATGTATTTTCTCTTTTATCTCCTGAGCAGGATATGATTATTAACCTTTCGCTTTTGCTTGTTTTCAGGCAGGTCTTCCCTGCCGAGCATCTGAGCAAACTACTCCCCTATCTCAGATGCAATTATCTATCCATGCGTCTTGCAACGTTGGAAATTCTCGCAATCAAAGCTCCAGAAAATCTTAAGCGGGACTTACCGAAATTTCTCCTCCACAAGGATCCCCGAATTCGCTCACTTGCGATCAGAGGGTTAGCTAAAATTGATTTGGAAGAGGCCCTCCGCCATCTTGAGCTGTTATTGGAAAGTGGACAAACAGGAGCAATTATGGGTGCGCTCCAAAACTCCGTTTTTTTGCCCTTTGACCGGGTAAAACCAATGTTCTTGAAAACTTTAGCCCTTGCCCAGGATCCAGATTTACTTTTGAGAATCGAAGTATTTCTTGAAAACAACCCCGATCCCGAGATTCCATATCGGTTATGGGAGCTCTTGAAAACTTCCACCGGAAAAAAAAGAGAAATTCTTCAAACAATTTTTCAAAGGTGCAAGCAAAATATTGAAAAATCTCAAATTTTGGGGGATGGATTTCCAAATTATCTTGCATCCCTGGATTCCTGGATACAGAAACGCACCACAATTCAGTGGTTTGAAAAGCTTGTATTCATTTTGGAAAGCGAAACCGTTGGCTGGTCTGAAATTTTAATAATGGTTAAGGGTGAGCTTCAAAATCCTCACGCAGGGGAGGCATTTCAAGAAGCTCTAACATGGCCTGTTTCAGAGAAAGCACAAAACGGACTAAAGAAACTATCCCAAGAACTTGCCAAGAACGAGGCCAAATCAGACCAATTCAATAAACAACTTTCCCCAAATTTTTCGGAAAGTTTTTCCGATTTTTCTCACGACGAAAAGGTAATAAAAATTTCCGGTTTACCCAAAGATGAGTTTTATTCGAACACAATCTTTTTAAAAAAGCTTTTACAAGATAAGCAAACACCAACTGACATTTGTGCAACCACCTTAAACGCAGCTCGACGTCTGGAAAACAATCAGTTCGTCGAAATTGCAAGGTTGTTCCTTCGCTCAAGAGATTTTAAACTTGCTCAGGCTGTTATTGATTATCTTGGTGAATTCGATTTCGATTGGATTTTCCCCTTTCTAGGTTCGTTCCTTCAAAGTGAAAACATCCGTGTTAAAGGGGCAGCGATTCGCCTATTAAGTGCCAAAGATCCCAAACAGAGCATTTCATCAATACGAGCGTTGCTTTTTGGGAAAAAGTCAGAATCGACTGATGCAGCTTTGGCATGCCTAGTTTATTTCGATTTTATCGCAATCAGAGAATTTTTGCATGAATTTCTGAAAAAGTGCGAAAATAATTCACAGTTTGAATTGGCACTATTTTTTTTTAAAGCAAATCCTGATCCTGAAAATCTTTTCCTTCTTTTTCAATTGGAGAAAAACTGCGAAATAAAAAGCCAACTGGATTTTGCCGGGAAAATTGGCCAAATTCGCCGGGAAAATTTTGATTTTCTCAAGAAAACTCAACAGGTTACCTTAGATTCCTGGGAAAATTCAGAGAAGTTACTCAAACAGCGGTTCGACGAAGACGAAGAACGAAAAAAAATGGCTCCTGCACCATATAGCGTACAAACATTAACACAAGGAAGCTGGAAAAATGAGCTATTAAACACCGATTTTCACAGGCTTAGGAATCTTCTAAATTATACCCCAAAAATAATTTTTAAATTTGTACCAATAAATATGATTGCTCTTTCGAGAAGCGGCCTTTAGAAAAAAACAATCGAACTGG
>JADFXM010000028.1 GCA_015233565.1 Candidatus Rifleibacteriota bacterium
CGCCATCAGGCTCGCGAAAGCGGGCTTTTTTTGTTTCATTTTCAAAGATCACTAAATGTTATAACAATTTCAACATCCTGGTAAAATAACGTGAGAAAATTTTGGGATCGCTACGCGAAAATCGACAACCAGTTCAATTATTGAGATTTACAAAAATTCTCAAAGAATTGCATCTTATCCGAGAAGTTTTGAAGCTTACCGTCATACAACGTTAAAAGAACACATGCCGCCGAATCATCAATTTGTAGATTGGAATCCAGGTAGAATTCTGAATTGGGCGCAAAAAATCGGACCAAATGTAACTGCTCTTGTAAAAGCAATTCTTGAATCAAAAGCATATCCGGAACAAGGTTTTCGTGCTTGCATGGGAATATTAAGTCTTGGAAAAAAAGTTGGCAATAATCGTCTGGATGCAGCTTGCGCAAGAGCGATGCATTACAACTCACCCAGATATAAAACTGTATTTACGATACTCCAAAATAATCAAGAGTCCCAGCCTTTATTAGGAACAAGGCCCTGCAAACCCATTCCTAAGCACGATAATTTGCGAGGTCCGGAGTATTTCCAACCCCAAATAGAACAAGGAGATGAAAATGTTATTACAACAAACCATTAATACGCTTCAACAGCTGCGTTTATCCGGAATGTTGAAAGCATTAACCGAACAAGAAGCCAATCCCGAAATAAAAAGCTTATCATTCGAGGAAAGATTTGGATTGCTTGTTGACAGAGAATCAATTGAACAAGCCAATAAACGTCTTAACTCCAGGTTGAAAATGGCTCGTTTACGACAGAATGCGGTAATTGAAGATTTTGATTGGAAAACAATACGTGGTCTGAACAAAACATTTATCATGGAATTAACTTCCTGTGAATGGATTCGTAGAAAGCAAAATATTTTGATTCTTGGCCCTACCGGTGTCGGAAAAACTTTCCTGGCATGCAGCTTAGCTCATAAAGCTTGTAGAGAAGGTTTTAGTTCTTTATATCATCGGACAAACCAATTATTGCATGAACTTGCTGTATCACGGGGTGATGGGCGCTATCTAAAACTGATAAAGAATTTATCAAAACCCGATTTGATAATCCTTGATGATTGGGGTTTGGAAACCTTTAACCAGGATCAGAGGCAAGATATTTTAGAGATAACCGAAGAGCGATACGACCGTAAATCAATGATAATTGTTTCGCAATTACCGGTAAAAAATTGGCACGATCTCATTGGAGAACCAACTCATGCAGAAGCCACTTTGGATCGGATAATTCACAATTCTCACATAATCGAAATGAAAGGAGATTCGATGAGAAAGAAAATGTCAAAAATTACTAAAAGCATCAGTTAATAGAATTTTCAATGAAAGGAAAAAAATTGCGGGATTTTAATCTGACTGAAAGTTTTAAATCAAATTATCGGAGACAAGCCATTAATCAAGAAATATAATTTTTGTATTACAGAAATGCTTTTTTGTAATACAAAAATTATTGAGAGTAATCCGAATGAAAGGAGGTTGTTCATAAATCCAGATAGAAAGAAGAAATTTCCAGGTTTACTCCCCTATAATACTCCCCAAATTTCGGTTAATATCCAAAGAATTCAAGTTATTGAAAGGAGTGAGAAAAGATTTCTGTATGACAAAGTCCTGCACTCATGAGTTTATGCTGGGGTGAAAATTTAACGATATATATTTCTATAAGGAATATACGAATACGCGGATAATAGTCTACGTGAGCGATCAGGCAGGCAAAAGAGGTAAAACCGTCATACCAGTCAATAAAATTATTTGGAAGAAGGAGGACAAAAAATAAGGAATAGAGAGCTTAAAAACGTAGGAAAAGATTTTCAATAAATTGGAAAAGCAAATATCGTCGAATGGAAAGATCGTAAAAAGAATGTTTGCAATGTAAACCATTGAAAAAGTATGGATCAGACAATAAAATGAAAGGAGGCAAAATGAAAGAAAAAATTCATAAATCACAAAAAGTATTTGTTGATCGTAATCCGGTCACTATGCTAAATTAATTTTGTCCAAGTTGCTTTTCGCATAAGGGTGGCCGGATAATTTCAGAACACCTGGCCGGATTCACCAGAATATGCACTCACGCGGAGATAGACCTATTTCCTTCACCGTTTCAGCTGCAAGTGGGAAGGTTCCTCCGCTCACGCGGAGATAGACCTGTTTGTCTACCCAAGCGGAAAAAGGAGTTCAGGGTTCCTCCGCTCACGCGGAGATAGACCTCGCTTGGATAACATTAAGTACAACGCTTTGCAGGTTCCTCCGCTCACGCGGAGATAGACCCCTCTTAAATTTGGAGACCTGCTCAAAGAGCTAGGTTCCTCCGCTCACGCGGAGATAGACCCTGTCCAAAGTGTGGTCAAACCTGCGAGAAACCGGTTCCTCCGCTCACGCGGAGATAGACCTGGCAAGGGCTGAGATTGAGTGTTCTTACATGAGGTTCCTCCGCTCACGCGGAGATAGACCTTTGCCATATTCCAAAGAAATCACACTTGAAAAGGTTCCTCCGCTCACGCGGAGATAGACCTTCGGATTTGCGTGATTCGGGAAGCATTGAGCAGGTTCCTCCGCTCACGCGGAGATAGACCTCAAAGGAAAGGATATTGACCCGAAGAAAATTCGGTTCCTCCGCTCACGCGGAGATAGACCCCATGGCGGTTTCTCGCAGAGTTGGCCGCATTCGGTTCCTCCGCTCACGCGGAGATAGACCTTGTTGTGGATTGTGGCGTTGACGCCTGTGGATGGTTCCTCCGCTCACGCGGAGATAGACCCCTGGAAAAGCTGCAAAAGATCCTTTCATTGATAGTTCCTCCGCTCACGCGGAGATAGATCCGATTCGGAGGAATTAAAAAAAAAAAAATGTGACAAAAAACCGTTTTGCCTAAGACAACTAACTTTGTGGAAAAATTTTTATTTTTGCTTTTTGCTTCTGGGTTCATCAACTCAAAATGCCTGTCCAAACTAAAAATTTGAGAATTTTTCTCCCTAGCGGCGATAGCTATGTAACAGTCGGAAAGTCCTATGGTTTTTCCCTTCCGTCGCAATTGAAAAGAGAGTTCGCCAGCAGTCATCCAGTTTGAGAAAGACTTATGGATAAATTCGAATACGTATGGAAAATCCCTGATTACAGACAACTCCTTTTTTGACTTTGCGTCTTGAATAAATTCTGCCACTAAGATGCCAATAGAGCATACTCGCTCGTCCCAAAGGTTGCATAACCAAAGAATAACAGGGTTCAATTTTTCGGAAAAATGCTATCCAGGCAGAGGTATCTACCAGCACTTTACCCAAGCCGTGCATCTTTGTGCCTCAATTTATCCGTAGAAGCAACAAGCTCCATATTTCCAGCCATTGCCTTTTTCTTCTCTAATTTTTTCAATCGAATTTCTTCTTTGATTGCAATTATGACTGCTTCTGTTTTGCTCTTGGCAGAAACCACACTCATCAGTTCTGAAAGTAGATCATTTGGTAATGTAATGGATGCTCGCGACATTATATTTCATACAAAATAGCATATTTTTTATGATTCCAACAATTTGATTTGCCTTCCTTCAGGGCAATTTCACTTTGATTGTTGAAAAAAACAAAGACATTACAAAAATTGAAAATTTTTGTGCAACTGGGAATCATAATATCTTTTTCGATTACCGGCATAAATGGTTTAAAGGGGTTTCTCTTGGGTCTTTATTGAAAATTACCCTGTTTTCAAGAGAGGCCAGTGGCGGAATGCAGTCCGATTATAAAGAAAACCGTTAGAGTTTTTATGATAGTGATTACGAATATATCAGGATAGGACTGTTTGTGAGTGAGTCCGCAGACGGCGAGAAGGGTTATGACTGCTCCGTTGTGTGGAAGAGTATCCATTCCGCCTGCTGCCATACATGCGACACGGTGCAGCATTTCAGGAGGGATGTTGGCGGCTTTGGCCATTTCAAGATAGGTGTTTCCGAGCATTCCCAGGACTATTGTCATTCCGCCGGATGCAGATCCTGTTACTCCTGAGAGTGTGGTAACACTGATTGCTTCGCTGACTAAAAGGCCAACTGTGTGTTGAAGGGATACCAAAACATCTTTGATTTTCTGGAATCCCTCAACGCTTGAAACTACACTTCCGTAGCCATATTCGGAGGCGGTGTTTATAACTGCAAGAAGAGATCCGACTGTTCCCGCGCTGATCGCTTTTGCAAAACCCCCTTTTGGAAGACGGGAAACACCGATAAGAGAAGCTAATCCAATTCCCACAAATAAAGCGATTATTAGTGACCAGATTGGTTGAGCTTTTTCAACATGTCCTGTCATAAGTGCGATTTTCATCTCTTTGAATGGTTCAAGCATTGCGCTGTTCCAATTGAAGCACCAGGAAAAGTGAAATGGGTTACTGAGGTAAAGATTTACAATCAAGACAGAAAGGAGTGGAAGAACGGCGGCCCAGAAAGGGAGGGTTTTCTCATTTTCTGAAACTTTAGGCTCGTTAAGTAATGCTTCGGTTCCTTCGTAGCCTTCGTTTTTGATTTCGGCGTTATTTTTTTGGCGTGTAATCCATGTCATTCCTAGGGTGAATATCAGGATTGCTCCACAAATTCCACAAATTGGTGCAGCGTATGCTGTGGTATTGAAAAATTGGGTTGGAATAATATTCTGTATCTGGGGTGTACCAGGAAGTGCGTCCATGGTGAAAGTAAAAGCTCCAAGTGCTATCGACGGAGGAATCAACCTTTTGGGAATTCCTGCTTCTCGAAATAGAATTGCAGCTAGTGGATAAACTGCAAAAACTACTACGAACAGGCTTACTCCACCGTAAGTTAAAAAAGCGCAGGACAAAACCACAGAAAGTATTGCACGTTCCTTACCAAGATATTTAATTATTGCGGAAGCAATTGCTTTCGCCATCCCTGTCTCCTCCATGATTTTCCCAAATACTGCGCCAAGCATAAACACCGGGAAATATGCTTTAACATATTCTCCCATTTTGGACATGAAGATTTCGGTGTAAGCCGGCATTAAGGGAAGTTTGGAGGATAAAACGACTGCTATTGCAGCGCACAACGGCGCAAAAAAGATAACTGAATACCCAAGATAGGCAAGACCCATCAACCCAATCAAGCTTACAAGTATTCCAAAAATTTCCATTTTGTTTTCCTTTTGCAAAAAAATATAAATAAATTAATTCAAATATTCTAACAAAAATTACTAAAAAAGCAATGTTTGCGTTTTTTACAATGCAAAATATTTTGTTACATTGGAACTTCGGTTTAACAATGATACCATTCATAATTAGTTCGTTGCTTTCAATCTTCTTGGCTGTTGAAGAAATTTTCCGACAACGTTGGGAGCCAAAGGGGATGAAGCAACCTTATTCCATCAGTGGAAAGAAGATGTCCTCTTGTAACCAGAACATGAATGGCAAGAAGCCCAACGAACAGCCATATGACTGCTTTAACGCAAATTGTGCTTTCAAGGTTACTGAAGAGAGGAATTTGATCCCTGGAGGAATCCAAATTTTCTGTTTGAACGATTGGAATTAGTGGTTCCATGTGGATAAATTAATTATGGCTCAATATTTCCGCTAATGGTTCCCTGAGGTATTTTAATTTCCGATGAATTGAGAGCATCCTTCAAAATTTTCATCGCTTCATCATTCTTTCCTAGGTTTTCCAAAGCATTGACCCTGGCAATTTCAAGCATTCCTGTTACAAAAGGATCTTTTTTGGGAAAAAGCTGAAGTTTTTTGGAGGATTTCTCAAATGCTTCCAAGGCTAGATCCGGTGCGATGTTTAAAAGGAGCTTTCCATGAAGATAATCGATATTCCAATCTTTCGGATTGCGTAATTCCCAAAGCTTAAAACACTCCTCGGTTTTTGCAAATTTTCCGTTAACCTGAAGCTCAGGGTTGGATTGGTCACATTTCAAAGCAATCCTTGCATACCGTTTAAAAGCATTATCGTCCCCAATTTTTTGTGCTAGCGATTGGGCGACGGGAGTGGCTTCATTCCAAAGATTTAAAAATTCCAGTGAATCCAGAAGTCCTTCCATGATCGAAATTGAATTAGGATCTTTCTCCAGAGCTTTTTTAAAAGCTGCTTTTGAAATATTATGTTGGAAGAGGAAAAGAAAAAGTTGGCCGATTTTTTCCCAGTCCTCGCTGGTTATTCTTTCGGGCGGAAAGTCTCGAAATATTGGATGATTCGGGTTTTGAAATACTTCCTTTGCAATATTAAAACTCATGTTAGTCTGGTTATAAAAAACCCTCGGAGCCAGGAATTCCAGGACCGGGAAGTTATCGGAATTTACCACACCTTTTTCGACAAAACTTTCGAGGCCCTCGGGAGGAAAAATCAGCAGAGAATAAAGTTGCAAAGCTCTATCAATTTTAAAAGGTTTGAAGCTTTTTTTAATGGCATCATTTTTAAACAACTCCTCAAGTTTTTTTAAATCAGGAGTTGAAGCATCTTTGCTACCAATTAAACCGATGTCCTCAAAACTTGTCATCCAAAGTGTTGATTTAGGAAAGGCTTTCATAAAAGAATAAAGGATAATATGCATCATTTCAGGAGACATTTCATAGATATGGGCAAATTGGTAAATAAAGCCACCAGGGTTTAGAAGTTGCTTGTACTTTTGGAAAATTTCGACTGAGAAAAGGTTTGCTTCTCCTGCAACCCAGGGATTAGAGGGTTCTGCAGCTATTACGTCGTATTTTTCCTTGCACAAATCGACATAATTTCTTGCATCTTCCTCAATTATTCTGACTTTTGGGTTTTCCCAATAGCGATCATTATATTCGGCAAATAGCTTTGAAGCTTCGACCACATATGGGTTCAATTCCAGAACATCGATTTGCTCAACTTCTGGGAATTTGAGGCATGCTGCAACAGAAACTCCACTCCCCAGGCCAATTAATAAAATTCTTTTTCGGTTTTTTGAAAAAACGGTTGGGAGATAGCCGCAAAAAAGCTGTGTGGTCATGTCTCCTCCGGTGCTGGCGTCGGGCTTGCCGTTGATCCTGAGTGAAATATTTTGGCTTACTTTATGAACTGATACTGTTCCACAGATTCCTTCCTTAAAATAAAGGATCTCATTATTCTGTGGATCTCCAATGCTTCCTAACGATTGGTTTTCCCAGTATCGGAAAACTCCTGATAAAAGTATTTTTTTATCCCAGGGGAAAAAAACGGCGACGAAAGAAATAATTCCAATCGTTAATCCCAAAATTGAAAGCAATTTGGCTTTTTTCAGATCACTTTTTGCAAGTAGGATAATTCCAAATGCGCTTAAAACAATAATTAATAAGAAAATGGAATTTTTGGTTCCGATAGTTGGAATAAAAACAAATCCGGTTAATATTGTTCCAAAAACAGTTCCAAGGGTATTCCACCAGAAAGTGCTACCGATGCTTTCCCCAATCTTCGAATTTGTGGATAAAATCCTGGCAATGAGTGGAAATGCAGCACCGAAGCAAGCTGCGGGAACAAGAAATATAAAAAATAAAATAAGCAGCTGTATCAGATGGAAGGAATAAAATGAGATTTCAAGAGACTTTCGTGCTAAAAGGAAAATTTTCGGCAAAACTCCCAAAATTGGGATGGAAATTGTTGTTGCCAGGCCAGCAAAAACAAGTAGGAATCCAATTCGGGTGATCCCTGTTTCATGAATTTTTTTAAAAGATGCTGAAGAAAACGCTCCATAGCATAGACCAAGCAGGAATGCAATTAAAATCAGTGAAAATGAATAGATTGAAGATCCCAGGATCAGAGGGATAACCTGATTCCAACAGACTTCTAATCCCATGGAGGAAAAACCACAGATTGCAGTTGCCCACAAAAGAAATTTCCTGGCGGACTTGGTTTCAGAAGGGGAGGTCGCAATGTAACTTATGCTATTGAGCTGTTTTTGAGGATCAAATTCCCCCGAATTTGTATTCGCTGTAAAATTTTGGGCGGAATTGGAAAATCCAAGAACAATGATGCCTAGTAGAATGTCGATTGTGCATGCCAAATTAGAGGAAAACAAAACCCCATAGTGTTCGATCAGGAAGAATCCACCTACCAGTGCTCCTGACGCAGCTCCAAAAGTGTTTACTGAATATAAAATGGAAATTTGTTTTTTGGAGGTATCAAAGGTGGATTCAAGGAATTTTGCAAGAAAAGGAAGAGTTCCACCCATCAAAAATGTCGCAGGAAGGAGAGGGAAAAACGCCAGAAAAAATCTAACGGAAACCAACAAAAATCGAAAATCTGATAGAGAGGGGTAAATAAAGGACTGAACGACTGCCATCTTCGCAAGGATATCGGGAAGAAAAAGGGAATAGAAGCCGATTCCAATTTCCAACCAGGCGTAGAATTTAAGGGGGTTCTTTGTCCGGTCAGCGATTCTACCTAAATAGCGTCCCCCAAAGGCTAAACCAAGCATAAAAGCAGTAAGGACTGCAGTTACGGAATAGTTACTTACTCCAAGAAGCAAATGAAGCCATCTAAACCAAACAATTTCTAAAATCAGGCCGCTTAAACCTGAAAAGAAAAAAACGATTGAGATTCCAAATGACATTTGCTTAATCCGGAAATTTTTTTACCAAAAAATTCAATTTTTCTTCAGCAATTTTCCAACAATTCTCGGTTAACGTCGGGAGTGGCCTGGGAAGCTGTTTTACAGAGTGAAGAATGCTATTTAAAATGCAATTTTGTATAAAATTTTGCGTTTTTCTTACGAATTTTTCGATTAAAAAGAAAAAGAGGAAAACCCTAAGTTTTCCTCTTTTTCTTTTTGGTGGTTAAGTTCTTACTTACCCTTGTTTACTAATTCCTTCAATTCTTTTCCAGGGGAAAACTTGGCAACTTTTTTAGCTGGAATATTGATGGGTTGCTTGGTTTTGGGGTTAACACCTTTTCTCGCGGCTCTCTTAACGGTGAAAAAGGATCCAAAGCCAACTAATTGAATCTTGTCACCCTTTTTAAGAGAATCTTTCACTGAATCAACAAAAGCCTTTAAAATCTCTTCGGATTCGACATTGGTGATTTCAGCTTTTTTAGCGACTGCCTTCAACAATTCTTGCTTATTCACTGGAAAAAACCTCCTAAGTTTTTTTGGTTGAATGATGACAAGATTTGTAGCATATTTCGATTTCTTTCGCAAGCAGTACATTTAATTTTCTTAAAAAAAAAATATTGAACCCTATATTTTAAAAAAAATTTCCAAAAATTATCCAGTAGTTCAAAAAAATGTCAGCAACAAAGAGAAAATTCATATTAACGTTGGCAATTAACCATACAATTCAAAAACAATTCGCGAAAAATTATTTTTTTTCAAATTTTCTGCACTTGCTTTGGTGCAGCTTATAAGTCAAGAATTTTTACTCCTTTTCGCTGAAAAAATGTTATAAAATTAAATTTGCAAAAAAATCTAATCTTCTTAATTTTTTTTAATTGATGCAATAGCCCTAATATAGATCCACAATGAACAATTGAGATCTTATGGGGTATGAGGAAAAAGGAAAACATAAAAATGCCGCATTCCCCAATAAAAACTATCCTCTGGGATCTGGACGGAACACTCGCAGTTTGGAAAAGCTTGTACATCGTCAAACACGTATCTTCAATTTATTTTTCTTTGTTGTCCTCTGATTTCAATTCACTTAAGGTCATATTAGCCGTGATCAGAGCCTATAAGCGTGTACTAAAAAATACAGGGCCATATAACAATGACGCACTTTTCAATAGAACTCTCTCGGGAACTTTTCATGTTTCTCCTTCGTTTATTCGGCAAAAAACCGATGAAATGCTTAAAAGCGATGAATTAAGGAAGGTTGTAAAAGAGTTTGTTCAACCCATTCCTGAAGGTCTGAAGCTTGTTCAGTTGATAGCTGAAAAATCAGCTTTGGAACAGGTTGTTGCAACCAACCCAGTTATGCCTTCGGAATTCAACCGTTTAAGATTGGAAGAGGCAGGTTACTCATCGAATTTATTTAAGTATATTACTGGAACCGAAGAATTTTACGGGCAAAAGAAGAGCGTGGCATTCTATCATCGATTATTAGCCTTTATCGGACTGCGGCCGGAGGAATGTCTAATGGTGGGAAACGACCCCTTAAAAGATGCGGTTGCTAAAGAAGCAGGAATCAAGGTATTTTTGCTTAATACCAAGTATTTGGTTAAAAGAGAAAATCCTAATTTCAATATCCCCGATGGAATCGGAGATTATGCTGATCTTAAAAAGTTTATTTTCAATAAAGGTTGCTCAGAATTACGCTAATTTCAAAATTCCTTGCCCCGAAAAATTGGAATTTCTTGAAGATAAGCTCCGTAGCTGCTTTTTTCCGGATTTCCATGTTTTTGTGTCGGATTTTTCCAGAGACTAACTTTTGCCTGTGAAATAGCAAAATTCAGTCTGAAAGGACTTTTCATTTTTGCTTTTTGAAAAAATGGTCTCAGAATTTTATCCTTGAGAGGTAGGAGTCTGAATTTAGTCCTTTTGTTGCAAACTGACTCTTCTTTTAAGCATCTGATAAATTACAAAACACGATATTTCAGCCAAAATATGTTTTAGAGAATGGCCACTGAAGCACTTTCCGGAAAGTAAAAAAACTCTTTCATCGTATTTTTCTGAAACTTTGGCCAATAAGTAAAATAGCAAAGCGATAACAAGGAACCAACGTTTGTTGAATCCACCATTAAAAATTATTAGTACAACTGGAATTGTTAACAAAGGGATATACTGTATCCAGAAATAAAATTTTAAATCATCGAAGTAGATCCAATATAAGACGCTACTTAAACCCAATAGGACCGCCGGAATCAGCAAAAATTTTTCAACTTTCAAATCAATATGTTCGCTTAGAATTCCTATAAGTAAACCCATAAATCCTATAGTCATTGGAAGTCTATCCCATTCAAGGGTTTTATCGCATGGGCTCCAATGATAATATCCGGAACCGAAAGAGACTAGGCCCACTCCTAGAAAAAAAACCGCCCAGGACCAGAAAGCCCCCTCGAGGGCATGATTTCGAAATAAATTCAATCCCAATATTCCAATCAAAAGGAACGCCACATTTGAAATTACATCAAAAAAATTTGGAATCCCCAAAAATGTGCGCTGGTCAATAAATTTATGATAATTTTGATCCTGTTTTATCGGTTGCCCTGTTAACATCAGCAAGAAGGAACCCAAAATTATTCCGAGGAGCAGAATAGGTCTCCAATGTTTTTTAATTAACATTATGTTAAAATTCCAAAAGTTTCTTTGGAAAGTCCTTTTTCATGATAAAATTTTGCAAAAAAAAGTTTAAATGTAAATTTCAAAATGTGCATTTCTAAAGAGGTTAAGTGTGATTGTAAAGGTAAATCGCAATCAGACAGTACATTTAGTACAAATTCAAATTGTGAAAACAACCTGTTTTTCGACACTTCCGACTTTTGAATCTAAAGCCTTCTTACCTTTTCAGGAAAGGTATCGTCTCTGTGAACGTTTTTCCTTCCAGGTCTTTTTTTGAAAGAAGTGGCTGAGTGTCTGATGGGATGGGCCATTTTATTCCAAGTTTTTCGTCGTTCCAGATTATGCATCTTTCAAACTCGGGAGCATAATAGTCGGTACATTTGTAAAGAAACTCAGCATAATCGGATGTTACATAAAAACCATGAGCAAAACCGGGTGGGACCCAAAACATTTTTTTGTTGTCGGCTGAAAGTATTTCTCCATACCATTTCCCAAAAGTTGTAGAGCCAGGTCTGATATCCACAGCAACGTCGAAGACTTCTCCGGAAATAACTCTTACAAGTTTTCCCTGAGGTTGTTGGATTTGGAAATGAAGACCTCTTAGCGTTCCTTTTGTTGAGCTGCTGTGATTGTCTTGTACAAAATCAAAATTTAGTCCGGCTTTTTCAAATTTCTTTTTTTGCCAGGTTTCCATAAAGAAGCCGCGATTGTCACCAAACACCTTTGGTTCGATTAAAAATAAACCTGAGAGAGTTGTTTCTGTGAATTTCATTTTTTTTCCAGCATTATTCAACTTCTTTAACGCGTTCCTCACGTAAAATGTTCAAAAGATATCTTCCATACTCATTCTTAGCAAGTGGTTGTGCAAGTTTCTCAAGTTGTTCCGCATCAATGAAGCCTTTTCTGAATGCGATTTCCTCAATGCAACCGACTTTCAGGCCTTGCCGCATCTCGATTGTCTGGATGTAATTTGAAGCCTGAAGCAATGTTTCCTGAGTTCCCGTGTCAAGCCATGCCATCCCTCGAGGCAATTTGATTACTTGCAGATCATCCCTTTTCAAATAAGCCTCATTTACGGCGGTTATTTCAAGTTCACCGCGAGCTGACGGTTTAATGGATGCAGCGATATCACAGACATCTTTATCGTAAAAATACAATCCCGGAACTGCGTAGTTGGATTTTGGATTCTTGGGTTTTTCTTCGATTGATATGACTTTTCCGGATGAATTGAAAGAAACAACTCCATACCTTTCAGGATCATGGACCCAATAACCGAACACGATTGAACCTTTTTTCAACTGGGCGGCATTTTTCAGGATTCCGGATAATCCTGCTCCGTGGAAAATGTTGTCTCCAAGAATCATGCAGGAAGGTTGGCCATTCACGAATTTTCGTCCGATGATAAATGCTTGTGCTAATCCTTCGGGGCGAGGTTGTACGGCATAACTGATATTAAGTCCCCAATCGGAACCATCCTTGAGCAACTTTTCGAAAAGTGGGGTGTCATCCGGGGTTGAAATTAACAAAATATCTTTCACCCCAGTCAACATAAGCGTGGAAAGCGGATAATAAACCATTGGTTTGTCATAAATTGGCAACAATTGTTTGGACACAACACGAGTAAGTGGATGCAATCTTGTTCCGGAACCACCTGCAAGTATTATCCCTTTTAATGAGTTCCGCATAGGGTTATTACCTTGCTCCATAATTTTTCTCCATCCAATGTTTATATTCACCGCTTTTGACATGCTCTATCCAATTTTTATTTGCCAGGTACCATTCAACAGTTTTCTTCAACCCTTGCTCGAAATCTACGGATTGTTTCCACCCAAGCTCTATTTTGATTTTTTCGCAATCAATCGCATATCGGCGATCATGCCCTGGGCGATCGGGAACATATTTAATAAGGTTTTTGAAATGATTTTTTGGTTTATTTGTCAGTTCAGCAGTTAATTCGCAAAGCGAATTTAAAAGATCAATGTTTGTCCATTCGTTTTCACCACCAACGTTATAAGTATTACCAGATCTTCCTTTTGTGGCGATCATCCAGACGGCTGCACAGTGATCATCAACATAGAGCCAGTCACGAATATTTTTTCCGTCTCCATAAACGGGGAGGTTCTTTCCCTCTATCATATTACAAATCATCAATGGAATCAGTTTTTCCGGAAATTGATACGGTCCGTAGTTATTTGAACAGTTGGAAATTGTTATATCGATTCCGTAAGTATGTGCGTATGCTCTTGCTAACATTTCTGAAGAAGCTTTGGATGCTGAATATGGACTTCGGGGATCATAGGGAGTGGTTTCTAAAAACTTCCCCGAAGAGCCGAGTGAGCCAAATACTTCATCGGTGCTGACATGATGAAATCTGATTTTACGACCCATCGAATCCAATTTCCTTACAACTTCCAAGAGAGAGAAGGTTCCCACAATGTTAGTTTGTACAAATTGTCCAGGTCCATGAATAGATCTGTCAACATGAGATTCAGCGGCAAAATGGACAATCAAATCAACGTTGTTCGATTCAACTGTTTTGTAAACATTTTCGAAATCGTTAATGTCCAATTTTTCGAAAATATATCGATTTGGATATTGCAACGTAATTTCACTGAGATTTTCAGGGTTTCCCGAATAGGTAAGACAATCAAGATTGATTACTCTCCCTTGAAAATTCTCTTCCTTGAACAAATACTTAATAAAATTTGCACCAATAAAACCGCAGCCGCCAGTTACGAGGATGTTTGAAAAATTATTCATGACCATTTCTCTCAAGAATTTTGTTTTCTATTTTGCCATGGTTCGTTTTTTTGGGCAAGAAATATTCTTTCCAAAAGACATTATTTTGGCTGTTCATGAGATTTTTGGGAAAAAAATACACTTCTCTATCGGTGCGAGCCCAAAAGCGTTAAAACTGATGTTTCAACGGGAAATTGATCTAAAAACCGCACTAGAAAATAAAAAGAAAGCGGTTTTTCAAAAAGTGCGTTGCCAGTATTTTATTAGAGTGAAAACCTCTGCTGAAGACTGTTTCAGAAGTTTAGTGCTATTTTTTGAAATGTCGCCCATTTTTTCCCTTTGATTAGCTTCAACACTGCACCAATTGAGGATGCCGCATGGAACATCCGTTAAAATTTCACTTGATTGATCAAATCTTCAAATATATCACTTTTCTGGAGTATATTAAATTGGGCAACAGCATACTCACGGGCTTTATTTCCTATTTTTTTTCTCAATTCAGGTGAGTCAATCAATTTTTGGATTTTCAGAATTAAATCCTTTTCATTGCTTGGATCGATTACAAAACCCCCATCTGAGGATTTCAAAATGCGGGCTGCGAGGTTTTCCTGAGGAACTGCAGCAACGATTGGTCGACCTGCACAAAGATATGTTAATATTTTCGAAGGAACTGAGAACACTCCAGCTTCAGGTTCAAGTATTGCTGTGAAAACATCAGCAGTAGCCAAAACTTGTGGAAGAAGTTCGAATGGCTGGAAAGGGAGAAAGTGCAAATTTGTCAGACCTTCTTTTTGTTTTTCATTTTGAAGAAGAGTAACAGCAGGACCATCTGATATTATTATTATTGCCAAGTTTTCCTGGTTCCTAAAATACCGGGCAACTTCCAATAAAATTCGCGGGTTATGTTTTAGTCCCAAGGTTCCGGAATATAAAATGCAGAATTTATCTGAAAAGCCATGGCTTTCCGCCCATTCATTCTTTTTTGGAAGCATCGGGATTTCTGAAAGTGGTCCCCAGTTTTCAATTATTTTTACTTTTGACTCCGGGATTCCCCATTTTCTTACCCATGGAAAAAAATCATCTGTAATTGCAACTATGGCCTGGCTTTTCTGTAGTATTTTCCTTTCAAGAGCTAAATAACGTTGGCCGATCAATTTTCCCAAAAAACCATAGTGTTTTGAGCAATGCCCGTATATAGCTCTGCTATAAACATCCTGCCACCAGAAAATAAATTTTATTTCGGCACCCAAACAGTATCTCTGCAAAATGTCTTGCGGATCAAGTGGGTTATTAGCAGAAATGACCAGTTCGGGCGTTATGCGTTTAATTTTGCTGGCCAACTTAAAACCATATTTAATTTCCTGTCTGATTCGTTTGAAATATGAATATTTTTCGAACTCTTCACCGATTGAAATACCGGTGATATTGAAATTTCGGTGATCAGAGGTTGTTTTCATTAAATTTCCGCGGGGAGTTTGAAAAAAAGAGGCATAAAGGTAGTGAATTTCATGCCCTCGTTTAGCCAATTCGCGGGAAAGTTGAATTGTGAATGGATGTCCGGAATAATCATGAATGGCTATTTTCAATTGAAACCTGGCTCAAGTGATAGTTTAGCAAATTAAATATTTCGAAAGGTGGTTAGGAGTAATTCTACTGTTCCATTTAAATTTTTCTGAAGTTGCACAAAGGTTGATTTAATAATGATTTGCTTCCCCTCAAAGTGATTTTCTTTGAATCGTGTTGTAATTAGCATCATGTACAGTTTTAAAGAGGTTGGGTGTGACGTAAAGGTAATGTTCAAGCGAACTGATTTATTCTGCTTCCTAATGAGCCTGAGGTTGCAGTTTGAATGTTATTATATGACTGGACCGCATTAGTTTGGATGTTCTTGGAGGAATTTTTCTGGCTTTGCAATTGAATTAAATCAAACTGTGCTTTTGTAGCTTCTTCGCTGGCTTGAACTGCAACTGATTGATCTTGGGAAGAAGGGTCAGCTGGGGCCAAAGCAGCCCTTTTGACGGACTCCATTTTTCGAATGGTGGCTTCCGGGTCATTGGCAACAGGGGAAGTATCAATATCGACTTCTCCGGCTACTGCATATTGCTTACCATCTGGGCCAGTTTTAAACTGGAAAGTTGCTCCTCCTTTAACGTAGGTGCCCCCAGCTGCTACATGAGCGGCTTCGTGATCCCGAACATTTTGATCAGTCTTTTTTAACTGTTGAATTTCAGAATTTTCTTTAGAGTCAGATGGATTCGATTGTTTTGAGCCAAAGAAGGGTTTGCTGGGAGGGGAGGATGAACCCTGAGAAGATGGGGTAGTTGGAGAATTGGCAGGAGAAGGGGAGGAGTTATCAACTGATGAAACTGGGTTCGATGAATTATCTTGGGAAGAGCCAGGAACTTTGAATGGCAAAATCGTCTCATTTTTGGGAACGCCAAAAAGGGACGGAAGATTCGAATATGTTGTTCCAATTTCCGCCATCTTACTAATAAGTTACTCAAATTTTTAAATTTGGCAAGTCAAAAATTTTAAAGTAGAATTCTAATAATTCAAATTTCGGGAGAAAAAATTTTATCAAGTTAAAAATTCGCATGAAAGACCCTGTTTTAACATCCTGAAAGAAATATTAGAACTCCAAACGGTTTTAAAAAAGCAAATTTCAAAAAATGTCCGAAAGTATTTTCAAACTAATAAAGAAAAACAATTAAAAAATGGAAAAGAAAATCACGAGAAAAGATTTTTTACGGAAATCTTGTTTCCAACTGTTTGGCTTTTTTGAGGAAATATTTTCGAGTGAGTTAAATAAGTTTGAAGGGCTGTTTCCCGATCGAATCAGGCCTCCAGGAGCACTTCCCGAAGATGAATTCATTCTGAAATGCTCACGATGTAAAGCATGTGTCAAAGCTTGCCCTTTTTTCGTAATTAAATCAGTAAAGGAGAAAACCTCTCTTGATTTTGGAACTCCATTCATTGATACGGATATGGGTTTTTGCAGGATGTGTGAGGATTTTCCATGCATTAAGAGCTGCCCAACACAATCGTTAAATAAAGTTTCAGCGTTAAGTCTGAAAATTGGAATTGCAATCGTTGAACGGAAAAGTTGCGTAAGGATTGCCAAAATTTCTTGCATGGCGTGCGAAACAGCTTGCCCAAGGAAATTCGATGCAGTTTCTTTTGAGTCGCCATTTTCGGAACCAACAATTGATTCCCTGAAATGTACTGGTTGCGGGGCATGCCAAAACCTTTGTCCCGCTGTTCCCAAAGCAATTAAGGTTGTTTCACCCAAAATTACATAATTGGGGATTTTCAGCGAAAAAGAGTAGAAATACTAGACTTCTAAACCTGCATCAATGCAAGTGCAGAAAGTTTGGAAAAAAATTATTTTTCGCGAATTTATTTTTGAATTGTATGGTTAATTGCCAATGTCAATGTTAATTTACTCTTTGTTGCTGAGGAATTTTGCGTGTTTGACAGAAATAAAAAAGAAATGTAAAATTTATGTCAAATTTGGCCGATTGAATGAAAATGAAACTAAAGCTCATTCAAGGAGCAAAAAAATGATCAGTGTGCCATTTTTATTCGCAGTATTTTTAACAGTTTTGTTAACGATCAATCTTACTTTCGATTTATAGAAACCACTTATTCAAAAATAAAAAAAAGAGCAACATTTTTAAAAGAGCAATAAGGTGGAACGGATTAACCAATTCGTTATTTTATTGAATTGGTATTATTTATTGCTGTTCCTTTTGCTAATGGCTGCTGGTTACTGGTTTTTGTGCCTGATTGAGTGTCTTTTCCTGATGTTTGAGCGGTTTTTACTGTTGTTTGAGAGCTTTTTCCCGCTGGTTTTGCGCCTTTTGCCGCTGATTGAGAATTCTTTCCTGGCTTTGTAACATCTGATGTCGTAGCATTTAATTGATAGGAAATATTTCTGGAATTTGAAGCGGGTTGGTTTTCTGGTGGAGGGGAAATAGTAATATTTTTATAATAAAAATTTAGGATTTCAGAATATTTTGCTCCTTTCTTTGCCATACCATCTGCTCCTAATAGACACATTCCGACCCCCAATCCTTTCCCTCTCCCATTGACGACAGTGGATTTGGACAAAGGTTCGATCGTGAATCTCATGCTTGGAAAAGCATTTGGTCCAAAATATCTTCGGGAGTTATCACAAAAGTCTTGTCCGGTAACCATTTTTTCAACTTTAAGTGGTTCGTCCATTTCTCTGGCAATTTGACCTTTTAACTTCACATTGGTGACTCTTCCGGAAGAATCAAATGAAGAAGGGGCCCATTCATTAAAAGTGCAATTGGGATTGGTTGAAAAAGCAATAGTAAGGAAATCTGACATCATTTTTTCCGGCATTTCCCTTATCCAGTTGAAAAAAGCGCTATGAAAACAGTTTTCAGCGCTTTTCTGGTCAAATCTGTCATCCTGGGCCACGTGGATAAGATCTTCCTTGCCAAAAATTTCTTTGGCGCTTGAAAGGCGCCCGGAGCAGGTATCAGTGTAATAGGGGAGAAAAAATTTCCCTTGATGCAGCATAACGCGGTTTTTCTGATTTTCAACAAGTAATTCGACCAATTCACGATCAAAGCCTTTTCCCAAATAGGGAAGGCAATGAAATTGGTCGCAAACATCGTAAGAATCTGAAGCGTGTCGTTGAGGAGATTTAGAAAATAGGCAAAATGTTCTGGCAGCAATAATCTGGGCTTTTATCGCTTCAGGTTCGGAGGTCGAAGACATTATAGACACCACTGAAACAAGAAATTCCGAAAGTTTTTGCACTGTGCTAAAAAGAATATTTCCCTGATAAAAATCCACTTCAAGAAAACTTCCACAAAGGAAGTCAGGAAGGTTTGGGAAGTCGATATTCAATAGCCAACCATCCGAAAACTCAACTTTTCCAAAATATCCTTTGATTTCACCTTGAATTGAAGATCGAACAATGATTCCCTTGGCGATGGATTGTAAAGTGATTTCCTCTCCTTCGGGAAGCTCAATTACTACTTCATCAAGTTTTGAACTTTCCGTAGCGGTGATATTTTTTTTTAGAAACAGTTTCGCTTTCCAATTACCGGCTACTGCTTGCATGCGGGCGGTAAGTAAATCGTGATTCCTTAATATTCCAATTTTTATTGGAGTATTATCATAAGAAGTGGTTGTACTTTTTTTCTCATTTTGTGCCTGCAAAGAAAAATTAATTGTACAAACCAAAAAAACAAAAATTAAAAAAAATATTCCGACCGAAATTCGTTTATTCATGTACCTTTGAAATGCCTTCCTTCAAGCATTTCGAAAAAACTTTCAATTCGCAATCTTGTCCTTTGGTCAATTTCAGAGGGATTTTCCCCTTCGATTGTTAAAATAGGACACTTTATCATTCTTCTAAGTAGGATATCATGAATTTGTCTATAGCAAAAAGATTGAGTGTAATGGATTAACCCGTCAATTTTTCTTTTTTCAATTTGACAATTGATATCTTTAATACGAGGCCACACCCCATAAGGGTAGGAATATTTTTGGTAACGTGAAACAAGGTCCAAATCAAGGTCAAGCATCGCAAATTGTCGAGGAATCTCATTGAAAACTATTTTTCCACCAATTTCTTCAATTGTTTTATGGAGATCAGAAAATACGGGAGGGACCCCTAATACCCCAATTCGTATTTTTGAAACGCCTGGTTCTCTTCTTTTCACGCTCGACAGAAATTCAGCTAATTGTTGTTCAAATTTGTCAGGTGCACCATTGAAATCCGAAGACGACAGAAGCCACTTGAAATTTTCGAACCCGGTTACAATCCCTTCTTCCCATGTCAGGCGGTCTAATTCCGCAAGCATTTTTCGGATGGGAAATAACTTTTTTCCAATTTCTTCCGCTTCCAAAATCGTTGTGCCAAATTCAGTGGAAAGCTTTTCCATTTCATTTTTCAACGCTTCTTTGTCAGGAGGGTAGGGGAATGAAAAAGTAAAGACTTCTTTTAATTCAGGCAGAAGAGTTTCCCTAAGTGCATGTGTATTAGAGCAATCTCCACCTGTTACAAAGATTATTTTGGAAATTCTTTTTTCTAAAACATACCCGTAAATGCCCTTGATCCAAGTGCAACAGGTTCTTGGGTAGCCTTTTTCTTCAGCCAGTTTTACATATTTATCCGGGTTATTGGAAGTAATAAAAAGATTGTTTAAATCAATAATCTTTTTTTTAGCAGAAAGAGGAATTTCAATAGGAATTGTGGAGGTAATTCCAAAAAAATCTTGTTCATCAGAGGGTTTTGTAAAATCGCCACTACAATTATTAGGAGAAGAAGCACGTTCCCTGTGAATAGCTTGTTCCCTGTCGCCTAGTGTGCAAGAATTCTGCGATAATGGAAAACATTCAGTTTTATGGGACATTTTTTAATATTTCTCGGAATAATATTTTTAAGGGAAATAAGAATGCTCGAAAGGCAAGCGGGGGAATTTTATATCTTTTTGCAATTGAAATCAAAGAAGGAGAGAGACTTAAATAAAAAAAATTAAATTTGGAACCCAGGAAATTGTTTAAAAGGAAATTTTTACGAAATTTTCGGAACAGATTTAGTGAATCAGGTTCTTCGGAATAGGCATAACCAGCTAAAAAACAGTGGGATTTTTCCATTTCCTTATCCCAGGTTGGCTTAAAATCAGGGGCTTCCAATAGGAGCCTTCCTCGCATACGGGTTGCTTCAGCTATATTTCCCATATAACTATAGACCAAATGAAGGTTGTCCAAGATCTCGACATCGTTGGGGACAATTTCCAGAGCTTGGGAGAGGCATTTTTCAGCTTTTTGAAACCAGGGGAGTCCATGATAGGTTCCAAGCAAAAGTGCTTTTGAGAGGAAGGAATTAGCTCCTCTTTTCAGTAGGCCAAGTCTTTGTTCCTGAAATCTTTTTTGCAGTTCCACGCCAGGTTTGAAACGAGGATCTACATGTAATACCCAATCTATCATTCTTTGGCAAAGGAAATACTCCTTCCGGTCAAGGTAAATTTTTGCTAATAGTACTCTTCCTTCTTGGAAATCCTGTTCTTTCAGCAAAAAATTTTTTAATTCCGGGATTAGTTCATCAATTTTTCCTTCTGCTTCCATCTTATGGAATCGTTCCGACTCGGCTTGAAGTTCTTCAAGTTTTCGTTGCCGTATATCTTCCTCAGATTCAATCTTTGGAATTTCAATAGCTTTAGTTTCATCCTCGACTAAACCTTCGGTCGGGCCAAGTTCTATTTCTGCAACTCTGCGTAAGATCTTTTCAACTTCTTCGCTTTGTTCCAGTTGCTCATAGCAAAATTGCATTCTACGAAGGGTTCGGATATCAGTAGGTTTGAATTTCAGCGCTTCCTTGAATTTCTCAAGCGCGCTTTCCACCATGTTTCGGAAAACTCTTTCGTTTTCCTCTCTCAGCTTTTCCTGACCAACAGCGCCAGTTTTTGCCATGCTATTGAATTCAGCGGCCAGGGCTTCAGCTTTCTTTAGTGCATCATGTCCGGCTTTGAGGCGAATATCAAAAATGCCGTCATTAGCAATTTCCTGAGCTCTTTTTAATTTTTCGTTATCTGGAAGCCACTGATCTACTTCATTAATGAAGTCAAAGGAAATCTGGACAGCGCCCTTGCCCTGCAATTCCCGAAAAATTCCTAATGCAAGAATTTCACTTGGGGGATTGGAGGAATTGTAATTTTTTTTGAAAAGTTCCAAACCATCAGTAAAGTTGCCACTTTCGAAGAAAAAAAGTATTTTGTCTTCGGTAGTTTTTGGAGCTTGGGCGATTGATTTAAGCATAAATAATAAAATAACGCCCTTTCGGGCGTTTTTCAAAAAAAAATTTTTTTCAGATTTAAAAACTTTTTTTCGAAACTATCTTTTTTCTCCCAAAATGTGAAAGATCTTTGGGGTATTCCTTCCTCACAACTTCTGTTGTTCGTCGCAAAAAAAGAAACCAGGCAGTCCATGTTAAGAGCATTCCCGAGAAAACTCCACCAAAAAAAGTTAAAAAGTTTAATGGAAAAAGCATTCCTTCCCTCCGATTCTATGTTTCTTCTGTGCATTTTTCGGCAAATTGGAGGCTTTTTTTTACTAAAAACATTCTGAGTTTTGGGAAATTAAATCTATATTTTAATCAGAATATTGTTATGAAAAATCGTGTAAAAATCTGTTCCCAAAACAAAGTTTAACTCTTCTTTTCGGAATTTCCCTGGTCGAAGAAATCCAATAACGAGCGTGCAAGCATGAAAAAGCTATCATCGATAGCGTTTTCTTTTAATAAATTCCGAGCAATCTCCAATTTTTCTTTCCGTTTGGAAAGTTCATCGGGAGTTTCTTTTGACCACTTTTCCATTTCCAAAATTTTAACGAAGATTTCACCGAAAATTTTGAGTTTTGCCGGAGTTAAAATAAGTCGCCCGTTTCGCCAGATTCCATGAGCCCATCCAAACCCCTCAAAAAGATTAAATGCCGCTCGAATTTTTGGGACATCAGTTTCATCTTCTACAATCAATTCATTTTCGCAGTGGGGACAACTGAAAGTTTCACCGATTAAGAAACATTCCGAGTACAAAGAGTTCTGGCAGATTGGACAAATTACGGTTTTCAATTTTTTCCTCCCGCTATTTTTCGATTTTTAACGTACATGTCGAACCAGGCAATTGTTTCTGCTACGCATTGCATGGCTGATTCACGAGCATAATAACCATGTCTTTCCAAAGGCAAAATTACGAGTCTTGCAATTCCTCCATATCCTTGAATTGCAGAAAACATTCTTTCGCTTTGCATGGGAAAAGTTCCCGGATTATCATCAAGTTCACCATGAATCAAAAGTAAGGGGTTTTTAATTTTATTTGCATGTGTGAAAGGTGAGAGCTTGGTATAAACATCTACGGCGTCCCAATAAGAGCGTCGCTCGCCCTGGAATCCAAAGGGGGTAAGTGTCCTGTTATAGGCACCGCTCCTGGCAACTCCGGCGGCAAAAAGATCAGTATGTGCCAGCAAATTGGCCGTCATAAACGCACCGTAGGAATGTCCGGAAACTCCGACCCTTTCAGGATCGCAAATTCCGACCTCCATAAGCTTATCTATAGCAGCTTTTGCACCATCTGTGATTTGTTCCACAAAAGTATCATTTGCGGTTTTGGGTGGTCCGACTACTGGGAGTTCGGCCTGATACAATACTGCATAACCATGGAGTACCAGAAACAAAATTGAGCAGCCCTCGGGACGGGTAAAGCGATTTGATGTAGTGCGCACCTGTCCGGCAGTTTTTGGATTTGTATATTCCCTGGGATAGGCCCAGATAATTACTGGAACTTTTGATCCCGGGGTGTAATCAATCGGATAATAGAGGGTTCCCGATAAAGGAATCCCATCCTTCCGTTTGTAGGTCAGAAGCTCTTTTTTTATTTTGGTTAACTCTGGCGCAGGGTCAGAAAAATGTGTAATCGCAAAGGGTTCTTCAACATTGTTTCCAACTAATGTTCGGTTGTAATAGTTCGGAGGAAGAGTCGGATTTTCACGCAAAGTAATAATTGCACGCCTTTGTTCATCGGAAAATCCTTCAAAAGCCTCGTATGTATCAGTAGCAGCCCTGAAAATCTCTTTTGTAGATTTGTCTGACAGATTGAATAATCTTAGAAAAGGTCTTTGTCCGACTGGAGTTGCACCATTTCCACTCAGGAAAATTGAATTTCCCGATGCAATGGCAACTTCCTGGCCATCCGGAAGTTCTTTCTTAACAGGTTCTCCAGGATTATTATACGAATCGTCTGCACTTCGGTCAAAAATTAATGGAGCGGTAGAAGCATTTTGCTGTTGGTTTAAATCCAATAACCAAGTCTGAAGCCATTTTTTGTCCCGGTCAAAATCAGAAACCAATAATTGTCCAGGTTGCTCAAGCCAATCGAGTCCTGCAAATCTTTGAGGAAGTTTGAAAAACTCGGTTGGAGAAGCGGTAAAAGGCTCTTGAAGTTTAAAAAGTTTTTCTCTGAAATCCACTACATTATTGGGATCGCCACCATCAAGGGCTTCGGTCCAAATTAAGGTAGCTGAAGCAAGTTGTTGCCATCCTATATCACGAGGTCCAAGTGGAACCCCTTCGATGGGCAATTGTTCGGCCGCCGGAAGATCGGCAATTGTCCTGATAAAATTCCCTTTCGAGTCCCAGATTTCCCAGGAATTAGCGAACAATTCAGATGGTACAATTTTTGAAAATGGTCGTTTAAGTTTTTGTACCAGAATAAAATTCTTATCAGGAGAGATACTGAAATAGGAATAAAAATCGGGCTTCCCTAGCTCAATTGTTTCCTTTGTTTCGATATTCACTTTTTTAAATTGGGAAATTGCGTAATACGCGAAAACTTCTTCATCATGGTCGCTCTGAATGAGATCTTCATAAGTTCTTAGTTTGGAGATTTTTCCAGTTGTCTCGCGAACCATTGGACCATTTGGTACGGGTTCAACTTTGGGAGGGTCACTCCGATTATTAGGTACAAATGGAATGATAAGGTTCTTGGAATCTCGATCCCAGTGGTATGGTGAAAGAAGTACAGTGTTTATAGTCCCAGTTGCAATTTTTTCACCTGTTCCTTCCAGGGGATTAAAGACCCATACTTCAGTACATTTTTCGGTAATTTTAGAGATGGCAACCTTTTTTCCGTCAGGAGACCAGATTGGCAAACCCCATGAGGAGCTCGCGGGAAGCTGAAAATCTGTAACTCCGCCGTTTCCAAGAAAAAGTGTTTTTACACCTGAAATAAACGACATTCTTTGTTTTGCATTGGTATCCGGATAAAATCGCAAGCCGGCTAATCTTAGAAATGGCTTCGCTAGTTCTGTAATAGTAGGCATATCGCGTGTTTGGATTATCAGCATGTGGTCTCCTCTAGGGCTTATGGATACCATAGGCGTAGAGGGCGCGTCGATCAATTTCGCAATTTCAGGGGGTGGAAGTCTGTATTTTTCGTCGCAGAAAGCATTTGCTGAAAACAAAAAAAACAACCCCAACTCAAGCAATAGAAGCATTCTTTTCATTTGAACTCCACCAAAATTAAATTCCCGATTTGTTTTTACCAAAAAAAATAGAAAAACAAGTAACAGATAGGTAGGTGAAGCCTGCTAGTACAATACTTGTGGAGCCTGCCGGTAAATTAGGACCATAGCTGATTCCGAGGCCAAGAATTGTAAACAGGCCGCAAAGGAGAATTGACCCAACCATCAGTTGCCGTAAAGATTTTGCAAAATGTGTAGCTACGGCGACCGGAAGAGTTAATAAAGCGATAACCATAATTATTCCAACCACTGTTGTTAAGAGAACTACAGTAATTGCAGTTAAGCAAAGTAACAGGAAGTAGTAAAATTCAACGTTAAGTCCTCGAATTCTTGCAAATTCCTCGTCAAAACAAACTGCAACGAATTGGTTGTAGAATGAGATGCTTATTACTATTACAAATCCGTCCAAACCGACTATAGTCCATAAATCGGTTGGCGAAATCATCATGATGCTCCCGAAAAGATAACTCATCAGATCTTCGTTGTAGCCGGGGGTTTTGGAAATGAAAAGAATTCCGATGGCCATCCCGACCGCCCAAATTGCACTAATTGCGGTGTCTTCCCGCTCCTTTGCTTTTAAAGAGACCCATCCGATGAGAAGTGCAGCAAGGATGGCCGATACAAGGGCGCCAAAAATAGGACTCAACCATTTAATTCCATAAACCGTTTGGAAGTATCTTGCGACCCCCATTCCACCTAGTACACAATGAGATATTCCAGCGGCGATATAAGATATTCGTTTTACAACTACGAAACTTCCTACGATTCCACAAGCGACACTTGACAAAAGTCCGCCAATAACGGCAAATTGAAGGAAGGGCATTTCCAGGAAATCTTTTATAAATGTCAACATGAATGCCCCTCGTGTGAACAGCGGTGGTCATGCCTGATTAATTTGGTTTCTCCGCCATATAGATTTTTTATTATTTCGCCATTTATTTGGCTGGTTGGGTGTACAACGGCCTCTCCACGAATACAGATGACACTTTTTACGTATTGTGAGACAAAACCCAGGTCGTGGGAAACTAAAAGAATTGTCATTCGTTGATTTAATTTTTGTAGAAGATCATAAAGGTATTCTGAGCCATGAATATCAATATTTGCAGTCGGTTCATCAAGGAGAAGAAGTCCGGGGGCTGATACAAGCGCACGTGCGACCAGAACCCGCTGTCTTTGTCCACCCGAGAGGTTGGCAAATGGACGTTCAGCGCAATCGGCCATTCCCACTTCCCGGAGTGCATCGATTGCCATATCGTTATCGGATCTGGTAAAACCTCCCCAAAATCTAACCGGGGAAAGTCTTCCCATTAGGGCCACATCCAGTACTCTAACGGGAAATTTCGGGTCATAACGGGCATGTTGAGGAACGTACCCTATTCTCGGACGAGCCGATGAAGGTTTGTCACCAAAAATCTTGATATATCCGGACTGAGGTTTCAACATTCCCAGAACGAGTCTCAAAAAAGTGGTTTTTCCGCCGCCATTCGGCCCCACGATGCAAGCGAAATCGTTTTCCTGGATATCAAGGGTAATATTCTTTAATACAGGGGTTTCTTCAAAAGAGAAGAAAACTTCTGAAAATTCAACGACTGGTTTCATTTATTATTTTTCGGAATCAAGAATTTTTTTTGCAATTTCGCGCATGTTCTCAAGGTAATTATACGCCAATGGATCCATGTTGGTGATAGTTGCGCCAATTTCATTTGCGAGTGTTTCTGCAGCTTTTGGAGCGAATTGAGGCTGGACAAAAACGACTTTTATTTTTTGGAATTTTGCTTTTCTTATCAACTCAGCCAACTGTCTGGGACTGGGCTCTTTTCCTTCTGATTCAACTGGAAGCTGCTTTAAACCATATTTCTCAGCAAAATATCCATAGGCCGGGTGAAATACCAAAAAAGAATTTCCTTTAACTTGTGTTAGAGAATTTTTCAAATCGCTGTCAAGTTTGTCAAGGTCGACCAGCAAAAGGTCATAATTCTTTTTGAATTCGTCTGAAAAATCAGGAAAAAATTGGACTAACTCCCTGAAAATATTTTGGGAAATTAGCTTGGCGTTTTGGGGATCCAGCCAATGATGGGGGTCGCGGTTGTCGGCACCTGGATTTTCGGATGTACTTCCTGAGTTATTTTGGGTGTTTGGGCCCTCGGGGGCGTCTGTTTTATGGTCACCCTGAGAACTTTCGTGGTCATGGTCTGAACACTCATCCTTTCGGAATTTGATTCCCTCACTGGTGTCTACAACTTTTACTTTAAACCCAGATTTCACCTTTTCGACAATTGCTTTTTCAAAGGGAATTCCAACCCCAAAATAAAGGGATGCTTTAGCCAACAAACTCAGTTGCCGTGGCATAGGTTCAAAAGTATGCGGAGATTGTCCTGAACCAACCATTACTTCAACCGCAATTTTATCCCCGACAATTCGGTCTACAAAATATTTTTGCGGAAGGATGCTCACAAAAACCATTGGCTTTTCTTCTGATGCTGTTGCAAGAAAGGGTACAAACACTTTGCAAAAAAGAAGGCAAAAAAGAATCAGCATTATCCGATTTTGCAGAAATCGAAACTCTTTTGCAAACGATTTAACTGCGAAAAGTTTTGTGAGAAACCCAGGAAAATGATGACTTTCGTTTTTAAGAGAAAATTTTACTTCGGGAAGCTTTTGATTGTACATGTCATCAATTGAAAGACTTTAGCTGTTCAATAAGCTTGGAAACCAACTTTGCCCGTTTTGTTTCTTCCGGAATTTTTCGCATCTGTTCAGCTAACATGAGGCTGAATTCCGCAAAAAGATTGTATGAATCTTTTCCGAAAGTTGTTGGGGGTTTAAATTGGACTTTGGCAGCTGCTTTAGTGGGCAATGAAATAGCTGGAGTAACTTCGGGTGGAATGGCCGGGGAAATGGCTGTGGGAATGCCCATTGAAATTGTTTTACCGGTTAATAGGTCAAAGGAGGAATCCATGGCTGGAATTTCGCATGAAAAATGATATTTTTCAGTAATTTTTTTTGCCAATTCCTGGCGGGCATTGTCTTCGCCATGTACTATGAAGACTTTTCCTGAAACTTTTTTTACAGACTTGAGCCAATCAAGAAGGCCATTTTGATCTGCATGTCCGGAATATCCCTGCATTTGGGAGATTTGAGCGGCGACTACAACTTCATTACCGAATATTCTGACTCTGTCGACGCCATCAAGTAACATTCGACCAAGAGTACCTTCAGCCTGATAACCGACCAAAAGAATTGTGGATTCTTTTCTCCACAGGTTATGCTTCAAATGATGTTTGATTCTTCCTGCGTCACACATCCCACTGGCTGAAAGAATTATTTTTCCCGTTTGATTGTTAAGTTCTTTTGAATCTTCTGCCCCTTTAGTAAATTTAAACCTTTTATTGTCAAATAAAGTTCCCTGCTTGTCTAATAGTTTTTTTGCATCATCATCCAGATAATCAGGATATTTGGCATATACCGTTGTAGCCTCAATTGCAAGAGGAGAATCAATGATGATTTCAGTCTCAGGAATGGATCCTCTCTCGATCAAAATGCTTAAATCATGCATCAGATCTTGACTTCGCTCCAAGGCAAATGCCGGAATAATCAAATTTCCACCTTTTTTAAGAGCTGAATTTACCACGGCGGAAAGTTCTTTCAATCTGTCTTCATTTTGTTCAGGGGGTCTGATGCGATCTCCATAGGTAGATTCAATCAACAGGTAATCAGTTTCAGAAAAATGTTCAGGGTCCATGACAATCGGATGGCCGATTGCTCCAATGTCACCAGAGAAAACAATTTTGGTTGTCTTCCCATTTTCTGTAATTTGAATTTCAATAAACGCTGATCCAAAGATGTGGCCTGCATTTCGGAAAATAATCCGCAGATTATTTATGTCTATTGTCTTGTTCAGGGGAACGCCTTTAAACAGGGAAAGAGCTTTTTCAGCATCCTTCTCGTCATAGATCGGAAGAAGTGGCTCTAACCCTTTCCGTTCGTTTCGCCGGTTTTTTAACTCAACTTCAGATTCTTGAATTCTTGCAGAGTCCGGCAATAAAAACCCCGATAGATCAACAGTCGGGTTGGTAGCATAAACTGGTCCATGGAACCCTTTTTTAACCAATTTTGGAATTAATCCTGAATGGTCAATATGCGCGTGGGTTAAAAGCATAAAATCTATTTTTTTGGGGTCAAATTGGAATTCCCCATAATTTCTTTCTTTGAGGACTTTAGAGCCCTGAAACATTCCGCAATCAATTAAAAAATTGCATGTTGAGGTTTCCACAAGATGGCAAGAACCGGTTACACAACCAACAGCTCCATGAAAAGATATTTTCATTGTTCTTCCTCTTTATCCTTATCTTTTTCCTTTTCTTTCTTGCTTTCCTTCGCTTTTTTGGGCGCAAGAGCCAGTTGTTTTTTACAATATTCCATTCGTTCTTCGGTGAAACGTTTCATAGTTTCTTCAGGTTTGAATTCAAGGAACTTTTTATAATAATCTATGGCATTTTGGAATTCTCCCTTGAAACCATAAACTGAAGCTAGGTTGTAATAAGGATCAGGAAATTGGGGTTCGAAAAGAATTGCTTTTTTATAGAATTCGATTGCTCTTGAATTGTCATTTAGTTGGTAGTAGGCAACCCCAAGATTATTACAGATTTTAGCAGACTTAGGAGAAATCGTGAGAGATTCTTTCCATTTTTCAATGGCATCCTCTATTTTTTCAAGTTTAAAAAGACAATTTGCATAATTGTTTAGGATTTCTGCATTCTTGGGAGCTTTTTCGAGAGCATTTTTATTGGCTTCCAAAGCTTCGGTGTATCGTCTTTTTTCAAAATAATCGATTGCTTCATTATAGAAATCTTCTGCGGTTTTGCTTGATGAAATGGCCTCTTTGGGGGACTTTGATTCATCAATTTTGTTTTTGCCAATATCTTTGTCGGATTTTTGATTTTTCTTCGAGGCGCCTTTATCCTCATCATCAATTTCTTTTTTTGAATTTTCTTTATCAGTATCAATTTTTCCGGATTTTGAATCTTTTTTTTCCTTATCTTTAGATTCATTTCCTTTTTTGGGTGCTTCTTTCTCTGTAACTTCGGCTTTATCTTTCTTTTCGGATTTATCAGTCGCCTTATCGTCCGATTGAGCTTCGACGTTTTCAGGTCTCTTTTTTCCACTGCCAAATATCCAACCTTCATCGCCATCCGTAAAACGAACTTTGTACCAACCACTATCCTCCGCGATTATTGAATAGTGGTCACCCCTCATTTTTTTCCCTGTTATTTGGGCTGAAAAGCCGGGGTTTTGTCTGATTTGTACGTAACTTCCAACTACAACACCATCTTTCTTTTCTTCCTCAGCAATTATGGGAAACAAGCCTGCAAAAAGGAAGAACAACATTAATAATAGCCCTGGGCCTTTCATTTACAATCCCTCCGTATTATGTGATTCGCGCAAATCTTACCATAACTTTTTTTTTTTTTCTATTTTAAATTTTCTAGTACTTTGATATACTATTTTTACCGTTTTTTTTATTAATGAGTAATGAGTATGAAAGGAAGTATCTTCAATGAAAAAATGGTTCATTTTCGTTTCTCTGGTTTTTACAGTTTTTTCTTTTTCAGGCATTAATCTTGTTTTTGCCGATGAAGATTGTAATGAGTATCAGATTGCAGTCAATTTAGGGTTCAAATTAGAGAACCAGGCTTATGGAAAATTCGAAACTCAAGTTTTCGAACTTCCAAAGCCGATGGACAACCTGCTGATTTCAATTGACGTCCAAAAATCCCCAGATTCTATTTTCCGGTCTTATGCCAGTTTTAAAGACAAACAAACTGGGAAATGGACAAGTTTCCAGGAATTCGAGGGTGAATTTCATTTTGCAAACATTCATCCTGTTACGGCTTACCAATTGTTATTCATCATCCGAGATCCAAAGAAAGGAACAACCTTGATTCGCAGATTTACTGCACAGGGTGAAAATCTCGGTGAAGAAGTGATGCAAAAACTTTCCCAAAAACCAGTTCCTTACCAACCAGGGAATCAATGGGCAAAACCCACAATCGTTTCCCGCCAGGAATGGGGAGCACGTCCTCCAAAATCTTCTTATACCCCGATGGTTGCTGATAAAATTATCGTTCATCATAGTTGGTCGCCGACCCAAGCGCAATATAAGGGTGCTGCAACTATCCGCGGAATCCAAAATTACCACATGGACGACCCATCCACAGGATGGATCGACATTGGGTATCATTTCCTGATTGGCCCTGATGGCGTTATCTACCAGGGAAGACCTGAAACAGATTTAGGAGCCCATTGCAAACCAAACACCGGAATGATCGGAATCTGCATGATAGGCGATTATGACCCAGGAAACGATCTTGTAAATGACAAAATGGAAAAATCATTGCTGGATTTGCTTTCCTGGTTGTCTTCAACTTATAAACTCGACCCGCGATCAACATATTACGGACATCGCAACTTCTCTCCGAAAACCTGCCCTGGAGACCTAGTCTATGACCGCATGGACTTTTATCGCAGTGAAGTATTTAAAAACATTGGTGGAACTAATCGAGTTGTTGACGAGGATTAAAACTAGGGGCAAGAAAACCACAACGGCTTTTTCTTTCTAGTAAAAAGCATTAAAAAAAAGAATTTCAAACGTTCACTCCAAAAATTTTGGGTGAACGTTTTTATTTTTGGTCGTTTAAGCTTGAATACCCCAATAAAAGAAAAATTGTTTTATTATCACCTGACAATAATTGAGAGTCCCTTGGATCTATTCGACAGAAAGAATACAAAAGAGTCATCTCGAGTTTGTTCACAGCAAATCTGGCGTGTGGCACAGCGAAAACTGGATCAACTTAATGCGGTCGATTCTTTTGAATCGCTAAAAATTCCCCCAGGAAATTTTTTGGAATCCTTAAAAAATGGTCGAAAAGGGCAGCACAGCATAAGAATTTATGATCAGTTCCTCGCCTCTACGTTGGTTACGTTCTTAAAGTGGATGATCCAATAAATTTGTCAAATCATAATGGAGAGGAAAATAAAGCTTTACCTTCTTGGTAAAGTGTTTTAAAATTAAATTAATGAGGATTGTTTTCAACACGAAAAAGATTCAGAAAATTTTCAGTTCTGAAAAAGAGTTACTAAGAGAATATGGAGCAGAGCAGTCCAAAAAAATACAAATACGCCTCAAGGTGCTTGAGTCAGCGGTAAATCTTGAGGAGGTTCCGGCAAAAAAACCGGAACGACGGCATCAGCTTAAAGGAGAGAGGAAAGAACAATTTGCAGTTGATCTTTCTCACCCATATCGCCTGATATTCAAACCAGCAGAAAAACCTCCCATATCGGATGACGGAGGTATTGATCTTAAACTAGTTACTGGAAATATTATTATCGGTGTGGAGGATTACCATGAGTAATGAAGAATTTTATGCCTATAAGCCGGATTATGCGATTCATCCAGGAGAATATCTGGAAGAAGTTTTGAAATCCAATGAAATCAAAAAAAAAGATCTTTCAGACCGATTGGGCATCAGCGTAAAGCATTTAAGTCAGATTATTCATAAACAGGAAATGATTACGGCGAAACTTGCAGTTCAACTTGAAAGAACTCTTGGAATTTCCGGTAATATCTGGAATAATTTAAACGCAGACTATTCTCTTTTTTGTGCTCGTTCAAACGAGCTGAAAGCATTGAAATTTACCCTGGAATGGATCAATGATTTTCCGATAAATGAGTTAAAAAAAATCGGTTTTTTGCCATCTGTCAAAGATAAAGAAACCATTGCGGAAAAATTGTTGCAATTTTTTGGGGTCTCAACACCGGAACAATGGCAGCAATATTATGATCTGAAAGCGGCTTATTTCCGAAAGTCCCCCGCATTTTCCGATAATCTGTCGCACATCGCGTCATGGTTAAGAATTGGTGAAATAAAGGCATCCGAAATAGCAGTTGCTCATTTTGATAAAGATGTCTTTAAAACAAATTTGGATAAAATCAGGAGTTTTACGCTGAATAAGGTGGATGAGTTTGAGCCTGAAATGAAGCGACTTTGTGCAATGTCCGGTGTGATCCTCGTTTTTGTTCCCGAATTCAAAAAGACTCATATAAGCGGAGTGGCGCGATGGCTCACTCAAGAAAAAGCAATGATTATTATGAGTTTGCGTTATAAAACTAATGACCATTTCTGGTTTACATTTTTTCATGAAGCAGCTCACATCCTTCTGCATGGGAAAAAAAATACATTTATTGATGATCTCAAGGGTTTTCCGTCAAAAGAAGAAGATGAGGCAAATCGTTATTCAAAGAATATGTTAATCCCTGAATCGGAATATAAAAATTTTGTTTCTAAAGGCCGTTTTAGCCATGCAGATATAAAATCTTTTTCAAAAAAAATAAAAATACATCCAGGAATACTCGTAGGGCGGTTACAACACGATAAGCATATAAAATATGGTTGGCATAATGATTTAAAAGAAAAATATGAATTTATTTTAGAAAGCGAACCATCACTTACTCGGGGAAACACTGAATAACGATCGGCTGTTGCGTGAGTGCCTTTTTTCACGAGGCAAGCATAAATACCAAAAATGAATGTTTCATCGAAATTGTCAGCCAGAAGCTCTTTAAATCCCTTGCAGTGAACAGCAATAAAGAGTAAAAATTTCATTAGCCACCAATAGGGATCTTCGTAAAGAATATTTCTTTTTTTTCGCGGATGGGGGGTGTACAAACGAATCAAGATATGCTTCAATGGAGCGGGAGCATTTTTGTGGTATTAAAAAAAAAGACTGAACAGAAAACAATGTTCCTGATCAATCTCAAGCAATGGAACAATTATACATGAGTAATGATGATTCTGAAAAGGAAAAATATCATAAGTTTGTCGCATTAGTGTTGGAAAGCCTTTACAAATACTTTGTTTCACCAGATTTCCTTTTTTCCGGTGTTTTTGAGCCTAGACATCCTTCATATATTGTCTATTCACAACCAGCACTTTTTACCACGGCTATGTTTATGTATCTATTCAGATTGAAATCCCGAAAGCAAATTGATGAATTTCTGAGAAATGAAAAATTCAATGAAATATATCAAAAAATTTTTAAATGTGATGTCCCCAGCGGAGACGCTGTTGCCGATTTTTTTGAAATGCTGGATATCTCTGAAACCTCCAAGTTGTCTACCAACAGATTTTTTGATTTTACTCTTTATTGCTGAGACCAATTCTGAATATTGACTTTTTATTCAAGTTCGAATATGGTTGAAGCATGATCAATCAAGATGATCAACCAAGATGATCAACCAATTTTTCCCGTAAGAGCCACCGTAAATTTGTGCCGGTTTGTTCAACAAGGATATTGCGGCGGCCTTGCGCCGCAATATCCTAATGCGGTCTTCGGCAATCAGATAATCTCGCTGTCAGCAGGTTGGGGTGAAACTGACGAATTCGCTAAGCCGTTTGGAGAAATCTGTCGATATATTTAGAGGTTCAGGGATACAATTTCAGGGAGGCAATTCGATCATGTTGATACTAGGGATTTCGGCTTACTACCACGATTCAGCCGCCTGTCTGCTCGAGAATGGAAACCTGATCGCCGCCGCCCAGGAAGAGCGGTTTTCTCGAATAAAACACGACCAGCGTTTTCCCGCCCAGGCAATCCGATATTGCCTCGCCGAGCGAGATGTTTCCCTTGGAGACATAGATTCTGTGGTATTCTACGAGAAACCGTTTCGCAAGTTCGAACGACTTCTCGAAACCTATCTCGGATTCGCTCCATGCGGGTTAACTTCATTTCTCGAAGCGATGCCCACGTGGATCCAGGACAAGCTCTTCATGAAATCGACACTCGCAGAAGAGTTGAACGCGAACTTCGGCGAACAACCGCGCCAGATTCTTTTCTCTGATCATCATCAATCGCATGCTGCATCGGCCTTCTTTCCGTCTCCGTACTCCGAAGCTGCAGTTCTGTGCCTCGATGGGGTGGGTGAGTGGTCGACGACGACCGGTTGGATCGGCACAGGCAATCAGTTGACGCAAATATGGGAGATCGAATTTCCCCATTCTCTCGGACTGCTCTATTCAGCCTTTACCGCCTACACTGGATTCAAAGTCAATTCCGGCGAGTACAAGGTGATGGGATTGGCGCCTTATGGCAAGCCCGTCTACGTAGATACCATCTACAAGCATCTGATGGATCTGAAGGAAGATGGCTCGTTCCGCATCAATCTCGACTACTTTGAATATTGTACCGGTCTGACGATGACGAACAAGCGCTTCCATGACCTTTTCGGAGGCCCGCCGCGCAAACCGGAAACCCCTTTGTCTCAGAAGGAAATGGACTTGGCCCGTTCGATCCAGGAGGTCGCGGAAGAGGTGATCCTGCGCCTCGGTCGCAGTCTGCATAATGAAACCGGCTTGTCCAGCCTATGTATGGCCGGGGGTGTGGCTCTCAATTGCGTAGCCAACGGTCGACTGATGCGCGAAGGCCCGTTCAAGGAAATATGGATCCAACCCGCAGCCGGAGACGCCGGTGGCGCACTCGGTGCCGCTCTCGCTGCCTGGCACAAACATTTGAAGGCTCCGCGACAGGTGCAGTTGGAGGATCAGATGAAAGGCTGCTTTCTTGGACCGTCGTTCACACCCCAAGCAGTCGAAAGTTTTCTTCAACAGAATAACCTGCCGTTTCAGAAACTTGGCGAAAACGAAGTTCTCTCACGCACCGCTCGAGATCTTGCGGATGGCAAGGTTGTCGGCTGGTTCCAGGGGCGCATGGAATTCGGACCTCGGGCACTCGGCGCTCGCAGCATCCTCGGGGACGCGCGTTCGCCGAAGATGCAGTCGGTTATGAACCAGAAGATCAAGTTTCGCGAATCATTCCGACCTTTCGCTCCAGCCGTTCTGAAAGAACGCGTGAGCGAATACTTCGAAATCGACCGCGAGTCGCCTTTCATGCTGTTGACCGCTCCGGTCCGCAAGGAGCGAAGAAAGCTTGTTTCTAACGACGATTCAAAGCGCTGGGGAATCGATCTGCTGAATGTTCCCCGCTCGGATATTCCTGCAGTTACCCATATCGACTTCTCCGCGCGTGTCCAGACGGTGTCAGCGGATACAAACCCGCTTTTTCACTCGCTGCTAAAGCATTTTGAAGCGCAGACGAACGAGGGTGTCGTCGTCAATACCTCATTCAATGTTCGTGGCGAACCAATCGTCTGCTCTCCGGAAGATGCATATCGTTGCTTCATGCGCACCGAAATTGACACATTGGTTCTTGAAAACTGTGTTCTCGACAAGTCGGCCCAGCCTCAATGGCAGGAAAAAGCTGACTGGCAATCAACCTTCACCCTTGACTGACTGATCCACCGGTAGACAATTGCCATTTTACGGAGGCCAAAATGAACAAGATGCATGATCAAACTCCTGAAAGCTTCTCGGTCCCCTGCGCAACCGAAAACTTTGCCGCAGACTCTTTGCGACTCTACGGTTTACTATCAGCTACTGTTCTTGCATTTCTTACGTTCTGGCTACCCTTGGGGAAAGCTGCTACGCTTTCCTCCTTTTTCCTGTGGTCTGGATATTCTCTCACTGCCATCGCGGTCGTCCGTCCAACTGCATTGGAAAAGATATGGGCACGGTTAAAGAAAGTCAGCCTGATCATAGCCAAAGTCCAGATACGCCTGTTGCTGACAATCGTATTTGCGCTTGTGGTGGTACCACTCGGACTTCTTAAACGTGCCGTCGGCCATGATCGCCTTGGACGAAAATACGATCCGACCGCGAAGAGTTACAAGGTTCCGGTTAAACCTGGTCGAAACGGTCCCATGACCAACCAATACTGAGGAGTAGCTCATGTCAAATCAGACGTCTACCTATTCTCGCACATCAACTGTTCGTGAATTGATGCGCTTTCTGTGGATACAAAAGCATTGGTGGCTGTTTCCAATGGTATCCTCGCTTCTGATTCTGGGATTGATCTCGATTGTCGCGCAGACCAGTGCTCTCTCGCCGTTGCTCTATTCGATATTTTGAGAAGAAGAAAGGAGAATATCAAATCGTGAAGTCCTCTATTTTAGACTCCTTCAGAGTTTTCCATTTGACATTCCTTGTTCGCCATTCGCTTTTTAATCGGCTACTGCTAGGTTTTGTTATTCTTCCTCTCTGCTTCCTTTGCATTCTCGAAATAGGCCTGAGATATTCCTCATATGGATATCCGAGCGAAATGTTTATCGAGCACAATTCGGACCAGGGACCGATGGTCGTGATCAACCAACAGGCCGGACGTCGCTTCTTTCCGCCAAATATGGCACGAAGACCTCTTCCAGAGGTTTTTCACGCAACGAAGGATTCCACTGGAGCACTTGGCGGTCTAGCCTATAGAATCTTCGTTATTGGCGAATCTGCGGCTCGCGGTGAGCATCTTGCCGATTTTTCGTTCAGTCGGATGCTACGAGCGATGCTTTGTGAGAGGTATCCAGGCAGACGATTTGAAGTCATCAATACCGGTATTCCAGCTGTCAACAGCTGGGTCATGCGTGAACTCGTGCGCGAAAGCACAAAATACCAGCCTGATCTCTACATCTTCTACGGAGGGCACAACGAGATCATCGGACCATACGGCCCCGGAACTGTATTCACATCTCTTCATCGCAACAGTCTGATCAATGCAAAGATGGCATTGTCAGGATTGAAGTTGACGCAGCTTTCGGAAAGTATTTTGCATTACCTTGGAATTTCACCGAGTGAAACTTCTACGGGTTGGAAAGGTCTCGAAATGTTCATGAACAAACGTCTCTCTGCCAATGATCCTGCCAGGGATGACTGCGCGGCTGCGTATGAAGCAAACTGCCGCGAAATGTTCCGCCTCGCGAAAGCTGCCGGTGCGAAGTTCATAGCCTGCAAAGCGCCAGTGAATCTGCGGGATTGTCCGCCGTTCGCTTCCGTGCATCGCACGGATCTTGAGAGGGCACAGTTGCAGGACTGGGAGCACGCTTTTCAAGAAGGGATCTCGCAGCAAGCTTCCCAACATTCAAAGGAAGCCCTGGAAGCCTTTGATCGAGCTGCCGAAATAGATTCGGGTTACGCTGAACTTCAGTTCCGCCGTGCCGAGTGTCTGGCTGCCTTGGGTCGTTCAAGTGAAGCGAAAGAGTCGTACAAATGCTCGTGTGAATTCGATGCTTTGTGTTTCCGGGTCACGGAACGCTTCAATGCCGCTCTTTCTCGAACTGCGGAATCGGAACCGAATGTGCGGCTTGTCGATATCGTCAAGGATTTTTCCGATGCTGAAAACGATGGGATTCCCGGGCGGGAAATGTTCTACGATCATGTCCATCTGACCGTCCCAGGACACTACCGCGTTGCTTCGTCGCTTCTTCGGGAGATCGAGAAGGGCGGCTGGATCGGAACGCCGGAGGGAAAAGCCCTCGATCAGGCGGAAGTGCTCGCACGTCTAGGATTCACTCAGCTCGATGAAGAACATAATCTCGAGATGATTGTGCAGGCCCTGCAGAAACCGCCTTTTACGAGCCAGTACAGACATTCTGAACGCATCGCCGGCTGGCGCTCGGCAAAAAACAATCTGGCTGACACACATGAATCGAGACTCTCGCGAGCAATCGAGGCGTATGCGGGCGCACTGGAGCAAGATCCCCAGAACGTGGATATTTATGTAAGAATGTCCCTTTCTCTGCAAGAAGCCGGCCGTCTTCCAGAAGCTCTCGAAATGGTCAAACGCGCTTTGAAATTGAATCCATTTCACGTTGAGGCACTGAGCAATCAGGGACTCGTTCATTATGCATCCGGAGATCTGGACAACGCCGTAATTGATGACCTCGCCGCTTTGTCCCTGGCTCCGAATTTTGTTGGCGTGCGATTCAATCTCGCGATAGTTCTCGGAAAGCTTGGAAAAGTTAAGGAAGCGGTGGACGAATGCTTGAATGTAATCAGGCAGGATCCATTGCATGTAAGGGCTTTTATCGAGAGGGGAATCCTTCTGTCGCGCAAAGGTGATCTTGAAGGCGCTATTTCCGATTTTCAGGCGGCAACAGTCGCAGATCCGGAGATTGAGGACGCCTGGGTGAATCTTGGAAGTGCGATGATTCGTCAGGAAAAAGCGCCGGATGCGTATTCGCGTCTCGAAAACGCCGCGCGGACGCATCCGGAGTGGGCGATGGTATGCCTTGTTCGGGCCAATGCGTTGCTGAGAATGCGCGAACCTGCTCGTGCTATTGCCGGTCTGAAAGAAGCGGCATCCCTGGCACCGGAAAATGTGACGATTCTCAAGAGAGCCGCTCAGATTTTAGCGACTGTCCCCGATCCGGTGTTGAGAGACGGGGAGGTTGCATCTGCTCTGGCGCTGCGGGCTGTCAAACTCACCGGAGGCAAGGATGCGCTTGCCTATCAGATCCTCGCTGCTGCGGAGGCCGCTCGCGGCCAACTGACATCAGCGGTACATGCAGCCGAAACCGGTCTACAAATGGCTTCAACGCAAGGAAACAGCGAACTGGCAGCCCAGATCCGAGAGAACCTTTCCTTGTATCAAAGCCAGATGTAGGTAGCTCACTTCCAGATGATTGCGACAACCGTCTGATGGTCGACGGAACATGAAGTGACCCTGATCACCTCGCCCTTCGGGTAGAGGTGATCAGGGTCGGAAAAAAACGAATAAATTTGAGAGTACAAAGTTAAACTATAGAGGTTCTTGCAAAATTAGTAGATTCGCACTCGAGAAAATTTTTCACAATACAGACCACCATTATATTCCTTTCACTCAGATGTGCAACTTTTATAAAATATTGCCAGCAACAAAGAATGAATTCCTATTGACATTGGCAATTAACCATACAATAAAAAAAAAATCGCGAAAAATAATTTTTTTCCAAATTTTCTGCACTTGCGTTGGTGCGGGTTTATAAGTCAAGTATTTTTACTCTTTTTCGCTGAAATATTGCAAGTAGCTCTATAGATTCGCTTACCCGTGACCATAACTGTGTTCTAGATGATTCCCATAATTTATTAAAATGTTAAATGTCGTCCCCATTAATCACAATATTCGTGCTTTCTGGAAAGTTTTAGTGTGGTCACGGTACATGAACTCCTTTTACCCAAGAGGTTGAACAAATTGATTGTATGAGACTTTCTGACAAATAATTCCACGTTTCGCACCCGACTTCCAAGATGTGGTCAACACTTTCAAAAATTCGGTTTCCCAAATAATGGCTTCTGATATAACTCCACACCCTTTCAACCGGATTCAATTGAGGTGAATAGGGAGGAAGCTTGAGAAATGTCATGTTTTCTGGAATCTGAAGGGCTTTACTTCCATGGTATCCTGCATTATCCAAAACAATGATAACATGGACATTTTCAGCCACGTGGCTACTGATCATTCGCAAAAAAATGTTCAATATCTCGGTATCTACCGTTGAAAAGCTCATTCCTACTCTTTCACCTGTTTGCGGATTGGCTGCTCCAAAAAGATATCCAAATTCTCTCATATTCAAGGAAAAAGTACCAGAAAAATAATTTAAAGATTCAGTACCCAAAAAATATCCAGAAAGCGTATAATCACTTCTCCTGAAGAATCAATTTCATCGTTGGCCCAGCTGATCGAAGTAATGAATACTCGCTACGCAATTTTGCGACAAAATCGAGTACCGAACCTTTTTGAATTGAACAAAAAACTTTCTATTTCTGATCAACTTCCTGTTTTGTGGATAATTCACGATGAATTCGCAACCTGGATGATGACGCCGGAATATAAAGAATCTGTTTCGAATATTGTAGGTCGCTTAGGTGTACAAGCACGGACAGCGGGGATTTATCTCATTTTCGCAGCACAAAGACCTGACCCAAATGTAATGCCTATGCAGTTACGTGACAACCTTGGGAACAGGCTGGTTCTTAAGGTTTCAAGTGAAGGCACGTCGGAAATAGCTCTTGGGGAGAAAGGGGCTGAAAGGTTGTTGGGAAAAGGTCATTTGGCGGCAAAACTTGAAGGTGAAGATGGAGTAATTTTTTCTCAAGTTCCTTTTTTGGAGACCACTGATCTGGAAAATCTTGTTGCAAAGATTAAATCGAAATGACTTCAGGTAAAGAAATTTGCTCCAGGATAGGCATTCGCTTTTTAGCTCATTCATCCTGTCATATTCATTTTTATCTTTCAAAGCGCTCTTTTTCGATACTAAAACTCAGGATCAGGGAAGAGACAATAGATTTAGTTTTATTCGGCTGTTTAGGCCCATTCCCGGTAAGAGACATTTTTTATTCGAGGAAATGAATGACTGATACTTGCTGGAAAGCAAAATGAGAGGGCGAAAAATTTGCGCCTTCGAGGTTCTGGATTGGGGAACATCGCACTTAATTGTTAATAGGATGGTTCAGTCGATATTTTGGATATTAAAAGGTGCAAGAAGAGTTTATTGTGATTAAATGTTGGGATGGTGGTTCATAGCTCTGATGAGCTTTATATGGATTTAGGAGTCACACATAGTAGGATATTTCACGAAGCTTACTGAACAGTTTGTTTGGTAAAAAGAATGATTGAGATTTCAATCGAAAGTCTCGCCAACCAGTCGATGAAGCCAGCAAGCGGCTTAACTCGGCGTTGATTCTTTAATCCTCTCCTTCCAAAAAATAAATTGTGCCATTGAGTTGGGGGAGAAATTGAGTCGCAGTTTTTTGGAAAAATTTGGCCCTTAAATAGGGTTAAAGGCCTGAAAAAAAAGTGAAAGTGTCGTTGCGAGAAGAAAAGAAAAATCAGTAATTGTGATAGAAGCGCCAAAGAATTAATTTTGTATTTTTAAATTGACTAATCATTTGAAAATTGGTGTACTGGAATTTGTCGTAGATTAAAAGTCGTCCATAGTGGATTTGCAAATCCCACGCCTTTAGGCAGTAAGGTTTTTCCACAGAGGAACCGATATTGCTAGACAGCGCAGAAAACTGGCCCTGGGAGCTGCCGCAGTCGAGTTCATTCGACAAGGTGGTTTGCCCCTGAGGCTTTCCCCTTTAGGGGAAGATCTTTCACAAAATTGCCATGATTTGACGCTGATTTTCGAGCGAGGAATTAATATTTAATTTTTTTTTTGTATCACTGTTCATCACTGGGGAGGAAGAAAGAAAAGAATGCGGAATTTTGTAATCAAGAAAATGCTATTCATTAGTTTTTTTCCAAAGGTTTGTATTTTTGTCGCAACTGTTGGTTTAATATTTGCCATGGCTTCAGTCGTTTCAGCCAGACAGCCAAATTGTTCCAATGGAAAAAATATTTCCACTCCTTTTGTCCAGTTTGATTTGAATATTCCAGGAGTAACTGAGGAAATGTTCGAGGGCAGTTTTTGGCTGAATCGTATTTCTGATCCTGATCGAATTATCATGTCCCCAAAAGAAATTGAACGGTACAATAGAAAAAGTTTTCGGGAATGCGAAATGTTGAAGGATTTGCAAAACTTCAAAAGGGTTTTCACTAAATCTGAAGTCGTTGAAATGATTAAAAAAGTCAGTTCTCGCCCAACTTCCAAAAGATATATGGAGGGAAAAGAGCTTCCCGAAGGCTATTTTGACGCTCTTGAAAAAAATGTGAATTTGGGAGGCATTCCGGAAAGAATAATCGTTCGATTCGGAATAACTGTCAAACGGACTGAAATGCGGGCTTTTCCAACTATTGACCGAATATTCTCAGAACCTGATGATTATGAGTTTGATCGTTTCATGGAGACTGCTCTTTATCCTGTCGAACCGCTTGCAATTCTTCACACAAGTTCGGATGGAAAGTGGTTTTTTGCGCAAGCATATAACTATCTTGCCTGGATAGCAGCCAGTGATGTGGCTTTTGCTGATAGAGACACCTTGTTTTCAGATTTAGATTCCGATAATTTTCTTGTAGTAACTGGTAAAAGGGTTTTTACCGGTTTTAACCCCCAGGAACCTGAAATTTCAGAAATGCAGCTTGACATGGGAGTCAGAGTTCCCCTTGCTGTGCGTTCTGAAATTCCAATGGAGATAAACGGACAACACCCGGCTGGGAACTTTGTTGTTAAGTTACCGGTTCGTTCTCAAGATGGGAATCTCGAATGGAAACTTGGACTTATTTCACGTGCCGAAGATGTCCACGTTGGATATCTCCCTCTTACAATACGAAATATTGTCATGCAAGCGTTTAAATTTCTAGGACAGCGTTATGGTTGGGGAGGTATGTTCAATACTCGTGATTGTAGCGCTTTTATCATGGACAACTTTCGAAGCATGGGAGTAATGCTTCCGAGAAATGCTAATGAACAAGGCAAACTTGCACTTGGAACAAAATATAATATGCCGGATGAGATGGATATCGAAGCCCGGAAAAAGCTTTTTGATAGGTTGCCACCAGCCACTCCGGTTTATATGGCAGGCCATGCAATGCTCTATTTAGGGAAATATGAAAATGATTACTACATTATTCATGATTTTTCAGGATTCTCAGCCCCTGATCAATCAGGAGTTTTCAAGAAGTCAAAAACCAGAGGTGTACTCGTAACTCCACTTCTTGCAACTTTCCTTTCAGCGGACAAACAATTCATGAAAGGTCTGTACTCTGCCCGGGAATTTACACTTGAAACACCCCGGACGAAAACCAAATAAAAACAGCCGGGGAGGCAAAATATTTTGAGAATTCTCTTGAAAGGAAGTAAAATTTACCAAAATTTGCAAAGCTTCACTGAGTTAAATTTTTAATTGTTTAGCATGGAGGATTATTGTGATTATTACTGGAATAAGAACTGGAATTCTTTCCATTCCTTTAAGGAAACCATTTAAAACTGCGCTTCGAACAGTAGAAACAGTTTCAACGATTGTCGTTGCAGTTGACACCGACGACGGAACCATTGGTTTCGGGGAAGCTCCTCCAACAGGTCCGATAACTGGTGATTCACTTGGCGGAATTCGCGGGGCAATCCATGAGTATATTGAGCCCCGATTAAAAGGGAAAGAAATTAGAAACCTTGAAGACACACTTAACAGTCTTGAGCGCTCTTGTATAAAGAATACAAGTGCAAAATCCGCAGTAGATATTGCTATTCATGATCTATTTGGGAAGTTATATGGAATTCCGCTCTTCAGGCTTTTTGGAGGGTTTCGGAATAAGGTTGAAACAGATCTTACGATAAGCGTGAACAGTCAAAATGAAATGGTTGCAGATAGCAAAGAAGCTGTAAAACGTGGATTTCGAATTCTTAAAGTAAAAGTAGGACTTGACCCAGCGCTTGATATAAAAAGAATTCAAAGTATCCGTGAAGCTGTAGGGGAAACCATATTAATCAGGGTTGATGCTAATCAGGGATGGACTGCCAAAGAGGCTGTTCGTATTATGAAAAAACTTGAATCTGCGAACCTGGGTATTGAGCTTCTTGAACAACCAGTACTGGCGCATGACATTGAGGGATTAAAGAAAGTAAAAGATTCAATCGAAACCCCGGTTCTGGCCGACGAAAGCGTTTTTTCTGCCATAGATGCGGAACACCTGATAAATTCGAAAGCTGCTGATTTTTTGAACATAAAACTAATGAAAACGGGAGGTTTGCGGTCAGCCCAGAGAATATGTTCAATAGCTGAACTCCACGGGGTCGAATGCTTCATGGGATGTATGATGGAAAGCAAAATAAGTGTGACAGCGGCTGTTCATCTGGCCTGCGCCAAAAGCATAATCACAAGGAGCGATCTGGATAGCCCTTCTCTTTGTGCTAAAGATCCGGTTATTGGTGGAATATCAATTGATGGACCGTGGCTTACAGTTCCGGAAACTCCCGGGCTGGGAATAGAACGAATCGATGGCGTTGTTTGGGATTAATCCGGTATCCCTGATTTTAATTTAAGATTGATACGACAACGGTACTTTAAAAAAAATAAAATTTAAACCACTCTCTGGGTAAACAGCCAAATGTTTAGAAAGTTTTTGTTTTTATTTTTCGATCTGAGTTTCGGTTAATTGCGAAATAAAAGTGATACAAAAGCTTGTTGCACAATTCCAAAATTATTGAAAGTAGAAAACATGAGATCAGACTTTCAAGCCACTTTTATTCGCCAAAATTTTGCATAATTAATGATTTTTATTAATAATGCAACCGCTTTACAGAAAGGGATTATTCCTGATGAAAAAGTTTTTTGGAAAATTATTTTTTCTGATGATTGGAACACTTTTAAATTGGCAAATGCCGACCATGGCTGAACCAAATATTTCAAGCGAAAGTTTTCAGAAATTGATCGAGCAGGGAAAAACTTCATTTTCCATCGCCTCAACTTCGCAGGCGCTTTTGGTTATTTCCGACACACCATCCTCGAATCAAGGGAAAATATGGCTCTGGGAAAAATCGAAAGATGGTTGGCACAAAGATCTAGGCCCATTTCCTGTCACCCTCGGAAGGAATGGAGTTGCCGATGTAGATCAAAAGCACGAAGGAGATGGGAAAAGTCCGCAAGGAATATTTAAAATAGGTCTTGTTTTTGGATATTCCTCTAAATTTGAAACCGCAATGACCTATAAGCAAGCACTTGAGGATGATATCTGGGTTGATGATCCTGAAGCACCTGATTACAATACCTGGACAAAAAAAGAGAAGACAACCGCCAAATCATTTGAATATCTGCATCGAAAAGATATCTTGTACAAGCTTGCGATGGTTGTAGAATATAATACTGATCCAATTAAAAAGGGTTTGGGAAGTGCCATTTTTATTCACATCTGGAAGGGTGCAGGTAGCACTACTGCAGGTTGCGTAGCATTTTCCGAAGAAAACCTACAATTGATTATCCGGAAATTGAATCCATCAATGAATCCGGTAATTGCGATTTTTCCATATTATACCAACCCCAACTAACCCGTTCGCATCACAAAAACCTAGAATTTAACCGGAAATAAGAGACTGTCGAAAAATCCCCTAAAATTCGTTTTTTTGTGTGCCCACCCAATTTTTCGCCCCGCTTTCTTGCATCAACACCTGGTCACTTTGTACCTAATAAAATGTTCCAAGATTTTTCGACAGCTTCATAAGAGGAGTTAGTTTCAACAGTGGGCCGCTTTGTACCGAACAAAATGTACCGAGATTTTTCGACAGCTTCGAGCAGGCCGTCGAGCCGGCCGCTGAGAAGAGCCTAAATGAATATGAAATCAAGTTTGTGTCCTGCTTTTTATTCCCACTTTTGCCATTCAGGTTTCCCGGCATAAACTTCCATGTAATATTCGCGGCGGGTTAGAAGGGAAGCTGCGTCAGAATCCAGGAGGATTATTGCATGCTGGTGAAATTGGAGAATGCTTGCCGGGCAGGAGGCTGTAATTGGGCCCTCGATCATCGCTTTAACTGCTTCAGCTTTCTTTTTGCCGAAAGCCAGAAGGAGACAACTTCTTGTTTCCATTATGGTTCCAAGTCCCATGGTAATAACATGTTTTGGAACATTGTCTTCTCCGCCAAAAGATTCGGCATTTGCTTTTCGAGTAACTTTGGTCAGGGTTTTAATTCTTGTTCTTGAACTTAGTGAAGATGAGGGTTCATTAAACGCAAGATGGCCGTCGTTACCTATTCCAAGAACCTGTAAATCAATTCCGCCGGCGTTATGTATATTTCGTTCGTAAGCTTCACAGCTTTCCAGAACATCTTTCGCGCAACCATCCGGTATGTTTATGGCCTCTGGGGAAATATCAATATGTTTAAATAAGTTTTCACTCATGTAACTGTTAAATGATCGGGGATCTTTTGGAGAAAGTCCAACATATTCATCAAGGTTGAAAGTGGAAACTTTTTTGAAACTAAGCCCTTCCTGTTTGTGAAAACGCACCAATTCTTTGTACAACAGGAGGGGAGTTGCCCCTGTTGCAAGCCCCAGAACAGTATTTTCTTTGTCGTGAATTAAACATGAAATAATTTTCGCCCCAAGCTTGCAGGCATCCTCTTTAACATTTTTAATAATGACTTCCATCAGCATTCCTCCGATAAATGTACAATGCTAAAAAGACTATAACAATTTTATGGAAAAAACAACCATTGACATTTTATCAATATTCTTTTCCTTGATTTAAAGTTTCTGATGTAGTATTTTTCAGGAAAAGAAATAGGGGTTGGGCAATGAATTCTATGAGAAAACAAGGTTCGGTTATTATCCTTTTTTTCATCTTCATTTTTGGGATTGTTGGGATATATTTAGGTTATAATTGGTATGAAGAAAAATATTTCATTAATCTATATGATGGAAATATGGTGAGATACCTTGAAATTCCTCCTTTTGCGGTGAGAGTCTCACCCAAAGAAGATGAAGTTTTGGGAAAATGCATCCTTGATATCAAAGTCAGTTCTGAACAAGCAATGACATTCCTGGCATCCAAGTGCGAAAGCAAGGGATTCGCTTTTAAGCCAAAAAAAGAGGGTTTTGAAATTCTAATCAAGCAGAATTATGTTATTAAGGGTAATTTTTCAGGAAATCAACTTTCCCTAAGCTGGATCCCTGGTTTGCCGGAGAATCTTAAAGTGCGTTACTCTTCCCAAAAAAATGATAAGAAAAAATAATAGGCTTAATGCAAATTATTTAGAATGTTCAAAATGCGAAAAGGTTTGAGTAGTTTTTATGAATAAAGTCGGGTTCGTACATCTTCATCTGCATAGCCATTACAGTCTCCTGGACGGAGCCTCTTCGATAAAATCCATTGTCGCAACGGCGAGAAAATACAACATGCCGGCTATTGCAGTCACCGACCATGGAAATATGTTTGGTGCGATCGAATTTTACCAGACAGCCTTGAAAAATGGAGTCAAACCTATTATTGGCTTTGAGGCATATCTTACGCTCAAAAATCGGCTTGACCGAACTGAAAAGAAGGGTGGTACAATGTATCACCTGGTTCTTTTAGCCAAAGACCTCCGGGGATTCAAAAACCTCATGAAACTTACATCTTTGAGTTACATGGAAGGTTTCCATCAAAAGCCACGCGTGGATTGGGAATTGCTTGAAAAATACCATGAAGGTGTAATAGCGATGGGGGCCTGCTTACAGGGAGAAATTCCCAAAAAATTGCTTAATGGCGACAGGGAAGGTGCTTTTCAAGCCGCCCGTAAATATCAGGAAGTTTTTGGCAAAGAAAACTTCTATTTGGAATTGCAAAATCACAATATTGAAGAGCAAATCCAAGTGTTACCCTTGATTGTCGAATTGGCAAGAGCCTGTGAAATTCCTTTGGTTGCTACAAACGATTCCCATTACACCAACCAGGACGATTGGGAAGCCCATGAGGCACTTTTGTGCTTGCAATCAGATACCGTATTAAGCAATCCAGACCGATGGCGATTTGGGTCAAGGGAATTTTATATAAAGCCACCAGAAGCTATGGCTTCATTGTTTTCCGACTATCCGGATGCGATTTCAAATACTCTTCGGGTTGCCGATCGTTGTAATGTCCAACTTCAGCTAGGGAAAAGTATTCTTCCCGTTTTTGAAGTTCCCTCCGGCTTGGATTCCCCCACTTATTTAGAGCAACTTTGCAGGAGTGCCCTTGGCATTCGGTTCCCAAATGCTGATGAAACGATTTTGAAACGCCTTGACTACGAGCTTTCGGTGGTTAAAAAGATGGGTTTTTGCGATTATTTCCTCATTGTCTGGGATTTCATACGTGAAGCGGGACGAATAGGAGTTCCAGTTGGCCCAGGTCGCGGATCTGCTGCAGGAAGCATTGTTTCATACTTACTTGGAATAACAGATATAGATCCATTGAAATATGGTCTGCTGTTCGAAAGATTCCTTAATCCTGATCGAATCAGCATGCCTGACATTGATATTGATTTCTCTGATGAAGGCCGGGGCCGAATTATCGAATATGTTGAAAACAAATATGGGAAGGATAAAGTTTGCCAGATTGCGACATTTAACTGCATTCTTGCAAAATTAGCCATTCGGGATATCGGACGCGTTATGGAAATACCGCTTGCGGATGTTAACAGAATTGCAAAATTGGTTCCTGATGGCCCCGGAGTACATCTTAAAAAAGTTATCGAGGAAATTAAGGAATTAAAAAACATCGCAGATGGCGGGGAAAAACCCGAATATAAAAAGCTTTTAAAAATTGCAAGTACTGTTGATGGAGTGGTACGTCATACCGGAATTCATGCTGCAGGCGTTGTTATTTCACGTGATCCGCTAGTGGATGTCGTCCCGATGTACCGTGATAAAAGCGGAGCAATTATTTCCCAATTCGAAAAAAATTCCATCGAGAAAATCGGACTTCTTAAGATGGACTTTCTTGGATTGAAGACTCTTTCGGTTATTGAGAGAGCTCTAAAAGCCATAGAACAAACCCAAAAATTTCGTCCTGATTTAAGTAAAATATCTTTAGATGACAAACTTACTTATGAACTTCTGTGTAAAGCTTTGACATTAGGAGTGTTCCAACTCGAATCTTCGGGAATGCGAAATCTGATTGCACGCCTCAAACCATCAGTATTTGAAGACATTATTGCCTTGCTGGCGATGTATCGACCTGGCCCGCTTGGTTCAGGGATGGTGGATGATTTTGTTGAAAGAAAGCACGGCAGAAAGTCATTGGAATACCCGCATCCCGACTTGGAGCCGATCCTTAAAGAAACATATGGAGTTTTCCTGTATCAGGAGCAGTGTATGCAAACTGCAAATGTCCTGGCTGGTTTTACTATGGGACAAGCCGACGGTTTGCGAAAAGCAATGGCAAAAAAAATTCCCGAGGACATGGAAAAAAATGGCAAACTCTTTGTCACAGGGGCGGTAAAAAAGGGGCTTACACAAGAAAAAGCCCAAGGTATTTTTGACCTGATGGCGAGCTTCGGGGAATATGGGTTCAATAAATCGCATTCAGCAGCTTATGCAGTTGTAACCTACCGTACAGCCTGGTTGAAAGCTCATTATCCAGTTGAATTCATTGCTGCCCTGTTGTCCTCAGAATTGAATGACCTGGACAAGATTAGGGAATATGTAGATGAATGCCGAATAATGGGAATTACAATATTACCTCCTGCTATAAATAAAAGCCAGAAATTATTCTCCGTGGAAAATGGCACCATCCGATTTGGACTTGCAGCAATAAAAAATGTTGGAGAAACTGCCATCGACTCTGTAATCGATGCCAGAACCAAAGGTGGATCATTCAAAAGTCTTTCGGATTTTACGCGAAAGGTAGATACGCGCTTGGTTAATAGTCGCGTCATTGAATCCCTTATAAAATCCGGAACGATGGATGTGTTCAACTTGAAGCGGAGTCAACTTATGGCAATGGTTGCAGATTCGCTTAAAATCAGCCAACAATTGCAAAAGGAAAAAGAAACCGGGCAAATGACTTTTTTTGACCTTTTCGAGGAAAATTCCGAAGAAATTCCGTTAGAGGATATTAAACCTCCCGACATTGATGAATTGCGTGAAAGAGAGAAACTTGCTTTTGAAAAAGAAGTACTGGGATTTTATTTTTCCGGAAATCCCTTTATGGAAGTTGCGCCATTAGCCAAGTTATTTTGCAATTATTCCCTCAAATCTTTGAAGGAAAGCAATCCCGGGAACATCGCCAAAATTAGTGGAATTCTCACTGGACTGAAAAAACATACCACCAAAAAGGGTGATGCGATGGCTTTTATCACTATTGAAGATGACACTGGAAGTGCCGACATCTCAATTTTTCCCGAACTTTTTTCCAAATCAGCTTTAAAATTGATAATTGACCAACCTCTCTTTTTGGTAGTTAAGACAGACGAAATTCTTGGCGATATGAAAATTAACGCCGAGGAACTTTTTTCTCAGGAAGATTTTAATTCCGAAGAATTTTCCAGATTGGTTCTTTTGATTCCACCGCAAAAAGCTCAAAAGGATGGATATGTTGAACTAAAGTCCCTTTTGAAAAAATTTCCAGGAAAATGTGCATTTAAAGTAAAACTTCAGCTCAAGGAAGGTGAAAAAATAACTATCAACCCTCCGGATAACATCAAAGTTGACTTTTGTGGTACAATGATCGAAGCATGGGAGAAAATATGTGGAAAAGGCTCTATTTCAGTTAAATTTCCGCAGGTGAACACTAATGGTTTTTCAAATGGTTCTCGATACAGAAAAAAAGAAAAGAGAGAAAACAACTTTGCTTATTAATAAAACCAGTCTTCAGTATAATTATTTTCGAAATTTCAAAATTTTTATTAAGAAGCCAAATTTAATCGGAGCGCTATTATTGTTTATTTTTTCCAGTTTCATTATTTTGGAATCAGGTTACGCAGTGGAACTGGATCAAGTATATAAACTTTCTGGTTCATTTAAAACCATTAGCAAACCCGGTTTAAAAATTTATTACCCTGCAACTTGTGAACCTGTTATCGGAGAGATTGCTTCTAATTTCGCCAAAATCAGAGAAGAGGTTGGAAAAGCTTTTAACAGATGGCCGAATGATCTTCCTGTTTCAGTAATTTTAACTGATTTTGACGATCGGGATTCCGGCACTGTGGATACGACTTTCGATTCAATCAATATTGCACTTTTTGAGGAAACTGACTCGCTTTCCACGCGCTCATTCACGCTCGAACAAAAGTTTGCGCTGCGACTCGCCAACATTATGGTTTTGAGGACTTTAGGTCCAGCAAGACGTGCTTTCAAACGAAGAGTCGGTTTGTTAACCACTCCAGTTTGGTTGCTTCAAGGTTTAGCGATGCACAAAGCTTTCCCCATGGATACCCTTCCTCGTACCCAGATAATCCAAATGGCAAGATCCGGGAAAATATATTCTCTGGAAGAACTTGATACAATTAATGACCAGACAGAATTTGAAAAAGATCGCATGTGTTTTCAAGCAAGACACATGATTGACTTTTGGTGTGAAAAAGCTGGTGAAAACGCAGCCACTGATTTCCTCTGTGCTTTAGAGAAAAACCCTATAGAATTTTCCCAAATTTTCCAGAATTCCTTCAAAATGACTTTTAAACAAGCTCTTTCTGAATATAATGAATACTTGAATAATCTTGCACACCAAAAAGATGAATCTTCTTTTTCCAATCCCGATATTTATAAAATAAAAAATGAGGGAACCTATTGCCAGGGATTTCAGGAATTACCTGATGGAACGGAGGTTTATGTTTCTTCCAGAAGATATTTCCAAGAGGTCTATGATCTTTTTATTGATCAACACAGAAAAAAACAAAAACCCATTTTAAGAAATGTCCATCCACGATTCTTTTTCGACCAGGAATCCGGGACATTATATATCGGCCGATATTTTGTTAATTTAAAAAGAGAAAAAAGGCTTTATTTATGGGCAGTTCCAGTAAGTGGAGAATCGTATCGTGCCTATTCGGAACCTGGCTCTTACAAACCATTTGCCGCCAAGGACGGAAGACTGTATTTTCTCAATGTACAAAGTGGGAAGGTTAAAATTGTTTCCATATCCCTTGATAAATCAGGAAAAGGAGCGAATGACGAACTCCTTTTTCCAAACGGTGTTCTTCCACTCGATGTTACCATGGATTCGAACGGCCGGTTCCTTGTTCTTATTCATAAAAACGGGGAATTTTTATTGCTTCGTTTTGACCGATCCTTTTTAAATAAAGATCCCGATCTGATATTTCGAAGTAAAAGGGAAATCAGAAATCTGCAATTTTTCGATGGTAAAATTTGGTTTTCTGCTTCAGATGAAGCAAAGGCTCAGATTCCCCAAATTTTTACTCTTGAGACAATCGGTAACAAAACTGTTTTGAAATGTCTCTCCAATTTAATAGGAGGAGTATGGGATTTTTCAAAAACGGATAAAGATTTTGTTGTTTCGACAATAAAAGACTCAGGTTTCAAACTTGCACGGTGTTCGATCAACGTCTTTTCCAGTGAGGAAAATTCCAATCTTCCAACTGGAAGTGGAAAAATTGCTTCAACTGAAAGTAAGCCTAAAAATAATCTTGTGAAAGAAGAACTTTCCGAAGTTAAGAACGAAGAAAATCTTTCAAAAGTTTCGACTGCAAGTTTCTCCACCGATGCAAATTTGAGCCCAAATTCTAAAAACTCCCAAATCCCATTATTGACGCAACAATTTTTGAAATACCATTTTTCAGAAACCCCGGATGGAAACAGCAATCCTTACAGTCCCGAATGGCGAAAATCTTATTGGCTTCCTAGGGTAAGTCGCGATGAACAAGGTGCGGTATTTGGTGTTTACAGCTATCAATCAGATCGCCTTGACCGCAACAGTTTGATTTTTTCCCCGACTTATGGTTTCAAAAGCCGAAATTGGGGGTATCTCGCTGACTGGATGAAAAGATTCGATCTATTTCAAACTGGCGTAACTATTCAGGATAAGGATGTTCAAAAAAGTTATCATTCCAATACTTATTACGAAAGAGCCAAGACACTTGATATTCACGCAAGCTATCCTTTTACTCTTTCCTCATTATTCTCGTTTGGAGTAAACCTTACAAATCGTCAAATAGCAAAGTATCCAGATAATTCAAGCGATGTTCCGAGTATCGGAAATGACAATTCCTTATATTTCCGTTTTGATAAAAGAGCCATACGAACTCAACCTTTTTCAGATATTTTCCCTAGAAAGGGGCGTGAAGTAACCGCTATCATAAAAAAGGGAATGGACTTTTTTAACGGTGAGATGGTATATGACTCATATTCCTTAAGGTGGCATGAATATATTCCCCTTAACGACCGCACGGTTTTGACCCTTAGAGGTTGGGCCGCCGAAGATAAAAAGAATGATGAGATCAAACGCCCGGATGATCTCTCCCTGGGAGGATCAGATTTCCTCCGTGGTTACTCCAGTTCGGTTAGGTATGGTGATTCTCTAAGGGCTTTCTCTTTAGCTCTTGGAAAACCCCTGCAAATCGAATGGGCCGCTATGCAAAAATGGGTTCATAAGGAGATCCTGGTTTTGGAAGCATTTTATGAAATTGGCGATGTTCATTCCAGGGAAAGAAGTTTCAAATACCTGCAGGATGAAGGAATAGAATTGAAAACTAAAGCCCTGTTACTGAGAAGAATACCATTCTCTTTCAGAATTGGAACAGCCTGGCCTACTTCAGGAGGTCCGAGACATTCCTATTGGTTGATTGATTTTTCGGCTGTTACAGGTCTGATTCAATAAAGTATTTTGGTTAATTTGAAGGGAAAAGTAAATGGGTTTAGAATTACTTAGTAATAAAGAGGAAATTGAGGAGTGTCTTCGAAAAAGTGTTTTCTTACATATATACGAGATTGGGGATCTCGACCCATTTTTTTGGCCGAGAACTCAATGGTTTGGCTGGAAGGAGAAGGGAAATCTTAAAGAGATCTTTCTTAGATACAACGGTGAGAATATTGCCACCATTCTTGCTTTTTCAGATGGAAATCCCAAAAAATTGAAATATCTGCTCAAAGAAGCGATTCCGCTGCTTCCCCGTTCATTATATGCACATCTTTCAGATGATCTGGTCAATGTTTTCGAAAATGACTTTTCTGTTGAATCACATGGCCTGCATGATAAAATGGCTTTAATTCAACCCGAAAAACTTACCGGAATTAATACTGAAGGAGTGATTAATTTAGACGAAAGTGATCTTGGAAGGATCAACGAACTTTATTGTTCTTCCTATCCGGAAAACTGGTTTGATTCAAGAATGTTAAAGACTGGACAATATTTTGGAATTGAGGTAAATCAACAATTGGTTTCAATAGCTGGAATACATGTTTATTCTCCGGAATTTAAGGTCGCTTCACTTGGAAATGTTACTACAAAACCGGAATTCCGAGGATTGGGAATGGGAACCAAAGTCTGTGCAAAGCTTTGTCAGGAGCTCTTAAAAAACGTAAATTCGATTGGTTTAAACGTTAAATCATCAAATGCAACTGCAATTGTTTGTTACAAGAAACTCGGTTTTGAGAAAATAGCCTCCTATGGGGAGTTTTCATTTAAAAGAAAGAAGACAGAAATTTAGTTTTATTTTTTTAACACAATCTTTATGTTGTTTTGCTTGGGTTTGATGGGTAAAGAAAAGAAAGACAATTTGAAGGTTTTAAGAGTGCGAAAGTACACTGAAATTTCGTTAAAAATTTTCTTTTTCCAATTATTCATTCTTAATTTAATTGCACCGGTAGCAGCGAAAACACCTCCTGAGCTTGATCAATTGAAACCGATCGTCCGGGATGTCTGTGAAAGTCTCAACAAACTATTTCCAGCTGAAGAGACCGTTTTCAATGAGGGAATGCATCGGGTCGACATTCCCGGTGCCACTGGAATAATTTTGGATCCGAAATATTTTTCCGTTGTACCATATGTTTGGAACACTTCAGAAGGTCTATTGGAAATATTTGAAAAAAGACAGGAAAAGAGCAAAAATCTCGAAGCAGCGGTAAACGGGACATTTTACTGTGCTAATGGCCCTTTAGGACAAATTATAATCAATGGAAAAAAACCATCCGAAGTAAAACAGATTTGTTCGAAGATCCCGAAATGTTTTTTTTCAGTCCTTCAAGATCCGGAAAATGGATCTAATAAATGGGCTTTTGGTGAAACCTCCTTTAATTCCGAAAAAATAATTTCGCAGAAGGGTAGGGGACTTTCATTCAATCGTCCTGTAAAAGAAAATGAAAAAATCCTGCACCTTCTTGGTGGAGGCGGTTGGATTGTTCGAAATTACCAGGATGTTCATATGGAAGCATACAAGAACCAAAAGTTTCGATTTCGGAAAGTCGATCAGGACAGCAGACATACTGTATTGGCTATGGATCGAAATGACAACTTGTACATTCTGATTTTTGAGCAGGGACAAAATCTGGAGACAATCTCAGCGAAACTATTGGACCAAAAGTTTTTTACGAACATAACAGATGCTATTTTCTTTGATGGTGGCTCATCTTCAACCTTGGTTACAGGAGATAATTATTTGGTTTCTCCTTTATATTTCTACGACAAAGTCAGATTTTCTGCGTTGTTAGTTTTCAGGAACGAAAAGACAAAAAACAAAAATTCGACAAATTGAAGGCCATCCAAAATGCCTGCAATGTGGTACTGAGTCGATGGTTACGCGTAGTAACAGTTGAACGTTGAGCGAAATCGAAAGGACCTGAATAAAATATTTGTAAGTAAGTCCATCTATTTTGCTAGGGAAAGAAAAAGCAAGTCGGTGAGAACGGGCTGGAAATAAATTCTAAGTGAAAATGTAACATTGACTGTAAATCAAGAATTTCGACTTAAGTTCAGATATCCGGATTCGGGAGGATTTTTTAATGGCACTTTTTGGCCCTGAAAAACTTTAATTAAAGGCAATTTTTTCACAAAAAAATGCATTTTCCAATTCCGTTCAAATCCTATAGAACCCTAATCAATTCATATTTGGGTAAGAAAATCGGACTGTAAGGATTTAATAAATGCCATGGTATTCATACCCGGCGCTTGCATTTCGGGGGGCAGTGTATCGGGGAAAAAACAATGGAGAATTTGATGTAATACTCTTGAGCGGAGACGCTTATGTTGACCACCCCTCATTTCCCACAGCTGTAATAGCTCGTACACTTGAACAACTCGGGGTTTCGGTTGGAGTAATTTGTCAACCTGACTGGACTAGTACAACCGATTTTGAAGCTTTCGGGTGCCCGCGACTTTTCTTTGGTGTTACCTCCGGAGCGATGGACAGCATGGTCGCTAATTTTACCTCCATGAAAATGCCACGGAGCGAAGATCGGATGTCTCCCGGAGGCCGTCCGGGTTTGAGACCAAAGCGGGCAGTGACTGTTTACTCACAACGTCTTAGACAGGCATTTCCAGGGGTTCCTATTATTTTGGGCGGAATTGAAGCATCTTTAAGAAGATTTTCCCATTTTGATTTCTGGGAAAACCGGGTGAAAGATTCGATTCTCATTGATTCCGGGGCTGACATGTTGGTTTACGGGATGGGAGAAATTCCCTTAAGAGAAATAACAACCGCTTTGATGAATTATCCTGTAAGCCGGTTTAAAGAAATGTGTTTTCCCCAAACTTGCATTAAAGTTCCACCTGGTACTGCTTTGCAAAGGTTCCAAAAATTTTCTTCTAATACAAAATCACCATTTTTTCCCCAAAAAAAACGCTGTAATCCCGAACAACAAGATCTCGAGCAGTTTAACAACAAACAGCAAGACCTCGAACAATGTAAAAAAGTTCGGTGCAATCTTGAAAACATTGATCCCCAACTAAATAATTCTGAACAGTTTTTCTTACCCCAATCGAATTCAATTTTCAGGGAGAAAAAGTGTTTGGTTCTTCCAAATGCAAGACAATGCCGCGAAGAGCCCAAAGCGCTTCTTGAACTATCAAAAATATTGGATTCTTGGTTTTCACCTGGTTCCCCAATCCTTGTACAAAATCACGAAAAATTTGATATTGTTTGCTTTCCACCTTCCCATAGTTCGATCGATGAAGAACCAGGGATTATCAGCTCGGGAACTTTTAATCGTAGATCTCATCCATTATATGAAGAAAATATTCCGGCGTTGGTACCAGTACAGTTTTCAGTTATTTCCCATCGAGGGTGTTTTGGAAATTGCACATTTTGTTCTCTGGCACTTCATCAAGGAAGAACAGTCAGGTCCCGCACTTCGGATTCCATTTTGAAGGAAATCTCAGCTTTTCCGGAACATCCCGATTTCAAAGGAATTGTTCCCGATCTTGGTGGTCCTTCGGTAAATATGTTCGGATGGAAATGTAATAGCGGAGGATGCCCCAATAAACTTTGTACTTATCCAAAAAAATGTTCCAACTTAACCGGAAGCCTGAAGCCAATCAGTGATTTATTAAAAATGGTTGCTTCAATAAAAGGAATAAAAAAAGTCTTTTTGGGCTCCGGATTAAGATTTGACCTGATTGAAAAAAAAGACGAGGATGATTATTTATACATAGTTGCGAACCACATTTCCGGACAATTAAAAGTCGCTCCTGAACATGTGGATAAAAACGTTCTGAGGTTGATGAGAAAAGCTCCGGAGAATAATTTTGAAGTCTTTGTAAATTGGTTTTATTCTTTAGCTAAAATCGCCAACAAAAAGTTTTTTATTGTCCCTTATTTTATGACGGTCTTTCCTGGAAGTAAAGATGGAGACAAGAATCTTGAACAATTCATAAAAAAATTAAAGTTGGTACACCAACAAATTCAGGAATTTACTCCAACTCCAGGGACATTGGCTACTGCAATGTTTTGGTCAGGAACTGACCTCAACGGGAAGGCGATTGAAATTGCTAAAACAGCTAAGAAGCGTAGGGATTCCCGTAAAAAGATTCAGTCCTGACGAGAGGCTGTCTTCTTTTCAACTTTCATCAAGCATATATTTTGAAGTGATTTTTCCATTCCAAAAAAAATCTTGATATTTCTGTTGTCCGGTTGATCCATTCAGCTTAACAACAAGGTTTTTGCCAAGGAACTAAATCAAAATCAGAATTCCTGGTATCGATAGTTTGCATTTTTTCGGAAAAGGGCTTCAAAAAGTAGTTTTCTGATTTTGGAATGCTTTTCGGTTGGGTTTTATCCTGAGACCAACTTACATGAAAATAAATCAGAAGATTTCTTCCAAAGCAAGTTGGCAATTCATCAATCGAAAAAATGGTATCAAATTTTAATCCCCGAGATTGGGATGCCTGAAAATACGCTACAGGAACCCCAGAGAATGGGAATCAAAAAAAAGTCTGTGAATTTCAGAATTTCAATTTCCGAGGATATAGTTTTGAGACCATTTTCCCAAAGCCTGAAAACGTGAACTCGTTTGGATGAGATTCCTGCCTTAACTTTTGTATTATTTGGTCTCAAAACAAAATTCGGGCTGAAAACTTTTTAATCTCTACGGAATCGGCTTTTGAAGTTGAGCAATCGAAGAAATTGAAGTTTACGACAACAGGAATTCTGAATTTAAAAAAAAATCAACGGGTCATGTATTTTTTTCGTTTAAGTACTCCTTGGGAATTTTTAGTTGCATCAAGCAACAATAGAAACAATATCAGGAGGAATTTTAATGTTAAAGCGTTGTTTTTTTCTGGCAATTTTTTGCCTCGCGACTCTGCTATTTCCTGTTTCTGGGTATGCCGAGTCAATGAACCAAACTTTTGACCACAAACTTTCGCTTGGTCAATCTTCAACAAGTTGGGAGCACAGAATTGACCTTCCATCTGACTGGTCAGCAAAAGGATTAGTTTTCAATCGCCGTATTCTGACTCCATCAGGGTCCTTGCTCATTGAACGGGAAGAATTAAGCAGAACTTATTATTATGTAAAAGTAAGATTGTTAAAAAGAACTTTTGGATCTTCCAAAGGCTCTTTACAAGTTGCTCTTGAGGCTGGATCCCCCACAAATCCAACAATTTTCTCAGCTCCGATCAGCCTTGCTTTTGCCGGTGATGCCCTTAATCCATCCTTTGCCTGGAACGGGCCAGGAAAGTATTTTGCTGCCAGCCTTTATGATCGAAATAAGAACCAAAACCTTTGGGAAAGAGTAATAGTTGGAAATTCATCGGCTAAATTGGATGAAGGTCAATTAGAGATTGGTGGACGCTATATCCTTGGTGTTTGTCAAAGCGATGAAACCGGAAAATATTCATCCTCAGCGAACAAAAATTTCCGTATTGACGGCCATCTTGAAACTTGCAAACATTGCCGTGGAAGCGGGCAGGATATTTGCTCAAATTGCAATGGAACCGGTTGGGTAAATGGTACTGGCCCGACTCCAATGCCCTGTTACATTTGCAATCAGACTGGGCGGGTTCCCTGTTATATTTGTCATGGCACAGGAAAAGTTACCGTTCCCTACATTTCTGATGATGGAAACTGAAAATTAAGTAATGATAAAATGTTTAGTTATTTAGCCAAAAAGACAAAGTGAGAGATTCTATATAGGTTGTACACTGCGGAAAGAGCCGGTTTACTGCTCACCTCGGCGATAAGTGAGGTTAATAATGATCCACTTATCAAAAAAAAAGACAGTACTGGAAGAAAATTAAACCTGCTGCTAGAAAGGTGGCAGGTTTTTTTTCAGGAAGTATCAAAAATAGTTCCAGAAAAAATGGGTTTTCCTTCAAAAAAGCGAGTTCAGCTTGAAAATAATAATAAATCAGAATATCATTCTTCATAATATAAAGACCACTAAATTAATAACAAGGCAGGAAAAATCAGAAAAAAATCGAAAACTAAATATAGCTCAAATCCACTGACGTAGGCAGTGGTGGGGTATGGGGATGGGAGGTCCCAAGTAGATCGCGAACCAACATTGGTGGTGAGCGTTTCTGAGTGGGATTGTAGAAAAATCGAAAAATTGTTAATGTCATGCAATGCCTATAATACCATTCATAATTAGTTCGTGGGTTTCAATCTTCTTGGCTGCTGAAGAAATTTTCCGACAACGTTGGGAGCCAAAGACGATGAAGCAACCTTTTTCGAAAAAAATTGAATATTCAGAAAAACGTCCAACGCTTTCCAATGATTTTATGGAAAATCTTTTTTTGGAGGATTTAAGCATACCTATGGATTAATAATAATTGGTATAAATGCCATATCCCAGGGATAACGCGAAGGGCATTGCCCGTAGTGCTTCTCCCCAAAAGCGACCGACAAGGTCGGTGGTGGTTTTATCCACGATTAATGGCTATTTCCAATGGAAAATCTCACTAAATCAATAATGAATGGTGAGAATTGATATACTTTGCTTTCAAGGGAAAGGAGAAAAATGGAACATGTCAGCTTTTATGGGAGAGTTGATAGGGACCGCAATCATTCTTTTATTTGGATGCGGTTCTGTTGCAGGAGTTGTACTTAACAAGACGAAGTCCAACAATTCCGGTTGGATCGTTATCACTGTTGCCTGGGCAATCGGCGTTACCTTAGGGATATTTGCATCAGGCCCGGTTAGCGGTGCGCACTTGAATCCAGCCGTAACTATCGGGCTTGCTGTTATTGGCAAATTTGAATGGGCCAAAGTTCCCTTGTACATTTTGGCACAATTTCTGGGAGCGATGATTGGTGCCACTTTGGTCTGGTTGTCCTATAAAGATCATTTCGAGGCAACTGAAGACAAAGGTGCCAAGATTGCAGTCTTTTCAACTGGCCCTGCAATCAGAAATATTGTTTCCAATTTTATCACGGAATTTATTGCTACCTTTATCCTTCTTTTTGTGATTCTTGCAATTGGAGTTACCAAATTCACCGAAGGTTTGAATCCTATGGCAGTTGGCCTTCTGATTTTAGGTCTTGGATTATCCTTTGGGGGACCGACCGGCTACGCCCTTAATCCAGCTCGTGATCTGGGTCCTCGCATAATGCATTTTTTGCTTCCAATTTCAAACAAGGGAGACTCCGATTGGTCCTATGCGTGGGTTCCAGTTGTTTCCCCGGTCTGCGGGGCCATTACTGCAGCGCTAACGTACAAGCTTGTTTACGGATGAATTATCCGGAAGGAAAGAACATGAAAAAAAATTACATTTTAGCTCTTGACCAGGGAACTACCAGCTCACGTGCAATTCTTTTTGACCGGAATGGTGCAATCCTGAAAACTGCTCAAAAAGAATTTCAGCAAATTTATCCAAAAGCAGGATGGGTTGAACATGACCCCATGGAGATCTGGGGTAGCCAATCCGGAGTTGCCCGGGAAGTATTGGAAAGTTTTGGTGCTGACCCCAAAGAAATTGCTGGAATTGGCATTACAAACCAGCGTGAAACAACGGTTATCTGGGACAAAAAAACCGGAAAACCAGTTTATAATGCCATCGTTTGGCAATGCCGGCGCACCGCATCGATTTGTGATGATCTTAAAGCACGTGGTTTGGAGGGATACATTCGCCAAAACACTGGTTTGGTTGTTGACGCCTATTTTTCCGGGACAAAAATAAAATGGCTCCTGGACAACGTGGAAGGAGCAAGAAAAAAAGCTGAATCAGGCGATCTGCTTTTTGGAACAATTGATACCTGGCTCATCTGGCATCTTACTCGTGGAAAAGTTCATGTTACGGACTACAGTAATGCCTCCAGAACACTCCTTTACAACATAAAAGAACTTAAATGGGACGAAAAAATTCTTTCGGAATTGAGAATTCCAAAATCAATGCTTCCTGAAGTACGGCAATCTTCGGAAATTTATGGACACACCGACGAAAGTACATTTGGAGGCGCGATGATTCCGATTTCCGGAATTGCGGGCGACCAGCAGGCTGCATTATTTGGGCAAGCGTGTTTTGAACCCGGAATGGCCAAGAACACTTATGGAACTGGCTGCTTTATGCTGATGAACACCGGGAAAAAAATGATCCCCTCCAAAAATGGGCTTTTAACAACTATTGCATGGGGAGTGGATGGAAAAGTTGAATACGCACTGGAAGGGTCCATTTTTATTGGTGGCGCTTCCGTTCAATGGTTACGCGATGAAATGAAACTGATTGCAAACGCTGCTGAAAGTGAGGAATTTGCTTCCCGAGTTGAGAATACAAACGGTGTGTACATGGTTCCAGCATTTGCCGGGTTAGGTGCCCCATATTGGGACATGTATGCCCGCGGAGTTATTGTCGGGCTTACTCGCGGGGCTAACAAAAATCATATCATCAGGGCGACTCTTGAATCCATCGCTTATCAAACAAGAGATGTTATAGAAGCCATGCAGGAAGATTCCCAAATCAGGTTGGCCACCCTGAAAGTAGACGGAGGAGCCACCGCCAACAATTTTTTGATGCAATTTCAGGCAGAAATTCTTGGCGTCGATGTCGCACGTCCGAAAGTCACCGAAACTACTGCACTTGGGGCCGCTTACCTGGCTGGTTTAGCTGTTGGATTCTGGGATTCCAAAGAAGAGATTAAGAAAAACTGGGCGGTCGACAGGTTGTTCAAAAAAAACATTGATGATAAAACCCGGGATAAACTGTACAAAGGTTGGAAAAAAGCAGTAGAACGGGCCAAAGGCTGGGAAGAAAAATAAGTTATACCAATCCCAAAAAATACGTGCACTTCCCCAAGGACTTTGATTTGACCAAAATGAAAAGGGATCGCTTTATCCTCCAAGAAAAAACGAAATTTTCGGGAAAATAAGGATCCCTTACTGGATGGTTGAAAAATTCATTTCTGTCAGATAAATATAAGTTCTTTTAATTTTTTAACTTTTTCTTTATAATGTTCTTGTTTGAATGCATAACCGGGAGGAATATGGATAATGAGTGATGTACTAATAATTGGCGCTGGGGTTATCGGAACAGCTATTGCCCGGAGCTTAATGCGTTATGATTTGAAAGTTACAATTGTTGAACGTGCAAATGATGTTGCATGTGGTACCAGCAAAGCCAATAGTGCTATTATTCATGCCGGTTACGGTGCAGATGCAGATACCTTGAAAGGGCAGTTCAACGCCAAGGGGAACCCGATGTTCGACATCCTCTGCCGTGAGCTTGAGGTGCCTTTTGATCGAGTTGGGTCATTAGTGCTGGCACTTCGTTCAGAGGACGCCCAAACCTTACAAGGTTTAAAAGAAAATGGGGAAAAACTTGGTGTTCCTGGCTTAAAAATATTGACCCGTGAAGAAGTTTTGAATATTGAACCAAATGCCAACCCTGATAATTTTGGCGCTCTTTTTGCGCCCTCCGCAGGAATTATTGAACCTTGGGAATTGGCCATCGCTTGTGCTGAAAATGCGGTAGAAAACGGTGCCGAGCTTATCCTGAACTTTAATGTTACAAAGATCACAAAGAATGACACGGGATTTGTAGTTACTGATGGAAAAAAATCAATAGAAAGCAAATTGGTTATCAATTGCGCCGGTGTTTATGCTGATTTCATATATGGGATGGTCACCAAAAGTCCTGAATTTAAAATTCAACCACGTAGGGGCCAGTATTTTCTTCTCGATAAAACAGCTCATGGACTTGTAAAGCACATCTTATTTCCCTGCCCATCAATTTTGGGAAAAGGGGTTCTTGTAGTACCCACTGTAAATCATAATATTCTCCTCGGTCCGGATTCCGAAGACCTTGATCCATCAAAAAAAGAAGCAGTTGAGACCACTTTCGACCGTTTAAATTTTGTTAAACGGGAAGTGGCGAAACTGTGTCGGAATATTCCTTTCAGGGACAATATTACCACCTTTGCCGGTTTAAGGGCCGAAGCTACAGGAGGAGATTTTATTATCCGTGAATCTCCTCAAGTTTCGGGATTTTTTAATGTCGCGGGAATCCAATCTCCTGGCCTTTCATCTACACCAGCAATTGCTGAACATGTTGTCAATTGGATATCTGACAGACTCAAACCTGGTGCAAATAAAAAATTTCAACCCAAGCGACGATTAAGAATCAAATTTATGGAACTTTCGGTTGATGAGAAGCAGGCATTGATTAAAATAGATCCACGATATGGACGGGTAATCTGTCGCTGTGAAATGATAACTGAAGGAGAGATTGTGGATGCAATTCACCGAAAAGTTGGGGGAATAACTTTAAACGGAATAAAACGACGTGTTCGACCTGGAGCTGGGCGCTGTCAAGGCGGTTTTTGCGGCCCTCGGGTTCTTGAAATTCTGCAAAGAGAATTGGGTTGTAATCCTTTGAATATCCTACAGGAAGGTATAGGCTCACAGATTCTATTAGGCAAAACCAAAGATTACCTTTCTTGATGAACAATTACAGTCCTTGAGCACTCGGGAACTGATATTCTAATTATCTATTTAGGAAAAATAACAATTTATCTTCTTAAGAAATCTGTTCTTGGAATCATCTATTAAAAAAAACAAATCGGTTCGTTTTGTTTGAGGTGGCACAAATGAGTTCAGGTTCTTGCAATACGAGGAAAAAACAATTCCAAAATTTGTGATCAGCTCCGCAAATTAAGTGTGAACCTTAACGTTATTAGAATAATAAAGGGGTGGCGGTATGCAGCAATATGATGTTGTAGTAATAGGCGGAGGACCGGCAGGATTGGCGGCTGCAATTGAAGCCCGAAAAAATGGTGTGGAATCCATTCTCGTCATAGAGCGGGACCGAGAATTGGGAGGAATACTTCAACAATGTATTCATAACGGTTTTGGTCTCCATGTCTTCAAGGAAGAACTGACCGGCCCCGAATATGCCGAACGTTTTATCAATGAATTAAAAGACCTTGGAATTGTCTATCTCCTTGACACAATGGTGTTGGAGCTTACTTCTAATCATGAACTTCGTATCATGAACTCAAAAAATGGATATTCTGAAATAAAAGCTCAAGCGGTGATTTTATGCATGGGTTGCAGGGAACGCACTCGTGGGGCAATTGCCATTCCGGGTACCCGACCGGCTGGTGTCATGAATGCTGGTTCAGCACAGCGATACCTGAATATGGAAGGCTACATGGTCGGAAAAAGAATTGTTGTACTGGGTTCTGGTGACATCGGCTTGATTATGTCAAGACGAATGACTCTGGAAGGTGCAAAAGTTCTTGCCGTAGCAGAATTAATGCCATTCTCCAGCGGGCTAACTCGAAATATTGTACAATGTCTTCATGATTACGACATTCCATTATATCTTAGCCACACAGTGACAGAAGTTAGAGGAAAAGACCGCGTAGAGGGGGTCGTAATTTCCCAGGTTGATGAATCTTTCAAACCCATCCCTGGAACTGAAAAAGAATACGAATGTGATACCCTATTGCTGTCAGTTGGATTAATTCCGGAAAACGAGTTAACTCGTGGCGCCGGAATTGTTATTGATCCCAGAACCAATGGACCCAGAGTTAACGAAGCCATGGAAACAAGTATTCCCGGAATATTTGCATGTGGGAATGTCGTTCACGTCCATGATCTCGTAGACCGGGTTACTGAAGAAAGCCGCAGGGCAGGAAAATATGCTGCTCATTTCGTTAAAAAAACATTAAAGGAAGAAACAACCAGTTTTCAAACAAATGCAGGTGAGGGAATCAGTTATATTGTCCCCCATATTGTCCGACCTGCTAATATTGATAAAGTTTTGACCATGATGATGCGTGTTAAGAAAGTCTATCATAAAGCAGAATTAGTTGTTAAAGGTGATGGTACAGAAATCAGAAGAATTAGAAAAAACCACCTTGCACCAGGAGAAATGGAGCAAGTCATCCTTAATCCGGATGAAATTTCCCGTCCGGGACTGAAAAGCGTTTCAGTTGAAGTTGTTGCAGGAGGACATTGAAAATGGTACAAACAGATAATATACATCAGTTGGTCTGCATTAGCTGCCCCATGGGATGTCGTTTGACTCTTGTAAAAGATGAAAAAAGCCCTCAAGGATACAAAATAGATGGGAATACCTGCAAACGTGGGGTTGAATACGCAATAAAAGAAGTTACTGACCCAACCCGAATGGTCACTTCGACTGTTAAAATAACCGGTGCCTTACTTCCACGTTTGCCCGTTCGTACCGATAAACCCATTCCCAAGGCAAAAATTATGGAATGCATGAAAATTATCAACAGCCTGGAAGTAAACAGTCCTGTAAAAATGGGGAAAATTCTTGTAAAAGATCTGTTTGGAACCGGCTCCAACATTATCGCCACGCGAAGCCTTTAAGAAGGTCTGAAATTTTTGTTCCAAATGGAAGTGAAAAATATCCGAATCGTTTGTTTATGATCTTTTCAAGTGTGGTCTTTTCAGGAATTATCAAAAAAAATTCACAGCCTCTGAGACTGATTTTAGAAAAATTTGGAGGCCCTTCTTCAACAAGAAGAAAAACAGAAAAGGAACGATTCATTTTGAAATAGACGTCCATATAAGGAGTTCAAATGCGCTTTTCAGTCCTACTGGGATTGTTTTTAACTTTTTCTACTGCGAGCTTTGCTGGCTCGGCTCCCATTCTCCTTTCGCAAGGAGGAACAGAAATCTCTATCGTTCCTTCTTCGTTAGAGATATGGTACAAAGGGCCAAAAGGTTCATCGAGGCTAATTTCCAGCGGTATAGATGCAGACGTCGATTCGGATGTGACAGTTGAACTCAACGGCTCGACAAAAGCAATCATAAATCAGGCAAAGCGTGGGAATAAGATCTTAGTTACCTTCGATGGTTCCGAACTGGACTTTGAAATTGAGAGGCAAAAACCTGGTAAGCTTAACTGGCCTTCAATTCCTCTGACCGAGACTAGTTTTCTGATTTGGCCGTTTCGTGATGGTCGTTATATTCCGGTTACCGACTCTGGCTGGATGAAGGATTTCGCTGAGGGGGATGCACATGAACTAGGTTCGGGGCTGCCTCTCTGGGGCTGGACGAACGGGAGTGGAACGGTCGCCTGGGTTACCGAAACGCCATACCGAAATAGCATCGCTATGGATAAAATTTCCTTTGGGCTCAAGCAAAATTTTTTATGCCGTAAAGGAGCTGAGTTGCACCGACTTTCGGTAAAAATTTCCGATCGAATTGAACCTCTTCTTCCCGCTTTTCTCCTCCGTGACCGCCTTCAAAAAGCTGGCTTGTTTAGAACTATGAAAGACAAGTTCGCTGATCTTCCAGCCGGTTCTAAGGACCGACTCCTCGGCGCCTTGCACGCTTACCTCTGGGGAAACAAGAAGATATCTGTTCATGACATCAAATCTTTCTCCGCGCTCGCGCGAAAGATTTCTGATAATTCTGAGTTTAGCCAACATGTATTAGCCCTGATGGACAAGGAAAGTAAAGATTCCGTCGCAGCTTTTACAAAGGACGAGTATGCGGGGGCCTATGCAAAAACTTGCATCGTGCGTGGCCTTGATGCTGTTCTTTCCAAAATCACCGCTGAGGAGCTTTATTCCAAGTATTCTGATTTTCTTCAATCGCCCCAAAATTGGGGGGAAGGTTGCTCACCAGGTTGTATCAACGAATTAAAAGCTTTGGGTATCGACCGAGCGAGGCTTACCCTTCCGGGAATAGGAACAGGCCCAATTTATCTTGCGACGGCGAAGTTTGCCTCGGACTCCGGTTTCCTTTTCGGAATTTACGATTCCTACAACGGGATTCACCCCAAATCGATCTGGGGAACAGATGAGAGCTGGGAAACTTCCCAATTCACTCAGGAACTTTTCGAGACAGGTTCAATCATGAAATCTGATGGAAGCTACTACAAAGGATACCATGGCAAGGGCAGAATGTTGAGTCCAATTGCTGCGCAGCCCTTTTTCATACAGCGTGTAAACAAGAATCTTGCCCAAGCTCCACTGTCATTCTATTTTATCGACTGCGATGCAGCAGGTGAAATCTATGAGGACTACAACCCTCTCCATCCCTCGACATCAGAGGAAGCAGCTGAAGCCCGAAGGAACCGGCTCTGTTGGCTGGCGAAAGAGAAGGGACTAATCGTTGGATCAGAAGGCGGAGATGCCCTTATAGCACCCTCAATTTTGGTCTCAGAGGGACTTTTTGGCCCAGTGTTCAGCTGGGAAGAACCAGATTATAAGAAGAAAACCTCCCCATTTTTTCAAGGTAGCTACTGGCCTCCGGAAGCACCTGATATACAATTCAAGCCGATGCCACTGAAGCCCTCTTCTATCAGACGCTACTTCGACCCAGCAACTCGTCTCCCACTTTTCGAAGCAGCTTTTCACGACTCACTTGTCATCACGAACCACTGGGGCGCTGATCCCCTGAAGTTTTCAGATATGGAACGCAGATCCGAACTTTTTCAAATGCTTTATCTTACAGCGCCTCTTTACAACCTTAATAGAGACCGGATTGCAAAAAATGCGGAAGGAATCTTGGCCAACTATAAATTTTACTCCCCTCTTCACCGGAAATTCGGGGATTCTCGGCTCCTGGCTTTCGACTGCTTTGATGAAAATCGCTTAATCCAAAGAACGCGATTTGAAGGAGGTCTTGAGCTGATTGCCAATTTCTCGGAAAAAGAGTTTTCCTTCGAAGGTTTAAACATTTCACCTGCCGAGCTAATAGCCAAGTTGCCGGACGGAAAGATACTTGAATACAAGAAAAAATAGGATTACAAGTCAGCTCTTACATAGACTTGGTTATACCTACGCCTGGATTCATTCTCTTGAAGAAGGCGTCCACTTAGGAGGGCCTGGCTGACTTGCCCCGAGACTCCCTGAAGAAGAGTCAGGTTCGGAAGTTTGAAAAAGCCCGGTTGGGAATGGGCCAGCAATATCACGCCCGCTGTTTTCTTTTGATCAACAAGCGGAGAAATTAGAATAGAACCACTTTTAAAACCATTCAAACAGACTTCGTCAATGGTAGCGGATTCCTTGAAGGGTTCATTTATTAGTAAAGCTTCTCCCAGTTCTTGAAAAAAAAGAGCTGCTGGCGTGTTAATCGTAAGCGGGAAAAATTCAATGTTTTCAGGAAAAGAAGCTGAACATTCAAAACAATCGATATATTCATTCCACAAAAAGACTCTTCCCTGTTGGGCGTTTAGTGTGCAAACCATGCGGTCGAGAACCTTTTTTGAAACCTCCGAAGGGTTTCGAGTGGAACTGATAATCCGACCAGTCTCGTAAAGCGTTACTACTTCAAGATTTGCTGATCTAAGTCGCTCCGAAATGACAGAGAAAAGTGCACCAAGAATTTTAGCCGCAAGATCGGGGTATTTTGCCATTAAATTTAAAAATTCCGGCCTGAGAATCTTGATCATTTGCAAATTGGTTGAATGAGCAATAGCGGTTGCGGAACGAGGTTCGCCTGTCAGAAGTGCCATTTCCCCGAAAAAAGTTCCGGATGGCAGTTTTGCAAGGCTTTTTGAACTTCCAGCCTGGTTTTCGACTGGCTTAACTATTTCAACCAACCCTGAAAGGATTATAAACAATGCGTCTCCGGGATCGCCATCTTTGAAGATAATTGTTTCGATTTTCTCAATACACATTTCAGAACAAATTGGAAGGAGGTTCGTAAGATGTTCTTCGGGAAGGGAAGAAAATATTTGAATAGATTTAAGGGTTTCAATTGTTATTGACATTGATTTTCTTTCAATAGGCCTTCGGGGTCTGAACAGGGTTGGGAGGATTAGAAAGACGTGCCTGGTAAATTTCTTGAGTTATGGCGCCCGTCATTCTTAATTGATTGAGGCATTGATCCATGCTCTGCATTCCGAGGGCGGCCCCGGTTTGAATCGCAGTTGGGATTTGAAATGTTTTTTCATCGCGAATCAGATTTCCAATTCCGGGTGTGACAACCATTATTTCGCGTGCTGCAACACGCCCTTTTCCATCAGCTCTGGGAAGAAGTATCTGGGACAGGACCCCTTTAAGTGTGGATGCAAGTTGTGCTCTGATCTGATGTTGTTGATACGGGGGGAAAACATCAATTATTCGGTCGATTGTTTTGGCGGCTGATTGGGTGTGAAGGGTTGAAAGTACAAGGTGTCCTGTTTCAGCTATTGTAATAGCCGCAGCAATTGTTTCCAGGTCACGCATTTCACCAACAAGTATTACATCTGGACACTGGCGAAGAACGTATTTAAGTGCTGTCTTGAAATCTGATGTGTCCCGCCCGATTTCACGTTGCTGAATCACCGATAAATTGTGGGTATGCACAAATTCGATCGGGTCTTCAATTGTTATGATATGACAACGTCTGGTTTTGTTGATGTAATTGACCATTGCTGCAAGGGTAGTCGATTTACCGCTCCCCGTGGGACCTGTTATGCAAACAAGGCCTGAGGGAAAAGAGGCAAATTGAGCTGCAACTGGTGGCAATTGTAGTTCCTCAAGGGTCGGCATTTTGCTCATTATAGGCCGGAAGGCTGCTCCGACGTGACCTTGTTGTCTGAAAACGTTTACCCGAAATCGACCGGAGTTTGGCAGGGTTATAGATAAATCAAGTTCATTTCCAGATTCGAACGTCTTTTTTTGCTCTTCAGAAAGAATTGAGTAAATTAAATCCTGGGCACTTTGTGCAACCAGGTTATCAGTTCCTTCAGAGACAAGTTGTCCATTTAATCTGAACATAGCAGGTTTGCCTGTCGTGATAATGATATCAGAAGCGCCTTTCATGATTGAAGCATTCAAAATCTCGTGTAATAGCACAAAATCCTCCCATCTCAGAAAACCATATTACAACAAAATATCAAAAACGTTTATTGGTGAACCCAGTACAAAGTAACAATTTCATTGGCGAAATTTGATAGGACATTTTATTCGGAAACAACAACGGGAGCTACTGCCGCACCCTTTTTGATCTGAACCAGGAAAAGCAATGGAACGCTGAAAATGCAAAGAAGGCTGATTCCCCAGAAAACATCCGCAAAAGACATCATTCCGGATTGTCGCAATAAATTCATGTAGGACAATCCTTGGGCTTTGTGCAAGGAATCTGCCATAGAGGTCCCATGAGCCATCATAAGGCCTGTTCCCCGTGCAAGAAAATTTCTGTAAGGAATGCTTACCGAAGTCAAGTTCCCGGATAAGTAAACCTGGTGAAGCTGAGTCCGACGGGAAAGGAGGGTCGTTATAAGTGCAATCCCGGTACTTCCTCCGTAATTTCTTACAAGATTAAGGAGACCGGAAGCATAACCGATTTTGTCTGGAGGAACATTTTGAAATGCCATGACATTAATGGGAACGAAAAGAAAAGCCAATCCGAAGCATTGTACAACTCTTGCCAACATGCAAGTTTTGTAATCAACCTGCAAATTAAATTGTGCCATCCAATATAGTCCCAGGAAACAGAAAAAATAACCAAAAGCAATCATAAATCGATTGTCCAGTTTCTTCATAAGGAGTGCAACAATTGGCATCATCACGAGGATTATCATCCCTCCCGGGCTCAAAACCCATCCGCTTTGAATGGCCGAATATCCTAACAAAGTCTGTAAAAAGATTGGGAGCAAGGAAAGGCTTCCGTAAAGTGCAAAACCTAACACGTAGAGAAACAGCATGCTTACGGAAAAATTACGATCTTTCATTAGTCGTAAATCAAGGACTGGATTTTCCAAGCGAAGTTCGTGGAAGATTACAACAATCAAAGCAATAATTCCTACCGCCATGGAAACAATAATAAGATTGGACGCGAACCAGTCGTGGCGTTGTCCTTCATCGAGAGCATATTCAAGAGAGGCAAGGCCCAGTGCAAGCATCCCAATACCGAGATAATCAACTTTAAATCCCTTGGACAGATCAAATCGCTTAAAACTCGGGGGGTCATGAACTAAAATTGAAATCAAAATCAGTGAAAGTATTCCAGGTGGTACATTGATAAAAAAAATCCAGTGCCAGCTGTAATTTTCAGTTATCCAACCGCCCAACACTGGTCCGATGATTGGTGCAAAGACAGTCGCAATCCCCATCATTGCCATTGCCATTCCTCTTTTTTCGTGAGGAAAAGACTCTACGAGAATGGCTTGGGAAGTTGGTTGCAAAATCCCCCCTCCGAATCCTTGAAAAATACGGAAAATTATCAGCCAATTTAGAGATGGTGCCATTCCACACAAAACGCTTGAAATAGTAAAACATAAAATTCCTGCCATATAGAAGCGTTTTCTTCCGAAAATCCCTGAAAAATAGCCTCCTAGCGGAAGAACAATGGCGTTAGCAACAAGAAAGGATGTGAGAACCCAGGTTGATTCATCAATACTAGCAGAAAGATTTCCGGCAATATAGGGAAGAGAAACGTTCGCAACGCTCGTGTCCAATACGACCATAAATACGGCAATTCCAACCGCAAAAGCAATCGGCCAAGGATTCCCGGATTTTAAAGGCTGGGAATCCATCAGGAATGCGTTTTACTATCTGAGACGAAAATGGTGGTATCTACGTTCATTCCCGGACGTAGAACCTCTTTCTGAATTTCAGCCGGATCCAGAATAATTTTTACTGGAATACGCTGAACCACTTTTACGAAATTTCCTATGGCATTTTCAGGGGGAAGAAGGCTCATTCTGGCTCCGGTTGCTCCTGAAATTGAATCGACCTTGCCATGAAGAGTCGTTCCGCTTAAGTCAACGTAAACCTCAGCTAGTTGGCCTGGACGAACATCACGGAGTTGGGTTTCTTTAAAGTTTGCTGTGACCCAAACATGATTGGGGGAAACTAATACCATAAGGCCCTGTCCAGGTTGGATGTTCTGGCCGACTTCAACTGTTCTTGCGGTGACATAGCCATCGACAGGTGCTTTAATTGTTGTATAACTTAATTGAAGTAAAAGAGCGTCAAGATTAACTTTGGCCTGCTCAATTTCAGCTTTTGCCTGTTCCACTTCAGCTTTGGCTTGCTCAATTCCAACTTTTGCCTGGTCAACGTCAGCTTTTGCTTGTTCAACTTCAGCTTTCGCTTGTTCAACTTCGGCTTCCGCTTGAGATATTTTTGCTTGCTGTGAATTTATACCGCTACCGCGAATTTCAGCTTCTTGTTTTGCACTCGCCAAACGACGCTGGGCAGCTTTCAGATCACTTTCAGCAACTTCAGCAGCAGTCTCATATGAGTCTAATTGCTGCTTGGAAATTTCCTGACGGTCTGCCAAAGGTTTCATTCGACTCAAATCGCTTTTCGCTTTTTCATATACTGCTTTGCGGGATTCGACATTCGCTTCAGCAACTTTTAAATCTGAGCTTTTGGCCTGTTGGAAAGAAACTTTACTCTTGGTTAATTCTGATGTGGCCCCTTCCAATTGAGCTTGAAACTTTGCCTGTGTAAATTTGGCCCGACTAAGCGAGGCTATTGCCCGGGATAAAACCGTCTCAGCTTTGTCAGGGGCTATTTTAACTTTATTAAAAACAGCGAAAACCTGGTCAAGAGATGCACTGGCTTGATTTACCTTTGCCTGGAGATCTCGGGGATCTATCTGAACTAATGTGTCACCAGCTTGAACTGATTGATTATCAACAATAAAAACCTTTTCGACACTTCCGTATACTTTTGCTGAAATAGTCACCAAATGCCCGTCAATCTGAGCATCGTCAGTCGTGATTCGATCCCGGTAATAGTTATAAAGACCATAGCCGATTAAAGTTGAAAATACAATTAGGAAAATTGCCGCAAGGGCAAATCCCTTATTTCGAGGTTTCTGTTTTACGACCGAAGAATTCGTCGCGGCGGGTTTTTCCGTCATCTGTGTCTCCCTTGTCAAGAAAAAGCGGTTCAAGCCATCCCAGGGCTTTTGCCAAATTTGCGCGAGCCTGATTCAGATGAAAAAGAGCATCGATTTTGTTATCAGTAGCACGAGCAAACTCATCTTGTGCATTTACAACATCTATATTACTTGTGATTCCGGCTTCAAAACGGTGTCTAGCCTGTACTAGTTCGTCGCTGGCCAGTGACACCGCTTCGGAAGCGACTTCCACTTCCGATTGTGAAGTTTCAATTTCCGTTTCGGCAACCTGGATTTCAAAACAAACCTGTGCTTTAAGGTCCCTTTTTTCTTCACGAATTTGATTCAAGTCTATTGAAGTTTTCTTTACCTCGGCAGAAATTCGCCCACCATTGAAGACGGGCATTTGTAGGCCCAAAGAAATTTCCCCTACGGGAACAAATGCCTGATGAAATAGTCCCGTGGAAATATAGGACCCGGCAAGAACCAAAGAGGGAAGCCGTTGACTTTGGGCTGATTTTTTCGCCCTTAAAGTGGCTTTTTCCTGGAAATCCAGTGAGGAAAGCTCAGGGCGTTGCTTAAAGCTGAATTCGCAGGCATTATGAAAATTAAATTGTGGAAGATCAGGTGTTGAAAGAGGGTCTGTAAGTTCTAACTTGGTAGAAGGTTCCAGATTAAGAAGTTTGACCAGCCCAAATATTGCGATTTGAAGTTGTGCTTGAGATCTAATAAGCCGTTGTCGCTCATTTCTGAGTTGTACACCAGCTCGAAGCGTGTCAATTTTCGTTCCAACATTATTTTTCTGTTGGTCGCTGGCAATCTTTTCAAGAGTTTCCGCCAATTCAACGCGACTTTGAGCAGCTTTAACTGATTCGGCGGCCCTCTGCGCTCCTAAATATTGTCCTACTACAAGGGCGCAAATTGACTCACGGGCCATTCTGGCTTTTGCTTTAGCGGAATTTTCAATGTGTTCTGTCGCTTTCCAACGATTCCATAAGGTTAAATCAAAAAGAGGAACATTCGCTGAAACGCCTAATCTTCCCCAAGTATAAGGACCTACAATGTACGCTCCATTTTCTCCTGGAGTTCCTAAAAAAGTATCGTAATTTAATTTTTCCCGTTGCTGGAAAACATTGGCATTCAACGAGGGTTTAAGAGCTGATTTAGCGATTTTCCTGTCAGCCTGGGTTTTTGCTATTCCCAGAATTGATTCGTGAATTGAGGGACTTTGTTCAAGTGCTATTTTTAGCGCGTCAGTTAAAGAAAGCGCCATGGAAGCTGGTTCCACATCATCAGCAAAAAGTATGGGTCCTGTAAAAACAAAAAAAAACAAACAAATCGTAATCCATTTGGAGTACAGGGAAAAATTAAAATTAGGGTTCATTTTTTGGGATTTCCCTAGCAATTTGGGTTTCAAAAAATTGATTATGTAAACTTAAAAGACATTCGGCTTTTACCGGCGTGATTTTACTTGAATTGTAATAACGTGTCAAGAGGAAATTTCATTGTTTTCCATTAAAGACTTTTACTACAGTGGCTTGGAGACTTCTTTGCAGTTCTTTACATTTTTGGTGACCGTACATTTTAAGAAAGTTTTTATAAAAAAATTATGCAGATTAAAAAAAAGTGAGATATTTCTAACAAACTTGACAGGAATATGTTAGAAAACCTTCTTGTAATGCAGGAAATTATGTCTTTTTGTGTCTTTTCCTTATTGTTTAGTTCTATTTGCGCATTTTGTAGTTTCCAATTATAATAGAGTTAATTGGTAAGGAATCATTCCGGGATTTTAAAAGGAGGATCACAGTGATGCTCTTAAATATAAAAAGAAGACAGGGAATTTTCTTCTTGCTCATGTTCTCAATTATTTTCTCGTTTTTTGCAAACATTCCTTTGAAAGCCCAACAATCGTCTATTTTTTCCAGCCTAGGCCCTATCATCTCCGGAATAGCTGGATATGCACTTGGTTCAGCCTGTGGGTTTGGCGGTTTAGGTAAGGTCCTGACAGGAATAGCCGGCTATTTTCTCGGTAATACATTTATGAATTGGGGAATGGGAAGCACTCTTTTAGGGGCTATCGCCGGAGGACTTATAGGAGGCTCAGGAAATAGAGTAGCAGGAATAGTAGGTGGTGGATTCATCGGAAATTTATTAGGCAAATTTTTTAATAGTGGGAGTTCCCAAACCCCAACCTATAATAATGGCGTTAACACGGGTTATAATACCAACACTACCACCTATCCAACGAATCAAACGAATCCGAGCTCCATCTGGCAAGCCCCAACCGGGTGGGCCCCAAATTCAAATACCACTGCAGGAGCCCCTGGCTACAACCCAGTAGCACCGACTAATCCAACCGCTCAAAATTTCTATAACCAATATCTTGCATCTAACAACACTTTCATGCAAGCAAGCCAAGCGGGAAATCAGCTCTTGGCAAAACAATCTGCGGTTGAAGCAAACAAACATCTGATTGATTTTTACTCCGCCCAAGGAAATATCGCTGCAGCACAACAATCCCAAGTGAATTACCAAAAATGTTTAGCCGATTTAAATGCTTACCAGCAAAGTGTAAGCCAGCAGAATCCATATTCTACCGGTAGCAATCCTTTTAATGGAAATACTACAGTTACAATCCCAAAATATTGATCGGTTTTAATTAAGAATATCAGCAAACATTCCGCTACGAATCAGGCAAGGTAACTTGTATTTCGTAGCGGAATGTTTTTTAGTTTTTTAAAAGACCCTTGAAAATGTTAATGAAAACTTTCTAGAATGTATCTATCAATCGGGTCGCATATTTCACAGGAGGCTCACAAATTTCTTTTACCGGAGGTTGGGGAAGAACCTTTGAGAGCTCGATTTTCAAGCCTGGGAAAATGGTTGATTCGAGGCAATCATCATAACCATAGATTTCTTTAATTTGGTAAATCCCTGATTTATCCCGGAAATATAAACACAAGATAGCTTCTTCGGGGTGAATTATCCATAATTCCCTGATACCGTTTCGTTCATATAAACGACGTTTTCGAATATTGTCGTATGACATTGCAGAGGGAGAAAGAACTTCCACTACAAGATCAGGGAAACCGAAACAAAAAGCTTTATTTAATTTTTTCTTATCGCAAACGACCAAAATATCGGGTTGTACAACAGTTTTTACTTTATCCGGAGATTCATTTCGTACAGGGAATAAAACGTCGAATGGTGCAACAATAATACCAATCCCAAAAAATATGTGCATCACCCCAAGAACATTGATTTGATCGAAATGAAGCTGGATCGGTATATTTTCCAAGAAAACACGGAATTTTCATGTAAATAAGGAACCCTTACTGGACGGTTGAAGCATTCATTTCTGTCAGGCCCAACTCCTATTTACACAGACCTGAAGCACGAAATATATCGGATGAACGAATTAATTGAAATTGGTATAACTTCACAAAGTTTCCCTTTGAAAAAAGACTTCAGTTCTACCGCCAAATTGAGCAAGGTATTCTGGTGAGACAAGCCTGGGCTGTTCATCATGAACGGCTCTCCATCAATTATTTCCCAGCACTTGTCATCTGGCCATTTGCGATAATCTTCTATGTAAAAAAAAACGGATTAAGCCCCCAGGCTTAATCCGTAAAAAAGTTTTACAGCTTATTCAATGGAACTAGTATGCATTTAAATATTACTTTTGTAACATATCGAATTTCCGAACAACACTCATCTGATTCAAGATTCCTTTTACGGAAGCATCGTTGGAATAAATATTTTTGAGGAAAGAAAATTCGCCTTCGTCAAAACTTCTGGCTTTTTCCATAAGATAGCTTGCCATCGGAGCGGCAAGTGGGGAAACCGGGCTTCCGGAAGTGAGGGAATTTTCAGTTTCAAGAGCCATTTTATAACCTTCCAAAAGGTTTTGAGGAGGAGTCTGAGGAACGATAGTGGAAATACAAGCGAAACAATCTATTCTTCCTGAACCGAACTTGTTATCTTTTCCGGTTGCGCCAAGGTCAACAACTGTGGCTTCGCCTTTTTCACGAATTTCGTTGACGGTAAGCTTTGGATTGGCTTGAAGCATCAGAGCAACGAGACCTGAAACGTGTGGACAGGCCATCGAAGTGCCATCCATGGAAACTAAACCGGTTGAGTTTGCTTTACAAGATACAACTTTACTTCCAGGAGCAGCTACATCAGGTTTAGTGTAAGTGGCACCATTCCAAGTGGACGGCCCAATGCTACTGAAAAAGGAAAGTCCGTCGCTGTTTGTTGTGGCTGCTACAGCCCAAGTGTTTGGAAAACATGCGGGGCGGCCAACATGTCCTGAGGGGCCGTCATTTCCGGCTGAGAAAATTGGAATAATTCCAAGAGCAACCCAGCTTTGTACTGCTTCGTAAAGAGCCTTGGCTTCTGGATGGGTCTCATCCAATGGTTTATCACCCCATGAATTGCTTACTAATTTTGGAAAATCATTTGTTTCAGGGTTTCCATCAGGATCCATAATCCATTGCATGGCTTTTAATACTAGCTCGTCGGAAGCACTACCGTGTTGGTCAAATATTTTTCCGACAATTAGTTTCGCGCCGGGAGCGACTCCAACTCCACCTGTGGCACAAATTGTGCCAGCTGTATGAGTACCATGTCCATTCTCGTCGGAAAGCTCACTTGAAGGATTAGCCGTGAAATCTTTAAAAGAAATAACTTTTCCGGCCAAAAGTGGATGATGGGTATCTACTCCACTGTCAAGATGTCCTACCACTATTCCGCTTCCATCAATTTTGTATTTGTCCCATACTTCGGGGGCTCGGATTTTTGCAACACCCCATACCGGACCACGGGAAACATCTTTTACATCTTCAGCACGGGTATCGCTTAACCAATTATGGAATCTTACCGGAGTGACACTTTCAACATTGGGAAGAGAAGAAATTTCTTTTATTTTTTCGGAAGAGGCCGTAACGGCGATTGAATTTGCAACCCAAAGCTTTGTGGCTTGGAGATCCGAGGTTACACGAGAATTGAGCAACCCAAGATTACCATCCAATTGGTTCTGGAGCGCATGAATTACTTGAGAAGGACTGGATGCCTCTTTTAAAGCTGTTTTTTCAGTTTTAAATTTTACCAACCAGCGATTAACGGAGTTTTCAGCTCCCAAACAATAAGAAGAAAGAAAAATAGCAGAAACGACTGCTAGCGATGAAAAATAAGATTTTCTCATTCCAACAACTACCTCCAAATAAGTTTTATTTTGGTACTACTTTGATACTTTATACTCAAAATCTAATTCTAGCTATCAACTCAATTATTCGAGGGTCTGGGTCATACTCACTAATCAATTTCAAAAATGATATTTTTTATTTGTGTCATTCTTATAAAAAAGTTACAAAAAAATAAAACCAAGCTTTATTTTCTTTTTAATAAACATATAAACGCAAAAAATCTCAGTTTCGTTTGATTAATTTTTTTTCAATGCAAGTTTTGTATGTGAAATTATACCAAGTTAATTGAAATTGTGGTAGTATCTGCTCTTCAGTCTTTATTTTAATGGGAAAATGTTTTTTTGGAATTTTAAAATAGCTTATGGAGGAAAAATGAAGCTTTTTACATTGCTGGTAATTTGTTTGTTGACCGTTGGAATTTGCGCTTGTTCTACCGGAGTTCAAGGCTCAGGAAATGAAAAGAATGACTTGAGAAAAGTGGATCCTTTTGATTCCATTGCAATCAGTGGAGCCTATGAACTTTCTGCTGAATCTGGAAAACCCGAACAAAAATTAGAAATAAACACAGATGACAATTTGCTTCCCCTAATTAAGACTGAAGTTTCGAACGGGCTTTTAAAGATTTATTCCACGGAAAGTATTTCGCCATCAAAAACAGTAAAAATTTCGATCACAGCTTTAAATTTGAAGGATGTCAGTTTTTCGGGAGCTGGAAAAATTTCTCTTTCGGGTATAAAAAATCCTGCTTTTAAAATGACAATTTCCGGGGCAGGGAGTGTCAATTGTACAGGTGAAACCGACGCATTTGATCTGAACATCTCAGGGGCAGGATCAATTGACGCAAAAGACCTGAAGGTCAAAAAATCCTACGTTTCTATGTCCGGAGCCGGAAGCGCTAAAGTTTATGCCTCTGAAGAGTTGAATGCTGAAATTTCCGGAGTCGGTTCAGTTGATTACTTCGGAAACCCCGCCAAAGTGAATCAAAAGATATCCGGAATGGGAAAATTAACCAAAAATTGATTATTTTTTTGAATAAGTCTGTCAGAAAAGCTTTATTATATTCAGTCAAAAGCATGCACTTTTGTTATTCGAAAGCTTGTCAAAATAGCTTTGTGCCTCAACAAAGTTTAATTGCTTTTTTTCTGACAGACTTAATGCCCGTAGTAAATAAGTTACCCAAATCAAAATTGGTACAAGACTTTCAAATCCATGTTCCCTTTTAAACTTTGGAAATAAGCGTTTTACGTTTCAGAAGTACATTTCATTTGGGGAGTGGGAGAAATTCTTGATGCAATAAACAAATTTAAACAGATTGGCAATCAATTGTTTCAATCCTTTAATAATTGAAGAAAAAAGTTTTTTTTCGGCTCAATAGTTTATGTCATGACATCCCTTATTGAAGCTGTCGAAAAATCTCGGTACAATTTATTTGGTACAATGTGACCCGCTGTTGATGGGAGAAAGCGGAGGGAAAAATCGGGTGGGTTCACAAAAAAGCGGATTTTAAGGGATTTTTCGACAGTCTCTTATTCGCAAAGAACAGTAAAAAAATGAAAATACATGTATCTTTAATTATTATTTTTTTTGTGATGAGTATTTCCTTTATTGGATGCGGAGGAGGGGGTGGGAGAGGAAATTCATCTGCGATTCTTCCCATTGTTGCTACCACTAATAATACTGCGAAGGTTGCAGTTAAAATTGATCAAACTGTTGTTAATGCGGTTCATCCGGATAACCTTGAGATTGAGGGTGATCATCCAGTCTCCTCAATAAGGAGTAATGTTGATTCCAGCATTGATTCCGTGGTGGTAAAAAAATATGCATTGATTGCTTCCTATTTCAATGCTGTTCTAAAAAATTCTAATGACGAGCAGATCGGCTCCCCCGTATCGATTGATCCCCAGGGAGCCTGTTTTTTTAAGGATGTTCCTGTTCAAAATGATCTTCGGGTCGAGATCAATCACAAACTTTCATCCAATCAGCAAACAAATTCTTTCGGGGCGAAATTGTCCCTCATTACGTACATTGGAGAGATCTCTGTCGATTCCAATATTCTCAAAGAAATAGTCATTACATGTAGTACAATGGCTATTGCGCAACTGATGAAAGAAGGACGAAACCAGTATGGTACTTCCTTCAATCTTGAAATGGCCTCGAAGGCCCTGGATACAATTGAAAAAATTGCTGACAATATTCAAACTGTTCTTTCCGGTGTTATCCCGACCGAATCAACCTTGGAAGAAACTCTTAAACAAAAGGTTCCTTTCAGCGAATATATTTCAATAATTCAAAAACTTCCCAGCATTTCCAACATCTGTGAAAATTCAATGTCTGATACTTCAAGCGTGATTTCTTTTTCTATCAGTGAGCCCCTTGAAGCGGAAATTGAATATGGCTTAACAACAGATTATGAGATCACCAAGCAAAATCCGGTTTTGAAGGCCTCCTCCAAAACAAGCCATCAATTTACACTTTCCAGCCTTTCCAGTAATATGACCTATCACTATCGAATTGTTGTATACAGCCCAAATGGAAGGGCGGTAACATCAGACAAAGCATTTGTAACATCATCCGGAATTGACAAGACATTACCGACCATAAGTGACATAGTTGCAAAACCCTTAAGTGACTGTGAGGTGGTCATTTACTGGAACTCCTCAAAATTGGCCTATGGGTACGTTGAATTTGGGCTCTCTTCCAACTACGGTTTTCAAACTCCTATCAACAACAATCTTCAAGCCTCATTTTCAATTGATGTTAACGATTTGATTGCTGGACAAAAAATTTATCATTACCGAATTATCTCCACAGATGCAAGTGGAAACAAATTCGTTACTCCGGATTACACTTTTACTTTGAAAGATTCTATTGATGTTACAGGGCCAATTGTTGCGAATGTTAATGAATTGGTTTCGGCTGATTCAGCGGTTATTTCATTTATAACCGATGAGATGTCTCTGGCGTCAATTACTTACGGACAACAGAGTTTACCATCTCAAACAATTAATGACCCAAAGACCATTGCCGGGAAATTGCAATTTTCTTTAAGCCATTCCATCACTCTTTCAGATTTGTCAAGAACTGCTTCCTATGCCTATCAGATAACCTCAGTAGATAAATCAGGAAATACTTCACAAACAGGTTTCTTTTATTTCCGTGTTTCAGATAACACAGGAAATCAGACGAGCAATCAAACTGGTACTCAAACAAATAATCAAACTGCCATTCAAACTTCAACTGAACCCCCCACTACAACTTTCGCTCAAACAGATACTCAAACTACTACTCAAACTACTACTCAAACTGCCCTTCAAACCGACACTCAAACAGATCCTACACCCCTCGTAATATCCGATGTTACATTCTTACAAAATTCCTCCTTTACTACAGATCATATTGTAACAATAAAATGGGAAACCAACCTGGACTGTGAATGTACAATCTCATACGGGATTAACACGGATAGAAGTTTAATTGTTCCTCAAACTGCCGCTGGTAACAAACACAGTGTTGTTCTTAAAACAACAGGTGCTGATTCCAATTATGGTTTTACAATTCTTGGGAAACAAATTTCCACCGGGAAGGAAGTTACGCTCGAGGGAACTTTCAAAACTCCCAAAATAGAGGTTTCCCAATTCGGCATCACTCCCGGAATAGATGGAAACACAAGTAACTTCACCTTTTCAACGAGCGCTGTTTCCCGAGTGCGTATTTTGTATGGCTTGGATTCAGTAACTGAGAATACCACAGCAGAGTTGTCTGCCAGTGGAACGCTTCAACAGATTCTTCTGGATCGACTTACGCCAAACACTTTGTACATGTATGAAATCCGATGCATTGATTCCCTGGGAAATGAATGTATATCAAACTCGGGGACTTTCAAAACCCTTAAGATTGCAATCGACCAGGCTAATATCTACTTCGGAGCAGGGGGAACCTCTGCAAGTTTCACTTTTTCCACGAGTGCTCCCGCTAAAGTTCGTGTACGATATGGGTTGAACTCCGTTTCTGAAAATACTTCAAAGCTATCAGAAGCTTTTTCAACTTCCCAACAGGTATTCATTTATCAACTTTCCTCTAATGTAACTTACAATTACGAAATCTTATGTACTGATAGGCTAGGAAATGAATACGTTTGCAAATCAGATAATTTTAACACCGCAGTTCAGGTTATTTCATTCGGAAAACAGATTGATAAAATGCATTCACTTATGTTGATTCGAATTGGTCTGGCTGATTCGACCTTTTCACCCACAGTAACTTTTGACACAAATAATGGGCCGAAAACATTTTCGAAATCAATTCCCTTGTCAAAACCTGAGCAAAACCTTATTGTTCTAGCCTACAATAATACTGATCTGTTTGCGGTTCGGCCATTTTCAAGCATGACTTTTTCTTTGCCTATTCCACCTGGAGCAACCGTTGAAATTTTTGACCCAAGTAACATGACCTCATTAATTAAAATAAATGTCCATGATTGACAAATAAAGTCTTGACTCATTAAGGCAAACTCTTTAGATTGTCGGTTATTATTCAGAAAATTTAATTTTTTATTCCCTTGGAGGAGATATAATGAAACGTTGTTTTATTTACTTGTGTGTTTGTGCCATTTTGTCTGGCTCGGTGTTTTTTGCCGGTTGTGGTGGCAGTGATGGTACTAGTAACCCTGTTGGACCAACTATTCAAGGAACTTTGGGTGATATTCAACCCTTAGATATTTTTAAAATTGCCGAAGTTTCAGGTACCGGTCAAAATGTTGTACCTTTGGGAAAAAGCATCTCCGGATTGAATACATTCTCATTTCAAGTCCGTATTGCAAATGTTGATAAGAATTTTGCTCCAACTCTCACCATCAAAGTCGCTAAAGGAAATGATCTGCTTCTCACCCGATCAAGCGCAGTTACCAATGTGGCCCTGTATAGCTGTTCAAATCTTCAGGTTAAGGAAGTTGATACGTTTGACAGTTTGACATTCTCAGCTCCAATCCCAACTAATGCATCAGTTCGAGTATATGATTGTGATAGACCTGCCGATGGTGTCAGTGCTAGCGCCAGAGCCAGCCTTCCCACTACGACATTAGGTGGAATGGCGGATCGATGCTGTTTCGATGTAGATACTGTTCAGGGAGTGAACACAAATGATATAGTTATGATGCAAGCCTGGTTACTCCAACAGACTGCTGACGATAAGCGGAATTATTCCAAGATAAAAACTACCGCGACCACACTTTATAGCAAAGTAACTCTACCGGACACAGAAGATTTCATTAATCTTCCAAGAATCGAACTGGATGATTTGGATGGAGTGGCAAGTAACGCTACCAGTGTTGTAACGATTGACGATATTGCTCTTGCAGTTGCATGGATGCAATCCGGTCGCCCCGTTCTCCCGACTTCCCCCACCTGGGCTAATCCAGTAATGGTTATGGTTGCTAGCCGCGCGCAGGAAATTTACCCTAATCTTGCCACACTTGATCCAGCGAAAGTCCTCTTTCCAATGACTCCAGTCGGAACTTTGTGTGTTTTTCCTTCAGGTGCAAACAAACTTTCGCCTGCAGACGCTCCAATAAATCAGTCTAATTTCCAGGTTCGTATCACTTCACTGAACAATATCTATGGAATGACAACATCTCCATACCTTTTGTACCAAGAAAACGGAAATGTTCTCAAAACATCGGCAGCACTTTCAACAACCTGGAAAAGCGTTATCGGATATGATTCTCCAGATATTTCGAAAAATGTTGACCCATTCACATCTTTCATCATAACTCCTCCGATTCGCAAACCTGCAAGTTTCAAAATTAATAATGGCTCTTTGCGTTCTGTGTTAAGAGGAACACGACAAACGATTGGTTTGGATTTTAATTGCACTGTTTCCGTATGGGATATGGGCATTGATCCCGTTTTTGCAACTCTTAAGTCAAAAGTTGGGGGCGATGATCCAATGGCGATTTCCACGTATTTTGGATCTGACGGATCAGGAAGCGCTCCAATTACTCAAATTGATACGAGTGCTGTCAAATTTGCAAACCCTAAAGCAATTTGTAATTTTAATTTTGTGAATAATACAAATAGTGGATATGCAATTGTTGATTCCGGAAATAACGCGCTGAGATTTTGCTATAAAGCGGGAGCCTTGATTAATAAAACCGTCACTTTGAAACTTGTTGACGACACAAATAATTATGGAATGCCTGTTGGAATTGCGCCCGGTTCCTTTTATTACTCAGGTGTAAATGATGTGTCCACTAGAACGTTATTCATTACAACCAAAGTTTTCAATTCGAATGTGGTAACTAAATACCGAATTCTTGCCATTCCGATTAGTGATGGTAATGATGTTTTAGTACCCGCGGGATTTGGTACCCCTGTTGTAATTTCTGAAATTGACGCTTCTCAGAATTATTCTTTTGATGGACCAATTTACTTAAATCGGAGTGGCACTATTAATAATGGAGATACGACTAAAAACTTTTTTGTCGTTGACACACTGAACAATAAAATCCTTTCGGTTGCTATCGGTTCGTATGACAACGGAACATACGCTTCTCCAGCTGTTACAGTAGTTGCCAAACCGTCTGACTTCGAAGGAAATTTTGTTCCAAAAGATATGGCTGTACTTATCGATTCCCGATCTACAGTTGCCAGTGCAACTATGTTTATCACTGACAGCGGGAACGGTGGAATTCAACGATGTTACTCCGCTACCGGGGCAAATTGGACGGTCGCCTCCAGATACCCAATGCCAGACACCAAGTTCACCTCCCCCCGCGGAATATTTCTACCCTACAGTGTCTACGGAATGGATACATTTGCCCTGGTTGGAACCCAAGCAGCAGGTGATACTCTCGGAAAAGTCACACTTATGATTTATAACGCCAAAACCGGGATGTTGACTGATCCACAAGTTTTTGTTTCTTCAGCAGCTCTTCAAAATCCTGTATACATAACCAATGGCGGGAATGGAGTATTCATTGTGAACGATAGCTCTGATCCCACCAAGGGCCACAATATTCAGGGGTTAACTTTTGTAAATTCAAATCCAATGTGATTTTTATGGTTTCCCTTTTTGAAGACTTAAGGATTTTTACCGGTTGATAATTTTCTGGCGCCGGATAACCGGCGCCAGATTCGCTTTCTACTGCTTCTTAAAATTGCTGTTGTTTTATTGTACTCCACAAGGGACGGCTGGAAATATGAAAAGACGTACATATTTGAGTATTTGTTTCATCATCATCATCATGGCACATTTTCTTATAGGTTGTCGTGATTTCACGGGAAATTGGGAAACCGTTGCAGAAAATCCTGTGATAACTCCCCCCTCAAACACCATCGCAAACATTGCGGTCAAGATTGACGAATCGGTGGTCGGAGCCGTCAGTGCAGACAACCTTGATCTGTGGGGTGATTCAGCAAGTTCAACGAAAAATGGAAACATTGCTGGTAAGCTGGATTCAACTCTTGCAACAAAATATGGATTGATTGCATCCTATTTCAACGCTTTTTTGAAAAACAAGGATGACCAACAAATTGGAGAACCGGTTTCAATTGATTTTCATGGTCTTTGTTTCTTTAAAAACGTTCCAACCCAAAATGATCTTCGAGTAGAAGTAGTACACAAAAATCAATTCCAAAATTTAGGTACTTCAACCGCGAAATTAACACTTGTTACATATATCGGAGAAATTCCTGCCAATGTCGATATTACAAAAGAAATCGTTATTACCTGCAAAACGATGGCAATTGCACAGATAATGAATGAAGGAAAGTCAATTTATGGTGCTTCCTTCACCCTTGAATTAGCTTCAAAGGCGTTAAACACTATCGATACAATTTCCCAAAATATTTTAAAAACCATCAGTGAAATTATCCCCGATGGTTCAAATTTGGAAAAAATTATTAAAATTGAAGTTTCTTTTACCAATATTGTACAAACTATCGTACAACTTCCAGTCATTTCAAATATTCATACCGAATCGTTAACAAATTCCTCAGCTTTTCTTGATTTTTCAGTTAGCCAAGCCTTACCCGCAACCATTGAATACGGATTAACAACGGATTATGAAATTACCAATGACAATCCCGTTGCGACAGCTTCAGCAAAAACGGATCACCAATTTCAGATTTCCGGGCTGCTAAGCGGAGTGACTTATCACTATAGAGCTGTTGTCTACACTTCCGCCGAAAAAATTGTCAGTCCAGACAAAATCTTCGTTACCCAATCAAAAGTTGACGCAACTCCCCTTACGATTTCAAATCTGGTTGCCAATCCAATCAGCGATGGAGAGGTAATTATCTCCTGGAATGCCTCAAAAATGGCCTATGGGTATCTTGAATACGGCCTTAGTAGCGACTATGGATTATCTACAAATTCTGCAATACTTCAAGCTTCCTTTTCCTTTGACTTGGCTAATTTGATTTCCGGACAGAGGCTTTATCACTACCGAGTTACTACTACCGACACTAACGGAAATAAATACGTTTCTCCTGATCAAACCTTTACCTTAAAGGAAACTACGGCCCCGGATATTACCGGCCCGATTGTTGTTGAGGTTGTAGCTACATCTACTACGAATTCTGGTATAATTTCGTTTATCACTGACGAACCTGCCGAGGCATCTATAACCTATGTGCCAGGTTCTTTTTCTGCACTCAGCCAGGATTTAAAAACCATTGCAGGCCCTTTGAACTTCACTCTAAGCCATTCGATTACAATTCCGGGTTTAAATCAACTTTCCTCATATTCCTACCAAATTTCCTCAGTGGATAAATTAGGAAATTTTTCAAAAACAAGTGTTTATTCTTTCAGCACATTGCCAGACAACACTCCAGTAATTATTTCAAATGTAAAAATTCAGCAAAACAGCACTTTTCTGCTCAATCACTTTGTTACATTACAGTGGGAAACAAACCAGGATTGCCAATGCACTGTCTCTTATGGAATTGGAAGTGATCGAAGTTTGACTGCTTCTGAAACCGTAATCGGACAAAAACATTCTCTTGACCTTAAGACCGCAGCGACCGATTCAAATTACGGATTTTCGATCAGGGCAATAAACGACATTACCGGTTCTGACAGTAGCTACAATGGCGTTTTTAAAACTCCGAAAATTGAAGTGAAAGACCTCAATATAAGCTTTAATCCAGAAGGAACCGCAGCAACTTTTACATTTTCCACCGGTGACCCTTGCAGAATTCGTATCCGGTATGGGGTGAACTCAGTATCCGAAAATACTACTTTGGAATCCTCGGCTTCTTCAACTTCACAAATAGCTTCTTTAACCCGACTTCCTCCCTATACTACCTACAATTATGAAATATTGTGCATGGATGATTTAGGTAATGAGTGCCTTTCCAATTCCGGAACTTTTAAAACACCCAGAATTGAAGTGACACAGCTGAATATCGGCACAGGAATAGAAGGAACCACTGCAAGTTTCACCTATTCTACCAGTACTCTTGCTAAAACAAGTCTTCACTATTGGGTTAATTTAAATTCCGTTATTACAAAAACGGCCAGTGACGTTTTTGAGATTCCACATAGCTTATTCTTCAACAATCTAACTCCTCAAACAACCTATAATTATGACATCTTATGCAAGGATTCCTCTGGAAATGAATACGTTTCCAAGTCAGGGACATTTGTAACTCCCCTTCAGGTTATTCCATTCGGAATGCAAATTGAAAAAATGAGCGCTCTTATGCTGATTCGAATTGGCTTGACAGACTCAAACTATTCACCGACAGTTTCATTTGATACCAATCAGGGTGCAAAAACATTTATTAAATCAGATCCCCTTTCAGATCCTAAAATTAACCAAATTGTCCTGGCCTACAATAATACGGATCTGTTCATACTTAAGCCATTTTCTTCAATGAGTTTGTCTGTACCACTTCCTTCAGGTGCTACAGCGGAGATTTTTGATCCTAATGTTAATTCTTCTATTGTGAAAGTGACCGTTCCATGAACAGAAAAAGCTACGACGGAGAATCAATCATGAAACGACGAATTCTACTCCTCATCTCTCTTCTTTCCATTTACATTGGATTTTTATCCGGATGTGGCAAAGGTTCAGATGTTGAAAACCCTATTGGCCCGGAGTCACAGATGAAAACTCAAACTGTATCCGGCGGCATTACATTCCCTGGGATGCTTAAACTTGCCAGTGTAGTTTCAAATGGTTCCAATACCGTTTGCCTTGGAACCATGTGTGAAAATATTCCCTCAATTGCTTTAGTTGTAAAAATTACAGGGCTACAAGCAGAGTTGAAACCATCTTTGAAACTTTTGGCCGAGGATGGTTCTGAAATTCTTTTTGAGCAGGTGTCTTCTCCTCTTGAAGGATATGTACTAGCAAATTCATCCATTTCCATCAAACTTCTTAAAAAATTCGAGTCGCTTACTTTTTCTAAGTCTATTTCTTCAGGTGCAACCGTGGAAGTTTTTGACGCTAACCGGGCGCCTTGTTCTTCGCCTACCGCCGCTATTCGAGCTACCCTGGGCTATTTAATGCCAATACAAAGACTGTCTTTCGACTTTGATCAAAACAGTGTTGTTGATGTTTCAGACATTGCTTTTGCCCTTGCCTGGATACAATCCGAACGGTCCTATACGGTAAGTCAGGTTAAAGCTCGGGCGGATGAAATCTACCCATATAGCACAACTACAATAAAAAATTTACCATATTCCAGATTTGATAATCTGGCATTAATGACAAGCCAGTCATCATCAGATATTTCCGCTGGAATGGTTGGAATTGAGGATGTCGCTTTAACAATAGCTTGGATTCAAGGTGGCCGACCCACGAAAGATGCCTCAAGTACAGTTGATATAAAAATTTTGAAACGAGCCCAGGACCTCCTTAACACTCTGAAAATCGGAACAATAAGTCAAGTGAATTTCTATCCTGGAAAAATTGTGGGCTATCGTATTCCATTGAATAATCTCATCTCAAAAACGAGCAATGTTGCTTTCAAAGTTGTGTTTTTGAATACACAAAGTGGACAATCGGTTGCTACAGATACCATTCCTCAAACCTACTTCGGCTTTGTTACTCTAAGCCCAGTGGCGAGTTCTCCAATTGAAATGTCACGTTCTGACGCACTTTCTAAACCCGAGATGGACGGAAATTTGGTGAAAACAGCTCAGTCCGACTTTATTCCTGTTGGTAATCTGGCATATTATCAACTTCCTGATTTCCAGGAAATAATGGTTGGACAGGATTTCAAGACACTTTACAACGCCAGCTCTAATAACTCTAAAACAGACACTATCAATGTTTATAATTTTGAGATCCCAGAAACCAATTTGTTGTTGGCTTCCCCAACTGATGTAATTCACATAAATTTGAATTTTTTTGGAAATTAAAAATCGCTTTACTCAAATTGCATTTAGCTTACGAAAAAACGGTTTTTATCTGCATCTGAATGAAATCCTGGCTATAGAGCTTCTTGTAATATTGTATAAATTTGCACATTGGACAAAAAGAAATTCAGGTTTGATGATCATTGTGATATTTTTTGCAAATTTGAATTTGCTAATTTTGCAAGAACCTCTATATTAAGGTTTTTCAGAAGAAAAATAATTTTTGCTTCATAAAAAGGAATTTCCTTAAAAAATTTGGGATTGAAATCGTTGTTTAATACCAATTATTATTAATCCGTAGGTATGCTTAAATCTTCCAAAAAAAGATTTTCCATAAAGTCATTGGAAAGTGTTGGACGTTTTTCTGAATATTCAATTTTTTTCGAATAAGGTTGCTTCATCGCCTTTGGCTCCCAACGTTGTCGGAAAATTTCTTCAGCAGCCAAGAAGATTGAAACCCACGAACTAATTATGAATGGTATAATTCATGAACAGAATTGACATTCTTCAAAAGATTCTCGACCGAAAAAAAGCACGAACCTATCTTGAAATAGGCGTCGACAGAGGAGAATGTTTTTTTCCCCTAAAAGCCAAGCGAAAAATTGCCTTGGACCTTTCATTCCATTTCTCAACAAGAACAAAAGTAAAATGGGTTCTGAAAAATCCTTGTAATTTGCTTGCAAAATTCTATCGAATGTCCAGCAATGAATTTTTCCAAAAAATTAAACTGCCCTGGCGTTTGGATGTCTCTTTTATAGATGGCCTGCATACCTATCAACAGGTACTGAACGATGTACAAAATGTTCTTTTATATTTGAAATCTGATGGTGTGATTGTTCTTCACGATTGTAATCCCGGAAACGCGTTGGAAGCTTATCCTGCGAATTCAATCCAGGATGCTGCCTCTCTTAATTTACCAGGGTGGGATTGGTATTGGTGTGGAGATGTTTGGAAAGCTATTTGTTACTTGAGAAATTTCAGGAAGGACCTTAACGTATTTGTTCTTGATTGCGATTTTGGAGTTGGAATAATTACTCGCGGAAAGCCTTCTGAGTGTCTAAACTTTTCCGAAGATGAGTTAAATAAAATGAGTTTCGACTATTTTGAAAAAAATAGGAATTGGCTCCTGAACTTGAAGAATGAGAATTACTTATTTGAATTCCTGAAAACAATTGAGTAAACCTGATCTTCCAAGGTTCGTACCTAAATGAAAGGAGCTCCTAATAATGAAATGGAAGCAAAATGGGCATTTATTGTGCCAACTCCTTTGTAGGCAGCGATGGTTTGGAAAGTGGCTATTAGGCAACTTCTGTCGCATCCCTACTGCTTACGCTAAATATTTTGTTGCTGCTCTTAAACGCTGATTGGGAGATAAATACGGGGCGTTTTTTTTTAAGTTTTGACGTGGAACTTCCGGTAAACAATGCCACCTCGAGCCTCTCAAAAATTACCGAGGTTTAATTGAAATTTATTTCAAAAAAATTTGACCGCTGATTTTTTCCCTGATAATTCATTATCAGCGAAATTTTTTGAAAAACCTGGACAAAGCGGCAATTAACCTGGAAATATCCGCGTGTTTTTTTGATGGGGATTGTACTTGTTGGGAAGTATTCTGCCATTTTTTGAATTTCCCTAGAAATTCAGTCAATGGTGGGGTAGTTTCTTTGAATCCAATTCCAACGACTGTGTGGGGAAATGTTTCTTTGCCCTGAAAACCGGTTAGTGAATTTGAAAAAGGCTTCAATAATGATTTGAACCCCTCTGGTGTAAATCGCCAGTAATCATTTGGGCAATCGTGAATTGGGAAATTCATGACAGAGGTTATAACCACAATCCCATCAGGGCGAAGTATTCGGTGAATTTCCTTCAGCGCTTGATGTGGGTATTCCACGTGTTCAAGAGTGTCAAAGCACAGAACTGTCCCTGCTGATTCTGAAGGAAGATCTATTTCATGAAGGTCCAATATTTTGTCCACTCCCGGGCCTTCTATCAGATCGCACCCTGTAAAATTCTTCTGAGGGAAACAGGGACGCAAATCTGCAAAACCAATTTGTCCTGGGATCTGAAATGAACCAAATTCGTAGATTGGTTCGGCAATTGGAAGCGTCGACGAGGTTAAAAATGCAAAATCCTTTACGTTTTGTCTCAAATATTTTCCTTTACAACAACAATTATTTTCTCATTTTTTTGAAAAATACCAATAATTTAAAGTAATCACGCAAATTTATAGGTTTAATCAAGCCTCTGGCGCTGTAAACCGTCTAAATAGTTACGTTATTATTTTGTGGAATTGGTATATTATAACATACATTTCGGGTACCCTCGTTATTTTTTTTGATTTTTTTTAACGCCCCGCTCTCGGAACTATTTTTGGCTTTTTTGTTTTGAGTATTTTCTCTTTTAGAGACCTAATCAGGCGATTGCATTCT
>JADFXM010000029.1 GCA_015233565.1 Candidatus Rifleibacteriota bacterium
AAATTTAAAAAGCTAGATTTTAAGACTATTTTGACAAAATAAGAAAGGGTAGAAGAAAATTTTTGGAAATTTTTTAAGATTGAAATTGATAGGACCTAATCATTTTGGTAATATTGCAAGAACCTCGAGAGTAAATAATTTTTTTCAATTCATTCATTTTGCAAACTCAAAAGGAATCAATAAGAATGGAAGAAAATATAATCGTGGAAAATAAGGCTGAACCGCTTTGGTCGCAACTTCAGAAATTCTTTTTTGCATATCTGAAATCAATGCGGCTTTATTATGCATTTATCACTGGAATTGCCGGTTGGATAGGTGTTTCATTCTATTTTCGTCGCATGACCTATGATTACCATAAAGTTTTAGGCCCTGAAGATTACCAGCGTTCAGCTTTAATTCTCGTTATCCTCTTTGGAAGCTGGGGTATCAACCAAATTTTCAACGATTGGCTGGGAATCCCTGAAGATCGCATCAATGCGCCGAATAGGCCAATGGTTTCCGGAGAGTTGAACGTTAAATGGGCATTGACGCTTTCCTGCACTCTCATGGGAATTGCAACTTTTATTACATATTTTTTGAATCCATATGCGGTAATACCGATAACTCTTGGATTTATCCTTAACTTTGTCTATAATTACAGCAAAGCCTGGGGACTTTGGGGAAACGTTATTTTCGGTTTAATGATTTCCAACTGTACGTTTTACGGATTCCTCGCGTCTGGACCTACTCCTGAACCGTTTTGGACATCCAACCGGTTGTGTGGAATTTTTCTAGTGGCACTGATGAATGGTCTCATGACCTATTATACGTATTTTAAAGATTATGAGGGCGACAAAGCCGCTGGAAAGGACACATTTATTGTTCGCCATGGTATCGAATTTGCCAGGGTGGCAGGAATCTTCGGTGCTTTCCTTCCCACTCTCTCATTTTTCTTTTTCCGATGGATGGGATGGTTCCCGTTCCCTTACACTCAAGAGTTTATCTATTGTGGCATCATGACCTTCTTTCTTCAACTCTGGACAGCTTATTGCTTCTACTATTACTCGGTCGGCCCGAGGGCATATTATTCCAATGTCACTAATTTTCGTGCCTGTGCATGCGGACAAGTGACAATGATAGCTATTTTTAACGGCACTCTTGCTCTATATTTATTCGGAATAACATACGTTTTCATTGGATTCCTTTTTGACTTGCATAGTGACCACCGCGCCTGACAGGAATATCATGCCGTCTATATTCAGTCCACTTAAGTTAAAACACCTGACACTTCCATCGCGCATTCTTAGAGCTGCAACTTATGAAAACATGGCTGACCCCGACGGATGCGTCGGTGAGCAGCATGCCCGCCTTTACCAAAAACTTGCCACCGGGGGAGCCGGAACCATCATAACCGGCTTTTCCTACGTTTCCCGGCAAGGTCGTGCGCTTCAGCCCTTTCAGGCCGGAATTGCAAATGATGAACACATCGAAGCTTGGAAAAAAGTTATCGACCGAGTGAAGCAGGCTGACCCGAATTGCAGGATAATTCTGCAAATTGCACATACCGGACGGCAGACCGATCGGAAAGCAACCGGTGAAACCCCAGTCGGCGCTGGGCCGGTGCGTTGTACATATTTTCTCTCGCGGGTTCACACTCTTACTGAATCAGAAACTGCAGCCCAGGTCAAAATTTTTGGACAAGCATGCAAACGGGCCTCCCGTGCAGGCTTTGACGCTGTGCAGATTCATTCCGCTCATGGATATTTAATACACCAGTTTTTGTCCCCATACACAAATCGTCGACATGATAGATATGGAGAAAACCGCTTCCTTTTTTTGAAAGAAGTTCTGGAAGATGCCCGTTCCCGTACCAGTATTCCGATTATTCTTAAAATGAGTGGTTCAGAAGATCGTCCCAGGGCGATCACTCCTGATCTTACATCGGCTTATATTAGTGAAATCGAGCATCTCAATATTGTTGACGCAATCGAAATCAGTTATGGAACAATGGAAATCGCATTTAACATTATGCGTGGAGGTCATCCATTAGACCCTGTTCTTCACCATAATTATCTCTTCACTCGCTTCGGACCGGCATTCCTGTGGTTTTTCAAACATTTTGTTTTTCACTGGTACAAACGCCGATTTTTGCCGTTCTCCCCAATGTATAATCTTGAAAATGCTATCCACATCAAGAAGAAAACAAATTCGACAATCCCGCTTCTTGTGACCGGAGGCATTCGGTCGGTTGAACATATCCGGGAGGTTATTGAGAAACATGGTTTTGATGGGGTGACCATGTGTCGTCCATTTATTTGTGAACCGGATATAGTTACAAAATTTAGCTCCAATTTGAGTAAAAAGTCTCTTTGTACAAGTTGTAATCTCTGCGCAGTGAATTGCGATAGCCCGAATCCACTGAAATGTTATCGCCCCGGGAGCGAAAATCGTTAATTTCCAAAAATGCCCGAAAGTTACCGTAAAAAGGATACTGAAGATTCAGGTTAAAAGGGAAGAGGTCAAAAATGCGAGTCGTCGAATGGTTAGCCACATTTCTTCTTTGGCTCTCTGAGAGAAGTTTTAAATATCTTGCCCTGATTTTTATTCTTGTATTTGCCTGGTATGGCCCCGCATTATTGCCTTTGCGAGTAAACAATACTCTTGCCACCCTTCTTGAAGTTGATACTCCGGAAGAACACATCGACAAGGAAATCAAAAAAGTTTTCGGAGATCTCGATGAAATCATGATTCTCGCTTATCATGATGCCGAACTTTTTACTCCGGATAATCTTCGCCTCATTGTTGAAGTAACTGACAAAATTTCCAATGTCCCAGGTGTAAGAAATTGTTTTTCTCTTTCAAGTACTCCTTACTTTAAAAACACTAAGGAAAATGGCGAATCAGTTATACATTGCGACCCTCTTGTTAAGATTGCTTCCTACACAGAGAGCGATTGTCAGAAAATCAGAACAGATGCCCTCAAAAATAAGTTATTCCTGAACAATATCCTTTCCCCCGATGGAAATACAGCTGCTTTCAATATCGTTTTTCAACCTGATTTAGAACCCTTTTCCAAGGAAAATGTCGTCCGCCAGATCCGCAGGACCTATCAGGAAATAGCTCGGAAAGTCCACGGTCAATTTTATTTCACTGGTATGCATGTGTTTATGGAAACAACTGGTACAATCATGCAAATCGACATCGAAGTTTTTGCAATTCTTTCTTTGCTTGCTCTTTTTGTTTGCCTTTTGTTTCTCTTTCGAAGCACGGTAATTGCATTCATTGGCATCGGATCTGCGATAGTCTCGAATTGTCTTCTCTTCATTACTCTGTATTTCATGGGACGACAACTATCCATTTCCACCACTCCTGTCCCGGCCATTACCATGGGCCTTGCCCTGGCTTATTCCTTACACGTTCTTGCAGCAAAACACGAAGGAAATCTTGACGATTATGCAGAAACACACGAGATCTTCGTAGGTTCTATTTTTTCTGCACTTACTTCCATTATCGGGTTTTCTACATCCTGTATGAATTCCATTCCAACACTTGTGGATTTTGGCATCTATGCAAGTATTGGAACCTTTTACGCCTGGCTTACCGCTCTGTTTTTCACTTACCCTTTGACGAAAATGGTGCATCACAAACCTCATCCGCGTTTTGCACGGCGTTTTAAGTTCCTTTTGCGTTTTGCGACATCGCGTTATCGTTCCGTAATCCTTGCGGTTTCAGTTTTTTGTTTCCTTAGTGGCTTTCTCATTTTTCGGATGGAAGTCCAGACTGATTATTACCAATATTATCGTAAATCAGCACCTATGACACAGGCGGTGGATTTCGTCAATAAGACAATAGGCGGGCAGTACCCGATTGTTATTGAGCTTGATACCGGGAAAGCCGAAGGAGTTTATAAGAAAGAAGTATTACAATGGTTGGAAGGATTCAAGAAGCAAAGTGAAGCACTCACTGGAGTCGACAAAGTTATCACCTACCTTGACCTTTTAAACGAAGGATATAAGGCATACGAGACTGAGCTTCCCGCCGGATGGTACATCGATCCGCAGAAAGTATCTCAAATTGCGATGATAGTTCACGATGCCAACGTTGATCTCAATGGGTATTATCTTAACGACAAAGCTGACAAATCGATGATATTCGTGAGAACAAGCCACATCAATTCAGCTAGCTTTCTGAATATTGTACAAAATATTCATTCCTTTCTCGATAAAGCTCCACCCGGAATGGCTACTTTTAAAGTTGGTGGCACTTATCAGCGATGTGTCAATTCAGCGAATGATATGGCTATCTCACAGTTCCAGGGTACTTTTTGGGAGGTAATTGTCCTTTTTTCCATTGCGTTTTTCATTATTGCCTCTTTCCGACTGACGATTATTGCTTTCGTTGCGAATTTAATTCCCATTTTCGCTGTATATGGCGTATTGAGCAGCTTCGGAGAAACCCTTAACATGGGGACCACAACTATTGCTTCCATCTCCCTAAGCATCGGCCTGGACGACACAATCCACTTTGTGGTTCGCTATATTACTGCTTATCAGAAAGAACAGAATGTTCTTCGGGCTACAAGGACTGTCATTCATTCGCTGGGCACAAAGATGATGCTGGCATCCCTGATGATCAGTTTGGCATTTGGCACCCTCGCTTTCAGTAACATTCTTCCCATCTACCAACTTGGTGTCTATACTGTAGTTTCTATGATTCTTTGCTTCCTCTGCAATATGTTCCTTGTACCAGTTCTTATCACCATGAAAAAAACTCCGAAATCTGAAATTCCTGATGTTGCCGGTTCAAGGTGAAGTCAAAGTTGGTAGCTGAAAACTTGTGAAAGGACTCTTATGCCTATTCTAGATTCGATTTCAGAATTTGCGTTTATTAACCGGATTACGGAAGGTTTGTCGGTTCACCCCGATCAGGTGAACCATCGGCATGAAGCTGATGCTGAAATTATCCGACAACCTGATGGTTCATTCCTCGCCGCAACGGTTGATGCCTTTTATGAAGAGTATCACCTCGGTTTGATTCGCGATCCATATGTTATCGGTTGGAACCTGGTTGCCAACTCTCTGAGCGATTTGGCTGCGGTTGCTGCAGCTCCGATTGGCGTGTTGCTGGCTCTTACTATTCCACCGAAACAAGATCCAAATTGGGGAAAACAACTTTTTGCAGGTGTTCAAGCAGCTCTTACTCGGCATAAAACTCACTGCCTTGGCGGGGATACCAGTTTTGGGGATCCACCCCAGTTTTCTTGTACTGCTCTCGGAACCATTTTCCGCAAAAAACCACTCCTTCGCTTGGGAGCAGGTCCCGACGATCTTCTTTTCCTGACTGGGCCACTTGGTGCTGGAAATATGCTTGCCATCACACAACGTTTCTTTCCTGAAATCTGGAAAACTCAGGAAAAGAATTTCCTTCCCCGAGCTAAATTTACGGAAATGCAGATTTTTGAAAAATTTGCGAAATGCGCCATCGACACAAGTGATTCACTCCTGCAAACGCTTTCCATTCTTGCTGGTGTGAACAATATTGGAATTGAATTTGACCATTTCCCTGAGCTTTATATCCCTGAAATTGTTACTTTGACTTCTAAAATGCATTTTCCCCTCTGGCTGACAAATGTCCTTGGTTTGGGCGAATATGAAATTCTCATGTCAATTGAAAGAAACCAGGAATCAGACTTTGTTGAAGAAGCACGCCGAAATAAAATCCCAATCCTGAAACTTGGAAATACTTCTTCCAACCCTGGAATCAGAATGCGCGATAAAGGAAAGACATTTCAACTTGATGCTCCATATCTATTGAATCTTTATGGAACTTGTCCTTCCACCGAAGCTTACATAGAAAAGCTGGTTTTATACGACCGAAACCTGAGGAAATGAAGTTTCCTCTGGAATTATTGTTCTATGGTTCCCTTGAAATCACAATTGCTCGAATTCCACAATTTGTTCAGGGGAGCAAAATAGTTGCTGGAATTGATTACTAAATTTCTTTTCTCAAAAACTCCATTCTTTACAAATATCAGAGGAACGAGCTTTGGTTGATTGGCAATTGGATTGTCCAGCTTTCCAATTAAATGTGCCGGAATTTGTTTTTCTACCGGCAATACACTGTCAATCTCAGGAATCAAATTGGATTCACAACTATTTAGTAATACCTGATATCTCTGTTTCGAAAAGTCTTGAAGGCCTTTGTAAATCGTAGCCCGAAGCAAATCAACTTTCTGATGATGCTCCAGATTCATGCGATAAGGAATGTAGCGGTTTCCAAGAAGATCACAATCAATAGAAACGTAATCTTCCCAGGCGGCCATGACACAACCGACCCCGTATTTACCGGTCATTCCACCTTTCCACATGTTGAAGGTATCGCCAGGTTGACGCATTGCTTCGAAGGAAATCACTAATCCTTCAGGGCGAAAGCCTGTCTTACCAACAAAACCACCGGATTTAAAAGTAAAAACAACAAAAACATGACACGCAATAAGTTCAGGCTTGAATGGGCGCTGGACATAGTAAATTTCATCAACCATGTCAGGATTGATCACAGCATTTGTCCAGGAATACTCATAAAAATCACTCGGAACTTGTTTTGGATTCTTGGTTTTTAATCCCCAGCGGATGTTTCCAAGCTTGATAAGTCCATTTTCATCGCTTACTAAATATGGTGGGATTGCGATTCCTTGATCGGAAGACACAATTTGCGACTGTTGCGAAGGTGAAGAGCCTGCTTCGAGCGTACAACAACTCAAGACAGTGATTCCAAAAAAAATAAAAGCAGAAAATAACAAATTTTTATAAGAAATTCTCATAAAACTCCCTCAATAAATTTTAATGATTTCGAATAATTGCGCAAAAATCATTCCATTTAAGAAAATATGATAAGTTCTATTTTCTTTGGAAAATCTTCTCCAATCTGCCCAAAAACTGACATCCAACAATTTTCCAAGAATTCCCAAAAATTTCTAAATCTTACTTGCCGGCCACGTAGTAATCACCCATAAGCCCTTTCCTTCGCGCGGAAGAAAGGAAATTGCCCCTCCATGAACTTCTACGGCCATTTTTACCAGCGATAATCCGATTCCCATGCGCCTTTTACTTTCCAGATCACGATTTTGAAAAGAAAAACCTGGGTCTGAGGTAAATTGTACATCGGGAGATATTTCGCCACGGTCTCCGATTCTTAATTCAGCTCTGTTTCCTGACTTCGTTTTTTCCGGAAAAGACAATGAAACAAGAATTTCCTTTTCTTTATTTGCGTGTCGGAGCACATTCTCGATGAGGTTTATTAACACTCTTTCCCACATGGCGGGGTCGGCTACTAGTACAATACCAGTATCAATTTTAACTTCGACATTCCAATTTTCCAGGCGGGGTGAAAAACATTCCAGAATTTGAGGAATTCTTTCAGCAGGATTGATCGATTCCGGGGATGGTTTCAGAAATCCGGCTTTCAGACGAGCTGCCATTAACATGGTATCAACGAAATCAGTTGCACGATCAGTTTCCTGGATAATTTTCTCCAGGTACATTTGCTTCTGATTTTCCGTTGGGATCTTTCCAAGAGTGAGTGTTTCAGCAAGTGCCCGCAATGATGTTAGGGGGGTCTTCAAATCGTGTGCGGCTTGTCGATAGATCCATTCCTGTTCGGAAAACAGAACTCGCTCCTGCTCACGCTTTACTCCATACAATACCAGGACTGCAAGACTGATAAAGCCTAACGCAAAAATAAATCCCAGCAAAATTCTTCCCGAAAGAAAAGGCCTTTCATTGAGCGAATTGAGGCTCCTTATCTTTAAAGACCAACCGGGAATAATCTTCATTTCTTCAGCATCTGAATTCAGATAAGGAAAAACGTCAACCTGAAATTCTTTTCCCGCTACCTGATTCAAAGCTTTGGCCAAACGAGGAGCGATTTCCTCTCCGGGAAATGCTCTTAATTGTCCACGTATCATTGCGACAAAAGGCCGGTTTGTTTTCGATTTATTTTCCTCTTCTCCCCAGCCGCTTAAAATCAAGTTCATCCACATTTTTACTGAAGGATGCGATTTTTCAAAACCAAGTTTGTCCGATGACTTGGGAAAAGGTTCAGGAATGGCAAATTCACTCATTTGAATCAACCAGGAAAGGGCTTCTTCCGTTTTACCATTTTTGGAAGCTTTCTTTGCCGCCGATAAGGTTGCAGCTGCTTTAATTGAAAAACCGTCCGGTAGTCGCCAATCTTCCTGCAATTCAAGGATCTTTTTTAAATAATTACTGAATTCAGCAGAATTTCCGGATTTCTCTGCTTTTTTCAAAAGTAGAAACAGCCAAAATACTTTTTCTTGTTCTTCAGAATTCCAAAAAATTTGGAGAAGTTCAAGATTTTTTGCTTCCGAAGCTAGCGAGAGCTTTATGTAACTTTCCCATTCATCTGCGAATGCTGGTATTTTTACTTTCCGAAGGTTTATTTTTTTAAAAGGAAGTTTTATTGATAGATCATTTTTCGCTTCAGCTTCCTGCGGAAATTTTCGTGTAAAAGATTCTTCCGCTTCAAGAATTCTTTGCCTGGCTTGATTTTCCCTTCTGAAAATTTCTTCGTGTGCTTGAAAATCAAGGGCTTTGTAAGCCATGAATGAAAGAAATAACAGGGAGCAAAATACCAGACTCCCCGAAACGAAATAACCCCAACCTAGAAATTTTGGAAACCTAATATCCATCTTCTTCGTTAAAATGGTCTTTTAGATCCGCTAGAAGGAGGCTTGTCCAAAAAATTAATGAAATATCCCAAATCATGAACCTCCGTAAAGCAAAAAATGTGCCATGCAGTAAGCTGCCTTTTGTTCACGATTTTCAAATAATTTGTCAAATTTCAAGCAAAAAAGATACCAAACTTCAGCAGAAATTTTTGTCCCCTGAGCTTTTTGCAATATTGTATAAAAAATTGCATATCGGACAAAGAGAAATTCAAATTTGATGATCGTTGTGATATTTATCTCAAATCTGAACTTGCTAATTTTGCAAGAACCTCCCCTTTATTTCATCGTTTAAAACCACGCCCTTTGAAGTTGTCGAAAAATATCGGTACATTTCATTCGGCACAAATCGGCTCGCTGGTGATGCGAAAAAAGCGGGGCAAAAATTCGGGTAGTTACATAAAAAAGCGAATTTTAGGGAATTTTTCGACGGACTCCTTTGGGCGTGGTCAGAGACATTGGCTCTGCCGGGCAGTTGCTGTAGCCAGCGTGAGCGGTTGATCCTGATTGATACCAACAGTATGAAGAGAGTTCGCCCCCTTTCCGGGAAGGTTTGAAAAATTAGGGTTATTTTTGAAAGTACAACACACAAAAAACCACCAACAACCGTTTGTGATATTTTGCACTTGGATTTTCTTCCGATTTTTGCTATTTTTTCACACCTTCTGGGAAGCTGTAAAAAAATGTCAAAATCGGTCAAAAAGGGCTGTGAAAAATATCTCAATCTTTTGCCAGCGGCTCTCTCAAATGTTGTACTTTGATGAATACCTATGTTTTTTCACATCTTCTCTGGGGCTGCCCGAAAGCCACCACCTCTGGAGGTGGTCCTTTATTATTCTCCCAGTTCGGATAAATACCTTTCAGCTTCAATTGAAGCAGCGCATCCTGAACCTGCGGCTGTAATAGCTTGCCGATATTGTGGATCCGAAACATCCCCACAAGCAAAAACTCCTTTGATCGAAGTTGCAGTGCTAAATGGCTTGGTGACTATGTAACCTTTCTCATCTAACTGTAGAGCTCCGTTCAAAAAGGAAGTATTAGGAGTGTGACCTATTCCCATAAAAATTCCTGAACATTGAACATCTTTTAATTCCGCTGTTTTAATGTTCTTTATTTTGGCGCCTTGTACAAATTTTTCCCCAAAGAGATCTTCGATCACTGAATCAAAAATAATTTCAATTTTGGAGTTTTCAAAAGCTCTCTTCTGCATGATTTTACTGGCACGAAAGGCATCGCGTCTATGTAAAATAATCACTTTAGATGCGAATTTTGTCAAAAATAAAGCTTCTTCTATGGCGGAATCACCGCCACCAATGACCATTATTGGCTTATTTCGAAAGACCGGCAATGCTCCATCGCAGGTTGCACACGCCGATACTCCCTTGCCCCAATATTTTTTCACGGAAGGGTGATCCAGGATGTTAGCTCTTGCTCCCGTGGCAATCAGGACACATCGCGCCTCAAGGTCACCCGAAGAGCGATTCAGTTTAAAAGGCTGTGTGGAAAAATCGACCCCCAGAATGTCTCCTGAAACAAATCGAGTACCAAATCTCTCGGCCTGTGTTCGCATTTTGGATATCAGTTCAGGTCCCATGATACTTTGTTCGAAACCAGGATAGTTCTCCACTTCTGTGGTTGTCATAAGCTGTCCTCCGGATTGTCCACCGGTTTGAAAACCCTCCACTACGAGGGGCTGAAGATTAGCCCTGCCTGAATATATTGCCGCTGTAAGACCTGCAGGTCCCGAACCTATTATTACTATTTTTTCCATTGTTTTTCTCCGCAATATCGAGGTTCTAAATTTTTCAAGATAAAATCTTCTAAAATTTTAACGAGAAATCTATCGAGAAAACTATTCAAAATACAAACAAGCCACATATTATCACAAACTACTAAAACTACCAGAATTGATTAAAAAAACATGATTCATACCATTCATAATTAGTTCGTGGGTTTCAATCTTCTTGGCTGGTGAAGAAATTTTCCGACAACGTTGGGAGCCAAAGGCGATGAAGCAACCTTATTCGAAAAAAATTGAATATTCAGAAAAGCGTCCAAGCTTTCCAATGATTTTATGGAAAATCTTTTTTTGGAGGATTAAAGCATACCTACGGATTAATAATAATTGGTATCATTCCAAAACAAAATTTTCAAATTTGAATTTTGCAAACCACCATCAACTCACAATGAGTTTTCTCGGAAATGACCATTTTTAGCCTTGAAGGGTACGAATAAAAAACGAGCAACCCATTTTTTATGGATTGCCCATTTTTGAAAACAATTTTACAACCGATGTTCCAACGAGAGAATGATTTAAAATCAGCACTAGAAAATAAAAAGAAAGCGGTTTTTCAAAAAGTGCGTAGCCAGTATTTCATTAGAGTAAAAAGCTCTATTGAAGAATGTTTCAGAATTTTAGTACCATTTTTTGAAATATCACCCTTTTTTGCCCTTTGAATAGCTTCAAGACTGCACCAATTGAGAATGTGCACATGGAACATCCGTTACAAGGATTCAAATTATTCCGGAAAAGCGGAACTTAAATTCCCCAGGAATTACCTATTAGGCTCGAAACCTAGATAAATAAATGCTTTCGAAAAATTAAGTTCGCCAATTTTAAAGAACAAAGTTTTACTAATGGGCGTTTCAAAGAATTTTGATGGGTAATTCCTGTAAATTCAGATTTCCTGACCCGTATATGAATTGATCGCTATTTTGTAGGATTGGTGCGGAATTAGAAAATGTACTTTTTCCGGTAAAATTTGTCACTATTTCAAGATTTGCACGGATAAAAAGTGCCATTTTAAAATATTCCCGCATCAGGAAATCTGAAATTTCCGATTTTCCTTGGAACATCAAAAATTTAATTTGATAAACTTACTGGGGTTGGAGCTTGTGGAGGAAGGGGAATCATTCCATCTTCTAAATCTTCCAAAAACAAACGCATAAGATGGTTTCGAATGATAAATGGTTTGTAAAAATTTGTAACTGTTCTTTTGCAATAAGGATAAACAGTTAAATTTCCAATGTGAGCACCATAGATGCCTGCCAGATCATATTCTCTGATACAATTAACAATCCTATCCGATTTTTCAGCCTTTACCATTCCTGCGGCACCCGGCGCATTGAAAGTTAGTGCCGGAAGGTTGTTTTCATAGGCTAGGATCTCTGCAAGAAACCCTCCGAGCGAATGGCCGGCAAAAAAAACTGATCTTTCTCTATTCGCTTCCCCGAAATCCTGATGCAACGATGCAAAACGTTGCTTTTCCGAAATAAGGGCCATTACAGCTTTGGTAAACTTTCTTGCGGATTCAATTTGCGCATAAATGGATTCTTTTGGATTGGCAATCATGCTTACTCGAGCATGTTCAAGTACTTCCTTCGCTTTATCCTTATCTTCTTTGTTTGGTTGATCCTTGCCAATAAGTATCATGATTGCTTTTTTCAAGGCTTGAATATCCGATTCTACAATTCCTAAATCAGCCAGGAGATCCCCGGGGTCAGAAACATCCGTTCCCGAGAAGGCAATAACGACTTCCCCCGAATCAATTTTTTCAAAAGCCACACCCTGAAATCCGTCTTTAATTTGTGGTTGAGCAAGTAATAGTGTGTACCCCTGTGGGATGGCGAATTCCTTCTCACCATAAAGATGTGCTCCAAGACAAATACGGGCAAAATCAACGAGGGGAATAGAGAACCCTATCGCCGGTACAAGACAAAACATTAGCGAAAATAAAAGAAAAAACCTGGAAAAATTTTTCCCCCAAGAAAAGAAAGTACCCGATTGTCGAAACATTGTTTTCCTCCGAATTTAGGCTTGCAAAAAAATAAATAGAATCAATAGTACTGAAGTTAAACGTTATTTCAGGTTCATCCGTTGAATTATTATTATTTCCAAAAAAATGTCCTAGCAAAACAAAAATTTGATCAAAAAGGATCGTTTTTTTTTATGAAATCTTTTATAATTATTCCCGCAGTTTTTTAGTGAAAAAATTTACATTTGAATAAAGTTTTGACTTTTGGAGGTTTAAATGACCAAAAACATTAAGCTTTCTGTACTATTTCATTTGATTTTTTTTGCTGCTTCTGTTTTGGCAATTTCACCCGAAGAACGGGAAGCCCAGCGGACTGTTCAACAAGAGATTACCAGGATTTTGGCCGGGACATCCTCTTTTGTTTCAAATATTGGAGCTGTTTCAGACTATCAGGTTGATTTTCAGCAACTTTTGAGGAAATTTCCTTCCCTCGCTGAACCAAAAACTGTTTTTGTTGAAGGAAAGACGATAAAGATTCTAGTACCATTTAAAATAGACAAAAATACCATCGGTGGCTTTTTTCAGACTTCCCCCGACGGAAAAACAATTTGGTCCTACCCCCCCTGGGATGTCACACTAACCCCACTCTTTAAAGTACCGGCAGATGTTTGGGAAACGGCTACTGCAGCTAACAGTATTACTCAAATTCCCGAAATGATTCCGCAATTGGTAACTCCGACACCGGGAACACCTGTTGAACCAGAGGATTTGACTCATTGTTTCCTTATTGACCATATTTCTTCTCTTCCTTCCAAAACCCAGGAAGAAAAGGAAGATTTTGCATTGGAACATGGTTTTAAGATACATTCAGAAAGACGAAGAGGATCACTCAAATGCCTTGCATATTCAGCATCTTTTGCAGTTGACTGGTGGAAGATAGTACTCGGTGAACGCCTGGGTTCTTACCGTTCCATTTTGTCGGGTGCAATGGAATATGGAACCAATCCCCGGATGGTTGAATCAATGTATTTTGCTACTCCAAAAAGTCCATATTCATTTATGAAGTACAACATTCTTAAAAAAGACTTGGTTACTGAAGAAAAGGTACCATACTCCCCCAAACATTATGCTTATGTCATGAGCTGCATTTCGCTTCCGGATAAAGTTAACGACCCACTTTTACCGAACGTCAGCTATTCAATTCCTGAACGCAGTCTTGCTATGGATCGTCCGTTCTTTGATGTATTTAATAAATCCCAGGGAAATTTCGATCAAGTGCGACAGGCTCTGGAATCCTACGGAATTTTATATGCCCAACACACTAAACGGGATGATACTGAAGAACCCAAAGACTATTTAGGCATTCATTCAATAACCATTGTTGGGGCGGGGCAACTTAAGGGCCAGGATGTTCTTTTATACTACGAAACATTCGGAAAGAATCATAAAAATTATATTGAGGATGGTTTCTTTGGCCCAAGATTGCGAGCTTTCCCTGTTGAATATTTCTACCAGGCTTTAGCATTTCCCCATGCTTTGAATTTGAATTTAAATGTTGAGAATGGCAGAGCGATTGGAAAATTTTGTACCAGTAAAGGTTTGTCTCTTTCCCCGGATAAAATTACTGTTACCGTTAATGGAGCAATTGTTCATGTCCCGATTTCTTCAGATTTTTCAGTGTCCTTGAAGGATGGAGTAAATATTGTCCAGGTTCAATATCGGAAAAAATATTTTCAGATTCCTGAAGAACCTTTGCAATATGACCGCTTATATTTTATCTCAGGAAATCGCGTTATCGAATTGAATGAATTGGAAAATACTTCCTTGGCGATTGCAACCATTAAGCGAAAAGTGCCTTTTTTCGAACACGAAGTCGATGGATACCTCGAATTTTTATGCCAAAGAGAAGAAGATTTACGAAAAGTGGTTGTCAAAAAGCTTCAGGATACCACTGCTGATCCGGATTTGTACCAAGAAGTCACTAAGGGAATAAAGCTCTCTCCTATTTTAAGTGATGTATTAAAGGGAGATTTATCTATGATTAAAGTATGGTCAGATCACAAAATTATCAACGGTTTTTAATAGCCTGAATTCTGCATTTATCTATGTTCGCAAAACCCTAAACTCAAGTTAAAGTTTGATTCAGAGTGATTTATATATAAGACTCCTTTTCATTCAAAAGTATACTTTCTCCTTCTGAAATCTGACGGAATTCTTTTGGATTTTTTGACAATGAAATATTTTTTGTAACGATGTTTAACGAAAATACAATAGTATTTTATTAGATTCAACTGCGAAAAACAGTAAAAATACTTGACTTATAAACCTTCGTCAACGCAAATGCAGAAAATTTGGAAAAAAAAATTTTTTGGCGAAAATTTTTTTTTTTGAATTGTTTGGTTTATTGCCAATAGAAAAATGAATTTACTCTTCGTTGCTGAGATTCAAAATCAAAATTGAAAAGTTCCCCAAAGTCGGTTATAGTATGAAAAAAATTAGGGGGGGAATTTTATGCAACCGCATTTGAAATTATCTGAAGGAAGCATCAGTCCGTTTGTTCTTACCTGTGGAGATCCGGCAAGAGCTGAGGCTATTGCCAAGCTTTGCAACAATTTCAAGGAACTTGCCTATAATCGCGAATATCGTACTTTTTCAGGGGAATATGGAGGGAAGAAGATCACCATTACTTCCCATGGAGTCGGCTCCGCCGGAGCGGCAATTTGCTTTGAAGAACTGATCAAACTCGGCGCGAAAGCCATCATTAGAGTTGGAACCTGCGGAACACTTAATGAAAAACTTAACCAGGGCGATCATATCATTGCCGATGCAGCTGCTCGCGAAGATGGAATTACTTCTCTTTTGGTCCCAAACGGCTTTCCTGCGATCGCCGATTCCCGCGTGACAGATGCTCTGGAAATGGCGTGTAAAAAGGTTTTTGCTCCTTTCAGACGTGGAATTGTTGTAACCAGCGACCTTTTTTATCCTGGGGTTCTTCCTCCTTCACTCGCTGATTACTCAAAATCAGGGGTCCTTGGTGCTGAAATGGAATGCTCTGCTCTTTTCGTAATTTCTTCTTTAAGAGGAATCAAAGCTGGAGCAATCCTAACCGTTGATGGGAATCCTCTAAAATGGCAAGAGGGAAATTACGATCCCCACGGAGAAGCAGTCTCCAAAGGAAAAGAGCGAATGCTGAAAATTGCTTTGGAAGCAATATCTTCTCTTGAATAAACAGCTGAATATCGCCTTCCCAGAATAATTTAAAAAAATCGTTGCATAATTGAGCTTGTTGCACAATTCCAAGAATGTGCGAAAGTCCACCCATAAGATGAATCTGAAAAAAGCACTTGTACTGTTTTTTTTGTTTTTTTTAGGCTTCATCCAGTCTTCTTCAGCAGTCGAACTAAGATTTTGGAATTTTTGGAATTCAAAATTTATTCTTCCTGTAATTTCAGCTTTTGAAGCCGAAAATCCCGGAATCAAAATTATCAATGAGCAACTCAATTGGGGAAACGGACTGGACAAAATCGTTGTGGCGCTTGCCAATCACCAGGCGCCTGATATCTGCGAACTTGGCTCAACCTGGTCAGGTAAATTCATGGCTGGTGATTCCCTCTTAGATCTGACCGATGACCTTAAACCACTTGTTCCTGATTACATGATGTGGGAACCAGTCACCTGGAAAGGAAGACTTTACGGAATGCCCTGGCTCGTCGGAACCAGGGTTTTGTTTTACAACCGCGCTCTCCTTCGGTCTTGTGGCTTTGACCCTGACAAACCACCAGAGACCTGGTCCCAATTCCTTGAAGTCGCTGGAAAAATTTACAACCCCAAAAAGGGAATTTACGGTTTTGGAATTAATGCCGGAGAAGGAAATATTTTGTACAAAAAGTTCCTTCCTTTCGTTTGGGGAAACAATGGAACCATAATGCGCGACGATCAAACCTGGACTTTCAAAGGCCCGAAAGTGGAAGAGGCCTTCGAGTTTTACCGAAAATTGGCCCCATTTGGACTCAAGGAAAAACAGGATCTTCTTGACGAAGCCTTCATGAAAGGAAAACTTGGGCTGGAAATTTCAGGCTCGTGGACCTTCCCTACTATCTTAAAAGAAGCTCCCGATCTTGATTTTGGAGTGGCTCTCATTCCCAGACCCGAAAATCCCCAAGGGCATACAGCTTCTTTTCTTGGAGGAGAAATTCTTGTAGCATTCAGATCCTGTAAGGACAAACAAGCTGCGGTAAAATTTATTAAATTCCTTACCCGTGCAGAAAATACTTTTCCTATTACAAAAGAAACATTAGTCAGTTTTCCCGCTGACAAAATCGCTTTTTCAGACCCGTTCTTTACTGCAAATCCAAAACTTTCTTTATTTATCAAGCAGATGGAAACCGGGGTTCATCCTCCTGTCGATCCTCTCTGGGTCGAGATGGAATCAATAATCAATGACGCAGTAGAAAAAATTACCTACGGTGAGGAAATAAAACCTGTTTTGGAATCGGCTGAAAAAGCTTTTGAGGAACTAAAAGCTCAAAATCAAAAAAGAAACCGTGAACGAAAAAATTCCAGCCAACCAAAGTCAGTTACTGAGCCGCCCCCATTCTCTCTGCCAACCTGGATACCGTTGATTATCTCCGTGTTGGCAATTGGAGTGATTGTCAACGCAATTTTTTCATTTATGATTCTTTCTGAAACCAAAAGAAATAGAACCTCCCAAAAGACGCAAACCGGTCTTAAAACCTGGGAAATACTGGTCTGCATGTTTCCCTGGATAGCCACCTTTTTTGTGTTCTGGCTCTACCCTTTAATATTCTCTTTTCTCCTGAGTTTTTGCGACTATGACGTTCTTCACCCCGAAAATTGGCGATTTGTAGGCTTTGAGAATTTTTCAAGACTTCTCTATGACCCAAAGTTTTCACAAAGTTTCGGAAACACTATTTTTTTTGTCATTGGAACCACTCCTGTAATTACCGTTTTAGCCCTTGCGCTTGCTTTGTTGATCAATGAACTGAAATCTTACGAACAACTTTTCAGATCAGCATTCTTCCTGCCATCGATTATCTCAATAGTCGTTATTTCAACAATTTTTAAATATTTTTATTCCCCTCAAGGATCATTGAATTATATTTTCGCCTTATTTGGGCTTCCTGAAAAATCGTGGCTTGTGGATCCTGCGTTTGCCATGCCTGCAATTATGATCATGGACATTTGGTCTTCGATTGGATATTACCTGGTTTTATTTCTGGCAGCGTTGAAAGCAATCCCTGTTCAGTATTTTGAGGCTGCAAAAGTTGATGGTGCCTCATATTTTCAAACTTTTCGGCATATTACTATCCCCCATATCAAACCCATGATTTTATTTGTACTGGTAATCAATACCATCCGCGCGTGGCAGGTTTTTCCCGAAATTTTCACACTTACCAAAGGCGGACCACTTGGTACAACCGACACTATCGTCCATAGACTTTACGAAACGGCTTTTCGTTTTCATGAAATGGGATATGCCTCAGCGATGGCATACGTTCTGTTCGCAGTTATCTTTGCCCTTTCCTGGTTCCAGATCAAGCTTTTGGGAAAAGAAAGGGGGGGATGATTTGTTTCGCAGGTTCGCGCTTTTCTTAATGTTTATCGCAATGGCTACTTACTTGTATCCTTTGTTCTTTATGCTTTTTAGATCTTTTTCCAAGGGGGAATTTTCCCTGTCTTTATCCACCTGGAATTTGTCACTTGCAAATTATCGATTGGTACTTGGAGAAGCCGGTTTTGCCAGATTCGCTTTTAATAGCGTATTCATTCTGTTTTTTGTTGTACTAGGTAATGTGATTTTCTCTGTCATGTGTGGATACGCACTTTCCCGTTACGAATTTTTCGGCAAAAATCTGCTGTTTGCTATAATTCTTGGAACCCTGATGATTCCAAAACAGGTTCTCGCCGTTCCAATAGTTGATGTAATGACTAGAATCGGTCTTCAAAATACACTGACTTCATTGATTCTGCCTTTCTTGGTGGATAGTTTCAACATTTTTCTGATTCGTCAGTACCTCCTGAACATTCCTCGCAACCTTGAAGAAGCAGCCAGAGTGGATGGCGCTGCAGAATGGCAGGTCCTTCTGAAAGTGATTTTCCCTGTTTGTAAGCCTGCCCTTGCTTTAATAGCTGTAAATACAGCCATAACTACCTGGAACGCCTTCCTTTTCCCGTTGATACTTACTAATTCGGCAGATAAACGCACCCTCCCCGTCGGATTGGCCATGTTTACACAAGGCCCTTATGCTACTGATTGGGGAACCCTGATGACTGGCTCAATGGTTAGCTCCCTTCCAATTATTGTTTTATTTTTGATTTTTCAGCGGGAAATAATATCAGGGATAACTGCGGGAGCATTGAAAGACTAAATAAGGCTAATCTTAATTTAGGGGTCATAAAATCGTTGGGGGTCAGAAACTTGAGTTTCGCCAATAGGAAATTTGAGAGAGAGTGAAACATAGTGATGATGTTTGTCTTAGCAGAATTTTGTGTAAGTAAAATCACTGTACGGTATCTCGTGGATTTGGCTAACAAACGAAGTCTTCCTAAAAAAATACTGTCAAACATTGACAGTTCACCATTTATCTCAGCAGCTTCCGAAGAGAGAGACAAAAGGTGAGAAACCATGCCAAGCAATCCGGAAATGTGCTTCCCAACGCACTTTTCACCGCGGGTCCTTGGAAATACACAAAACCGCGGAGGGCGGCTTCCAGAGCGGCAAAAAAAAAATGGCGAAACTCAAGAGAAAATGTCGGAAAATCTCGGCACATTTTATTCGATACAAAGTGGCTCGCTGTTGATGCTAAAAAGCGAGGCTAAATTTTGAATCGGTACATAAAAACATGAAAAATAGGGTATTTTTCGACAGTCTCGTTAGGAAGATAGATGGGATAGATGCTTGTCGCTGAGCTAAGTCGAAGCAACAGAGAAATCGGTTTAAGCATAAATTAAATTGACTCTTAAATTGAAATTTGCTGTAATAAGGCCCTGTTACTATTGATTTTTTGCCTAAAGAAATTATTGAAAGAAGCCTCTTGAATTGCTGAAATCGACAAATTCAGAGTAATAGTGTAATTGAAGTCGGAGGTGCAGGGATGAGATTTTGGGAACATATGAGCCTTGTAATTTTGAGGAAAAAATGCCTGATGCTGTTAGTGTTTAAATATATTAGTACAATATCTCGGCAAGTTGAGTCTTTACTATGGTTTACTGATGCAGCGATACCTAGGGACCAAAGAGGCAATCCTCAGGAATGTTTCAAACGAAAACAGTGGTCGATAATACAAACACACTTTCCCCATATCAATGAAATAATGGCTTTTTGGTGCGTATTTTTTGTGATATTTACTCCAATGGGAGCTTTTTCAACAGAAATATCCCATGAAACTTTTGTAGCCAGGAATTATTTTGATCCGAATTCACCGATTGAAAATCCTCAGAGTATTTTTGAATTCAAGCCAGTGTTCGCTGGTAACAGGCCATTATCTGATTTCTGTCGGAATTTTTCGCTTCTGCAAGTTGAGCCTCCGGCTTCAGAACAATCTTCGCCACTATATTTGGGTTTAACCCCGCTTCAAATGATACAAAAACTCCTCCCCAAAAAAAAACCGGAAATTCCATATTTCATGAGAAATACCGCAGTTCGGCAGGCTCAGGAAATAAGAAGGTTTGCTAAACTCGATTCAGTAGAATTTGAAGTCTGGCCCGCTGAAGTAAGTGGCCTGCGAACCTGGGTCTTTTCACGATTTCGAGAAGATTCGAATTCGCAATGGAAATGGTTGGATCAGAAAGAATTCGAGAAATTACTCGGAAAATACAAAGATGTTTGTACTCCATGGCCTATTTTGCCAAAGAGGATTGATTTATTTGACCAAAAATCTTTTCCCAATAAAAAAGCTATTTCCGAAATTTTCGACGATATTTTGCAAATGAAAGGCCTCTACGATAAACCTCTGTTTGGGGATGTGGTCTGGACAAATCATGCTGGTTCCGAAATTTTCTGCGCATGGCTTCCAATCTCCTGGCGGGAACCGAATATGACTGAGCTATTACAACGCAACGAAAAAGTTTCTGGCACAAAATCACCGGGAGTCAATAATTTTTCAAGTGATATAAAAGGTGCAAACAAATCAATGGGTTCTGACTTGCTTCCTATGCCACCCTCAATAAATCGGGGGGCAACCAACGTGTTGCATCAAGCTTCCTCGAGCCCCAATCAATATTTCCATAGATTGAAAAAATTAAACTCAATTGACATTCCCACACTAGTTAAACAAAATTCTCAAGAAAATGCTTCTTCCTTTTCTGACAAAGTTTGCTTGGATGACGGTTGTACAACTTGCTGGAATTTGCCTCAGCCGCCACTATTCAATTGCGACCCTATCACTTTCATTGTAAAAGTCACAAAGGACGATGTGATTTTTCCCGAAAACATTAGTTGGACAAATAAGCCTTCACCGAATTCAATCTGTGATCAAATCTTCTGGCCCACCTCTTATTATTCTGATTTTCTTGAAGATCTAAAAATCATTTCCGGGCAAAAAGAAGCCAAATTTCCGATTAGCCTGAAAAAAACGCGTTTTAGAAGAAAAAATAATATTCAATCGGATAATCAACTTGAAGAAATGGCAGACTATTTTGAGGAAAGATACAGATTGCTCGGCTTGAAAACAGTTCGCCAGCGCTTTTTTTGGCGAGGTCTTCCACAGTCGAACATTATTGTAAAAATTAAGGGAAACTTGCCTGATGAAATAAATCATCCGATAATAATCGCTGATCACTACGACACAGCTTTTGCCGAACAGGTGTTTGAGAATACAAATCGTCGCCAATCAACTCCAGGAGCCAATGATAACGGGACAGCAGTGGTGGCTCTTCTTAGAGCTGCCGACATCCTTCGAAAATTGTCTCTCAGACACGACATTTGGCTAATCCACTTAACTGGCGAGGAATACCCGGCAGATGATCTTGGAGCACGAATGTTATCATTCGAATTAAGAAAATCCCGGCAGGAAATAGGTGGAATCATTTTGATGGATATGATAGGGAACAATCAGGCGAAAACCAATCTATTTCAAATTAATCCTGGAAGCTCACTGAGTTCACAGAAAATTGCCAAACTGATTAATCAAATATCCTTTGAAGTGGCACCCAATCTGACGCCTGTAATACGTGAGAGGTTTTCCACCTTGAGTTACTTGTACAATACCGATGGCTTGATATTCGACAGAGAAGGTTATCCAATTGTTCTGTTGAACGAAGAAATGAACCGGTTGCAAACCAGTAGAAATGATTATCATAATATGACTGATATCGTTTCAAACGTTGATCTGAACTTCGCTGCTTCAATTTCAAAAATTGCAATCGAAACTGCCTGGAAACTGGCGAACCAATAGCAAGGGAAGACGTCCTGTTAGAAACTGCCGAAAAATCTCGGTACATGTCGTTCGGTAACAAACGGCTTGCTGTTGATGCCAAAAAGCGAAGCGAATAATTGGGTGGGTACTTAAAAATATGAAAATTTGGGTATTTTTCGACAGTCTCGTTAGAAGCTGTCGGAAAATCTCGGTACATTTTATTCGGTGCAAAGTGGCTCGCTTCTGATGCCAAAAGCGAGGCGAAAATTCGAATAGGTACATAAAACTATGAAAAATAGGGCATTTTTCGACAGTCTCGTTAGACAAACAGTTAATTTAAATAGAGGTTTTGGCAAAATTAGAGAATTCAAGCTTGCGAAAAATATCACAAAAATTATCAAAGCTGAATTTCTTTTTGTCCGATGTGCAAATTTTTTACAATATTGCAAAGACCTCAAATGACTTTTTTTTGAATTGTAGTTTTTCTGAACGGAGCTTTTGACGCAGTGCAATCATCTAAACCCGGTTGCTGAGAAGGTGTGAAAAAATTAAACATTCTGGAAAATACTGGCCCCAAAGGCTGCATTAAAGAATGATTGTGATTATTTTCACCTTTAAAATTTAAAATATTTCACACCTTCTGTGCTGAGTCGAACCGGATTTGAAATAAAGTTTGCTTTTACCCAGCTAATCAAAGATCTTGATGTTTACTTTTTTGTTTAAAATGTTATAATTACCCTGCTTTTTTATTTCCATATAAAAATGTCGGAGGAAAGGATTGTTATGAAACGAATTAGAGTTGTCCAATGGGGACTAGGCGCAATGGGCGCCGGTATGGCTAAATTGATGGCTGAAAAGGAAGGTCTCCAGATCGTTGGAGCTATAGCAAAAAGAAAAGAAAAGGTTGGAAAAGATCTTGGTGAAGTGCTCGGGCTTGGAAAAAAGCTCGGAGTGAATGTTACCGATAACCCCAAGTCTATTTTAAAAAAGGGTGAAGTGGATGTAGTTGTACATGCTGTGGCCTCCACAACTAAAGAAAGTTTCGAAGAGCTGAAACTCATCATGGAAGCCGGAATCAACGTTGTTACGATCGCAGAAGAAATGGCTATGCCGGAAGCTAACGAACCGGAACTTGCTAAAAAGATTGACGAGCTTGCTAAACAACACCGGGTTGCAATAGTAGGAACCGGAATCAATCCAGGATTTATTCTGGATGCCCAGATTGTAATGCTCTCTGCCGTGTGCCATCGTGTCGATCGAATCGAAGCAGCCAGAATCAACGACCTTTCCCCTTATGGCCCAACCGTTATGAAAAGTCAGGGAGTTGGAACTACTCCCGAACAATTCGAAAAAGGCGTTAAATCAGGCGAAATTCAGGGACATTTTGGTTTCCCCGAATCAATCAAGATGGTAGCTGAGGCTATTGGCTTGAAATACGATAGAATTGAACAGATCAGAAAACCCATTGTCTCCAAAGTAGCTCGGGAAACCCCTCACGTAAAAGTTCAACCAGGCATGGTAGCCGGTTGTGAGCATATTGGAATCGCTTATTGTGGCGATAAACAAGTTATCAAACTCGTTCATCCTCAACAGATTCATCCGCATCTCGAAGGAATTGAAACCGGTGATTACATCAATATTTTTGGTGTTCCCGAAGTTCATATGTCTAATAAACCCGAGATTCCCGGCGGAGTTGCAACGATTTCTCTTGCGGTCAATGTTATTCCTCTGATCGTTAATGCTACTCCTGGTCTGAAAAGAATGGTCGATTTGCCCATTCCTTCCGCATTAATGGGCCCAACGGCTTACGAAAGAAGAAAATAAAGGGCGATATCGTTTCTGGTAAACATCTCAGGCCTCACTTTGTGGGGCCTGAAATGTTTCATGAAATTTTAAGAAAACTGTTCTTTCATCCCATAAAAATATGGTATTTTAGTAAAAAAAAACTGAAGGTAGTTATTTCATTTGGAAGGAGAAAAAGTAGCTTCAATGAAGCCAATTCGTGTGGTTCAATGGGGTCTTGGGGCTTTAGGTCGCAGTATGGTGCGCCTTATGCTTGAAAAACAGGGGTTACAAGTGGTTGGAGCCATCGAATCTCGAAAGGGTTTCGCAGGCAAAGATCTTGGTAAGGTAGTCGAATGGAGTGATGCTTTGAATATTCAAGTCAAAGACACTCACAAAGGGCTCCTTAAGAAATCGGACGTAGATGTTGTCGTTCATGCAACGACTTCTTTTACTCGTGAAGTGATCGATGAAATCGAAACTATTGTTGAGGCCGGAATTGATTGCATAACTCTTTCTGAGGAAATGGCCTTTCCGGAAGTAAACGAACCCGATCTTTCTAAACAAATTGACGCTCTCGCTCGCAGATACGGCGTTACAGTTCTTGGCGCCGGATTCAATCCTGGATTTATCCTGGATTCCCAGATAATAATGCTTTCAGCCTGCTGCCATAGGGTAGAAAAAATTGAAGCTGAAAGAAAAATCAATTTGGCAGCGCTTGGTGAAAATTATTTTCGCCCAATTGGAATCGGACTGAATCCTCAAGGCTTTCAAACTGGAATAAACCAAGGAACCATAATGAGACACTTAGGTTTCAAGGAATCCGCGTTTATGCTTTCCCATGCCATTGGTTTGGAAATCGATTCTGTCCAGGAAAACCTCGAGCCAATCATTGCATCTTCAGATAAGGTTATTGGAAAAACCTCTTTAAAATCAGGAACAGTCACTGGATGCAGACATTCTGCCTCCGGGATGAAAGGGGAAACAGAAATTATCAAACTTTCTCATTTTTACTATCTTGACCCGACAGATGTAAAAGGGGAAATCTGCGACCTTCTGAAAATCATCGGACATCCTAATATCACTACAAAAATTGAGCCTGAAATACTTTCAAATTCTGGTGCGGTAGCTGTTGCTGTGAACATGATTCCCATACTTACAAAAGCTACTCCAGGCTTGAAAAGAGTGTTTGATCTTCCCATCCCGAGTTGTTTAATGGGTGAAACCGCTTATATTAGAAGGAGTTAGATATGATTCCCAATGGAAGCTGGGTTGAAATTGAAAAAATTATTTTATCTCCTGAGGAAAGAGCTCCTCAAACCCCGGAAGACACCAAATGCACGCCTTATAAACTGCGATTATCCGGCTTTTTGGTCTCCGAAGGAAAAATCGGAGATAAAGTAAAAATTAAAACACTCATCGGACGTGAAATGGAAGGAACCCTGATCAAAAACAACCCTGGATATGATCATTCCTTCGGTGAAACTGTTCAGGAACTTTTACACATCGGCCTGGGAGGCGAAGCATGACAAGGGACCTGTCTTTTGCTGCAGTAACAGCCAGAAAAAATGAAATTATGAAAGTAGCCCTGGGAATGGATTTCCAGCAATTAATTTATAGTCCGATTTCTTTCGATTATGAAAGAATGATGAGAGAAACGGGTTATTCTTTGGAAGAAATTGCCCGAATCCAGGATGAAACCAAAGTTGGAAATACTCCTCTATTTGAATTGAAAAATTTGACTGAACTTGTCCGGAAGATCAGCACTCCAGGCAAAGGAGCCAGAATTTTCCTGAAGGATGAGGCCGCTAATGCCTCAGGATCATTCAAAGCTCGAAGGGCTTCAATTTCAGCTTTTGAAGCGAAAAAGCGCGGATACAAAGGAATGGTGGCAGCGACCTCTGGAAACTATGGTGCTGCAGTTGCCTCTCAAGCTGCTCAACGTGGTTTAAAATGCATCATCATCCAGGAAGTATTTGATTCCAAAGGAATTGGACAGCCCGAAATTATTGAAAAAGGGCGCAAATGCGAAGCTTTTGGAGCCGAAGTTCAAAAACTTTCTGTAGGCCCTGAGCTGTTTTATTGGCTTCTTCTTACTCTCGAAGAAACAGGCTTTTTTAATGCTTCGCTTTACACTCCATTTGGAATTCGGGGAATCGAAACCCTCGGAACTGAAATCGCCGCTCAAGTGCGTTCGAAATGTTCCAAAGACCCCGATGCTGTTGTAATAACTCATGCCGGAGGTGGAAACCTTACCGGAACTGCACGCGGTTTGCTCGCAGCTGGGTGTAATAACACTCGTGTGGTCGCCTGTTCTGTTGACCTGGCTGGATTACATATGGCATCAGACCGAGATTTCAACCGAAAGTCTTTCACCACTGGACACACCGGTTTTGGAGTGCCTTTTGCAACCTGGCCTGATCGCGTTGATGTTCCCAGAAATGCTGCCCGAAGTCTTAGATACATGGATGAATACCAGCTCGTCAGTCAAGGAGAAGTCTTTTACGTTACCGAACTTCTAACCAAACTCGAAGGCATCGAACGTGGACCAGCTGGAAACACTAGCTTGACAGCCGCTGTCACCCTAGCCAGACAAATGGATAGAGACCAGGTTGTAGTTGTCCAGGAGACCGAATATACCGGAGCGGGGAAACACCATAATTCGCAACTGGCTTTCGCTAAATCCATGGGAATCGAAGTTCGGCGTGGGGATCCCAAAGATAACCAACCCGGCGTAAGAATCGTTATCCCCGAAAAAGTTAGTCAAGTCCTCGGAAAACCCCAAGATATGGATAAATTGCGTATCTCCTACCTAAAAAATGCTGCAAAAATACTCCCATCAATACAATGGTCAGAAAGGGATTTCTCTTTCCTAGCATCAGATCTTAAGAAAAGCCAGGATTGGATAAAATCCGCTATCCGGGAAAACGAAATATAGCCTCTCATTTGAGCAAATTTCTTAAATGAGGCTCGAGAAAATGTTATTGCATGAAAAATGGAACTATAACAAATGCATTAATCACTCGGAGTCTGTCGTTGTTGGACTTTTTTCGCCGATGAACTCGTCTTGAAAGAAGTTCAAATTGCTCCCGGAATAGAATCGGAGCTGCTCGGCAATTAACTTTTTTTTTAAAGAATGCATAGTCCTGAAATATTTTATGGAAACAGCATTTCTTCTTTGGGAATAATAAAATATAAGAGAAAACTCAAACTGGAAAGGAAACAAGGAATGTCTAACATTGATAGAATGGAAAGCTATCGCCAAAAACGCGACCAACTTTCAAAAATGACAGATGATGAATTAAAAGACCGATTTTGGAATCTTGCAAATAAGCTTGTTGAACCGATGGTCCAACTTGCTAAAGAAAATACCTCCCCTTCGATCGAGAGATCAGTCCTTCTTAGAATGGGACTTGACAGTATTACTTCGAAAGCGGTTGTTGAAAAAGTAATCGAAGCTGGACTGCTCGGGAAAGGCGCGGGAAACGTTCTTTTACGAGTTTCCCAAAAAATGAAGACTGATATTCCAGGCGCTGCAAAAGCCTTGATAGCTGACAAGAATATCATGACTGGCCTTTTTGGCAACCGATAAGGGAGAAAACAAATGGCAGACAAACTTGACCCCAAAGAAAAGCTGAATATTGAACAAATTCTGGAAGATCTCGAAAACTATACCCCAAAAAGAAGAGGCTGGACCTGGCGAAAAACTCCAGAGGGTGGCTTTAAGGCTTTTAAGTTCCATTACAAAGATATGACCGAACCTTTGAAGAATTCAGTGCCACTTCCTGCTTCGAAATATTTTGATTTTATCGACCCGCAACCTAAGCCTGTAATAACCACCGAAATAGCTTCCGGACGCTTTGAAGACGATATTCGAAGAATGCGGATGGCGGCTTGGCATGGTGCAGATCATATTATGGTTATCCGAACAACTGGCCAGAGCCATATAGACGGATTACTCGAAGGAACTCCTGAAGGGGTAGGGGGCGTTCCCATTACCCGTAAGCAGATTCGTGCTTCCAGAAAAGCATGCGATTTAATCGAAGAAGAAGTTGGACGGCCAATTAATTTCCACTCCTATGTTTCAGGGGTGGCCGGCCCGGAAGTCGCAGTTCTTTTCGCTGAGGAAGGCGTGAATGGCGCACACCAAGACCCTCAATACAACGTTCTGTATAGAAATATTAACATGTACCGCTCTTTCGTCGATGCCGCCGAAGCGAAGCGGGTTATGGCCAAAGCAAATATCTTTCAAATCGATGGTGCTCATAATGCAAATGCTACCGCCAAGGAAGGTTGGTCTGTCATGCCCGAACTCCTTGTCCAACATGCTATTAACTGCGCTTTCTCAGTTGCATGCGGAATGAAAAAAGATTTCATCGGGTTGTCCACTGTTCCACCGTGCGCTCCCCCTTCCCCAAAATTATGGTATGATCTACCTTATGCTGTGGCTTTGAGAGATTTTTTCAGTGAATTCAAAATGCGTGCACAACAAAATACCCGTTACATTGAAGCTGATATCGAGGAAGCCACCAGAACTCATGTCATTGATACTTTGATTTCAGCCCTGACAAGAGCCGATATCCAAAGCACTATTACACCTGACGAAGGAAGAAACGTGCCCTGGCACTATAACAATATCCGGGGAATTGAAACTGCAAAACAAACTCTTGTCGCCCTAGATGGAATTCAGCAGCTAGTCAAAATTGACCGATCAGGCCCGCTTGGAGTAACAGTTCGCGAAATAAAAGAACGAGCGATATGTCTTCTTGAAGAAATATTGGAAGTCGGAGGGTATTTCGCGGCAGTGGAAAAAGGTTTCTTCGTAGATTCTGCAGCTTATCCTGACCGAAACGCAGACGGAATTGCCCGTGACGGAAAGGGTGGAGTAGGAGCAGGTTCCATCGTTAAAAGAGACCCGGAATACTTTGCTCCGGTCTGCAGCCATTTCGGAAACAATAATCGCCCGGATGGAGCCAAGACTTGCTCACCGATCAATTTATGCACTCTCTGTGATCCAAAAAAAATTAAATACATCGATGAACTTGATCCGAGTGATACCTGCCACAAAAGACTTGAAAAGACCCTTCCATATCGCAAAGGTGGAAAAATAAAGCCAGAGGTTGAATGGGCAGGCGATGGAACAGTTTTGATCCAACTTTTTATTCCCGAACAAGAAGATGTGGCCAAAGTAGCCGCTTTAGAAATTGCCAAGAAGATGAACTTGAACGATCCTGAAGTTATCAATGCCCAAGTAATGCACCCTTCCGAGGGTACGTTTGTTGAGGTGAAAGGAAAAGTTGGGTTTGAAATCGATAAAAGTTCCCTGAAAATTCCTCCCAAAGAAGTAATTCTGCCCGAAGAGGAAATTAGAGCTGCTATCAAAAAAATCGGAATGAAAGTTGTTGCCGCAACCGTTGGGGAAGATGAACATTCAGTTGGTTTGCGCGAAATCCTTGATATAAAACATGGTGGTATTGAGAAATACGGTGTGAAATATCATTATCTTGGTACCTCAGTTCCTATTTCAAAACTAGTTGATGCCGCCATTGAGACAGGCGCCCAGGGAATTTTAATTTCTACCATCATTTCCCACAATGATGTTCATAAAATGAATATGCGAAAACTAAACGACCTTTGCCGGGAAAAGGGAATCCGCGATAAGATTATTCTCATTGCAGGTGGTACACAAGTTACACGGGGAATGGCTAAAGAAACAGGATTAGACGACTGTTTTGGACGGGGAACCAAAGGAATTCATGTTGTCGATTCAATGGTAAAAACTCTTAAAAACAGAGGGAAAATTTAAGAATTCGTAGTTTTAAAATATGCCGGGAAATTCTCCTCTTCCTTAAAATATTTGAGGAAGAGGGGTAACATTACTAGTGGAAATTTTTTATGGCTAAAATCCACTGACGTAGTCAGTGATTTGGTCTGGAGGTGGAAGGCCCCAAGTAGATCACTCACCAACGAGACTTTCGGAAAAGTCCGGTACATTAAATTCGGTACAAAACGACATTGAGTTGATACGCGAAAGCGGAGCGAAAAAACGGGTTGGTTCATGAAATTATCCAATTTTAGGGGTTTTCCGACAGTCTGAACATTGTTGATGAGTGTTCCGAAACAAGATTACGTAAAGTGGTAGAATTTCTAATGTCATTAAACATCGATTAACACTCCATTCTCCCCAAAAAACACCGACAATGAGACTGTCGGAAAAATCCGGTACATTGAATTCGGTACAAAACGACATTGATTTGATACGCGAAAGCGGAGCGAAAAAACTGGTTGATACCTGAAATTATACCATTTTTAGAGGTTTTCCGACAGTCTGAAGGTCGGTGATAGTTTACATGTGAATTTTGATGGAAGCTGTTTTTTTCCACATAGAACAAAAAATTTCCATGAAACAGGTTTTTTTGATTGCGAGTTTTTGGTTTTTGATTAAATTACATCATGGAACTTCTGATTAAGGAAAAGGATATATTAACTGTGTTATTGGTAAAAATAGAAAACCGTTTGTTGTGAAAAAAATCACAAAAAATGCGGATTACCCATTAATCATGCGAAAGAACACACAATTTAACGATTCGCATCAACAATTGTGGTAAGAGGGTAGGGCGGAACGGTCAGTGAGTGAAATCTGCTCTGATAATTAATGAAAATTAGTGGAATTTTGAAATGAAACAATTGCGGGCTGAAGAAATTCTTACAATCGAGATTGGAAGCACTATTACCAAGGCGAATGCCTTTGTTCGAGAACCAGACGGTCTTTTTCATCACCTCGCCCAAGGATTCGCCCCTACATCAGTAATCCAAGGGGACGTCGAAATCGGTGTCAAATCTGCGATTGCTGAAATCGAGAAAAGCTTGAAGAAAACGGTTGAATCCATTCCTGTTTTGATCAACAGCTCGGCTGCTGGTGGATTAAAAATGACTGTGCATGGATTAACCTATAATATGACTTCAAGAGCTGCCCGAGAAGCTAGCTTAGGCGCTGGTGCAATTGTGAAGATGGTTACCGCTGGTCTTCTAACTGATAATGACCTCGATGAAATAAAAAGTATTCATCCTAATTTGATCCTTCTTGCAGGAGGAGTGGACTTCGGTGAACGCGAAATAATTATTAAGAATGCTGAAAAAATTGCTTCCCTGACCTTGAAAATTCCAATAATTTATGCAGGAAATGTTGTCGTTAAAAACCATATAAAAAAGATATTTGAATCTGCAGGCAGGGAAATACTTGTTGCCCCAAATGTGTTTCCTGAAGTGGATGTCCTGAATGTGGACCCTCTTCGAAAATTGATCCAGGACGTCTTTGCCAGGCACATAATTCACGCTCCGGGAATGGAAAAACTTTCCTGTTTAACTTCTCATCCAGTGCATCCTACACCTGGTGTGGTTCTTAGAGCCACTGAAATATTTTCAGAAATAATGGGGGATTCTCTCGTTATCGACGTTGGAGGAGCTACCACAGACGTTCACTCTGTTACCGAAGGAAGCAACGAATTTCGGGATAAACTTCTTGATCCTGAACCCAAGGCAAAAAGAACTGTTGAAGGTGATCTGGGTGTATTTGTCAATGCCCGGAATGTTATCGAACTGGATGAAGATTCATCTCTTTCAGATCGAATTAATGACGTCAAAGCAATTCCAAATAATGAGTGCGAAAAAGAAATTACTAGACGCCTTTGTAAAAAGGCCGTTGAAGTCGGAGTCCGTAGGCACGCCGGAACATTAGGGGAAATTTTCACACCATCCGGAAGACGACAAATTATTAGAGGCAAAGATCTTACGGCGATAAAATTCATTATTGGAACAGGAGGAGCTTTAACCAAAGTTGAAGGTGGTGAAGAAATTCTAAAGTCGATTCGAAAGGGCCCTGAGAAATATCTTCTTCCAGGTTCTGACGCCAGAATACTTCTCGACAAAAACTACTTTTTCTCAGCCTTTGGAACTCTTTCCCAAATATTTCCGGAGGAAGTTAAGAATTCTTTTAAGAAAATTTTTTCTGGTTTGGCTGTATAGGAAAGTTTCTTGGAATATTGTATGCATTTTTTTAATTTGTAGTTAGAAAACTCAGCAATTATTGTTATTGCGAAAAAAATAGCAAATATTAAATTTTGTTTTTTTTATTAGTACCGATGGAGGAAACTCATTATGCGAACACCGCGATTGGAAATCTATCCTGACAAAATCAGGGAAAATACCAAATCAGTAAGTGATTTGTGCCATGAGAAAGGGGTACAAGTTGCTTGTGTAACAAAAGTGACATCAGCCCATCTTGAAGTTGCAAAAGCGATGGTCGATGGTGGCGCAGATATGTTGGCCGATTCCAGAATTGAGAATTTATGGAAACTTCGGGAAGCTGGTTTCGGAGGCCCATTTCTATTGTTGCGTCTTCCGACCCCATCTGAAGCATATGATGTTGTACGAACCGCAAATTTAAGTTTGAATTCCAGTTTAACAACTTTGAAGGCACTTTCCTCCGCGGCAAAAATATTGAAAACAGTCCATAAAGTCATAATCATGGTTGATGTCGGAGATCTTCGTGAAGGCGTTTGGCCAGATCAATTGGTTGATCTTGTAAAAAATTCCAAAGACCTCCCTGGTATTGAAATCGTTGGACTTGGTTGCAATTTAGCCTGTTACGGAGGAGTGATCCCCAGTGTAAAAAACATGACAAACTTGGTTGAGCAAAGAGAGCTTTGCCGAAGAGAAACAGGGCTGGATTTGCCACTCCTCTCCGGGGGAAATAGCTCCGGACTGCCCCTTCTTGCAAGTGGAAAGATGCCTAAAGAAATCAACCATTTCCGCGTAGGGGAGGCGATTGTTCTGGGTCGAAATGTTATCGATCGCTCTCCCTGGCAAGGCACTTGCCAGGATACGTTTGTTGCAGTAGCTGAAGTGGTCGAAACCGAAAAAAAACCTTCAATCCCAATCGGTGAGCGGGGACAGGACGCATTCGGAGAGACTCAAAACTTCATCGACCGGGGAATTAGAACCAGAGCAATTTGCAACATTGGAAGGCAGGATACGGTTGTTGATGGACTTACACCAGTTGACAGCGAAATCATTATCCTTGGCGGATCAAGCGATCATTTGATTTTGGACGTAGAAAAAGCTTCAAAGGGAGCTAAAGTCGGCGGGACAATTTCTTTTTATCCTGGTTATGGAGCGCTCTTAGCTCTTACCACATCACCTTATGTGCATAAATATGTTGTTTGGGGGAAATGAAATGCTATATCAGACTCATGCAAAAATTCTTCTTCAAAATATTCGTCAGAACATCGAAGGAATTAGAAAACAAGTTGGAAAAGACCGCAAAATACTCATTGCAGTCAAGGCAAACGCTTACGGTCATGGAGCGATCCAGGTTTCCAAAATGGCTGAAAAGATGGGCGTCGAATGGCTTGGTGTTGCAACTGTTCCAGAGGCTATAGAACTTAGAAAAGCGGGAATCAAACTTCCTATATTGAAATTTTCTCCAGCGTTTCAGGAAGAAATGGAAGCTGCTGTCGAAAATGATATTACCTTAACCGTTTGTCAGCGAGAAAATATTGATTTTTTGAATAAAATTTCCGAAAAATCCAAAAAAAAGAGCCAGGTACATTTGAAGATCGATAGTGGCATGGGGCGAATCGGTTGCCATATCGACGAAGCCCAGGAAATATCCAGACACATTGAAAAAAACTGTAGTTCTCTCCAACTGGAAGGCGTTTTTACTCATCTACCAGTTAGTGACGAAGCAAATAAAAGCTACACACAAAGACAAATTTCAGTCTTTAAAAAGGTTGTGGAAAATATTCAGAATTCTTTTGGAACAAAAATACCCCTTGTTCATGCTGCAAATTCGGGCGGAATATTGGCGCACGAAGAGACCTGGTTAAATATGGTCCGCCCTGGAATCATGATCTATGGTTTTTACCCTTCTCAGCAAACACCTCAAACCATTCCTCTCAAACCTGGATTATCATTCCTTACCAAAGTTTCTTTCCTGAAAAAAGTTTCTAAAGGAACTTCGATTGGATACGGTCGAACCTGGATTGCGCCCGAAGATTCATGGATTGCAACCTTCCCTGCGGGGTACGCTGATGGATTTAATCGCCTTTTTTCCAACCAGGGAAGAGTATTAATTAAAGGTGTTTCTTATCCGGTAGTAGGAAGGGTTTGCATGGACCAAAGCATGGCAAACCTTGGCCCTGCTACTAATGTTGTTCTTGGAGATGAGGTTGTTCTGATCGGAAAAAGCGGTTCTGAGGAAATCTCCGCTGAAGAGTGGGCCAAAAAGCTTGGAACAATTACTTATGAGGTAACCTGCCAAATTAATTCCAGAGTCCAGAGATATTTTGAGGAATAGTTCCAAAATTGGCCTCCTCTAGTGAAACTTTAAGATGCAAAACTTTGTCCCAGACTAATTTACAAAAATGTAAGAAACTCCACTTATTTTTTCTTGCTTAAATTTAGAGCTTTCATTAAAATACACCCATGGCACTCCAACCAGTTTCAACAGAAATAATCGACAAAATCAGGCAAGCTCTGGGATTAGATATTTTCAACCGTCCGCACGGAATTTTAGCTGACCCCGGAGACTGGGGAACAGTAGTCACCTATTTGCCTTTATCTTCAGCAGAATTTAAAAAGCTTCCCCTTGATTTGCAAAGGCATGTTTACGTAATTGGATCAGGAAGATACGGATTGATTGGTTATGTCCCAAAGAAGTTTAATCTCCCCCCGAAAACCGAAATCAAAGCCGTATCTGCGGTTTATGATGACTTTGGACGATTGATCGAGCTTACCTACAAGGTCGATGAAAAAGGCCCGGAATATTCAGTAACTGAATCCCATAGACGTGACCAGTTACTCGAAACTGCGAAAAAGAAAAAAATTTCAGTTAAAACGGTCATTCGCTCCCGGAAATAGTGATTCAAAATTTTTCAAGGTATATTGTAATTTATTTTTGCATTGGACCATTTTGAAAATCCATGTATTAGGTTCAAGTGAAAAACAATATTCTTATTTCCAAACCAAGGAAAAATTCGAATGGCATCTTTTGAGGCAAAAAACTTAACAGAAAAGCAAATTTACCTGTATTACCAATTTCAAATAGTTCGTTCATCAGACCTATTTCGTGCTTCAGGTCTGCGTAAATAGGAGTTGGGCCTGACAGAAATGAATGCTTCAACCATCCAGTAAGGGTTCCTTATTTTCATGAAAGTTCCGTGTTTTCTTGGAAAATATACCGATCCAACTTCATTTTGATCAAATCAATGTTCTTGTGGTGATGCACGTATTTTTTTGGATTGGTATAAAAAGTGCCTTTCTATTTTACGGGGTAATTCTCCGAAGTGCTGATCAATTCATGCATGGATCAAGTGGCCTGATATTGCAGATTTTCTTTACGAAATAAGAAAAATTGTTGCAATTGGGAAAGTTCTACCAGTATATAAACTCAATCATCATCCGTGCTGAGAACTGCCATGAAGGCTTCCTGCGGAATTTCCACCCGTCCAACCATTTTCATGCGGAGCTTGCCCTCTTTCTGCTTTTCAAGCAGTTTGCGCTTTCGGGTGATATCACCACCGTAACATTTAGCTAGTACATCTTTGCGATAAGGTGGAATATTTTCGCGTGCAATGATTTTTGCACCAATCGCTGCTTGCAAAGGAACTTGGAACTGGTGCCTCGGAATCAGTTTTCTGAGCTTTTCTATTACATGTCTTCCTCTTCTTTCGGAAGTGCTTCGATGACAAAGAAACGAAAGGGCATCAACCGGTTCCATATGTACAAGTATATCGACTCGTGCTATTTCTGAAGCTCGATATCCGATGTGTTCATAGTCCAAAGATGCGTAACCTCTAGTTCTTCCTTTGAGTTTGTCATAAAAATCGACGATTATTTCGGCCAAAGGCAAATCGAAGGAGAGCGAAACCCTATTTTCGGAAATATATTCCATGTGCTTCATAACTCCCCGGCGTTCCATGCTGAGGTCCATTACTACCCCTACATATTCTTTTGGGAGAAAAAGTGTTGCATGTACAAAGGGTTCTCTGATTTCCTCGATTTTCGATAAATCAGGAAGTTTCGAGGGAGAGTCGATTTCCAGTTCGGTCCCATCTTTGAGGAGCAACTGGTACACAACGTTAGGAGCTGTTGTTACTAAATCAAGATTATATTCGCGTTCGAGTCGTTCCTGGACAATTTCCATATGTAACAGGCCAAGAAAACCACATCTGAACCCGAATCCGAGGGCTACTGAGTTTTCCGGGATATAGAAAATGCTGGCATCGTTTAAAACCAATTTTTCCAGAGCATTTCTTAGCTCGTTAAAATCATTGGCTTCAACTGGATATAATCCGCAAAAAACCATCTGTTTTGCTTCTTTGAATCCAGGGATTGGTTGTACATCTTTTGAATCTGCTAAAACTACTGTGTCACCGATTCTTACATGTCCCATTTCTTTGATGGTGGCACACAAATAACCGACGCAACCTGTTGAAATCTCTTTTTGGGAAAATGGCTTTGGATTGAATACCCCTGTTTCAATAACTTCAAAACTGGAGCCGGTGCGAAGAAATTTTATCCTGTCTCCAACTTTGATTTTCCCGTCAAAAACTCTGAAATAAACAACGACTCCTTTGTAGGAATCATATTTAGCATCATAAACCAGAGCTCTGAATGTGGCGTTTTCATCACCTTTTGGATGGGGAATTCGTTCGTGGATGGCTTCCAAAAGCTCTGGAACTCCTGTGCCCTCTTTTGCTGACACTAATAGCGCATTGGAACAATCTATTCCGATTAGGTTTTCGATCTCTTTCTTTGCTTTATCAGGATCTGCCGCTGGCAAATCTATTTTGTTTATTACAGGAATAATTTCCAGGTTGTGTGCAAGCGCCAACGTTACGTTGGCCATAGTTTGTGCTTCGACGCCCTGACTTGCGTCAACCACTAAAACTGCTCCCTCACATGCAGCAATTGCTCGCGAGACTTCGTATGAAAAGTCTACGTGTCCTGGAGTATCAATGAGATTGTAAATATATTCCTTATTATTCTTGGCATGATGGATCATCTTGACAGACTGAGCTTTGATCGTGATTCCTCGTTCGCGTTCGAGATCCATCGAGTCAAGTATCTGATCACGCATCTCTCTTTTGCTGACGGTTTGCGTGGTTTCGATTAATCGGTCCGCCAGAGTTGATTTTCCGTGATCGATGTGTGCGATAATGCAAAAGTTTCTAATATGTTCTTGAGACAATTTCTACTCCTGTCAGGAACCGAAGATTAAGCGGCTTAGACTTGCTTTCACTACCCAATAGAGAAGCAAGCTTGCAATTACTGCAATTATGCCAAAAACTGCGCGCATGATCAAGCCTTTATTTGCTGCCCAAAAAATCAGATCAAGTTTCCTGGATACATCGGGGTCGTTGGGGTTATATAATAAAATTCGTCTATAAAAAACTTCTGATTTTTCGAATTCATTATTTTGAAAAGCTCTGTCTCCAAAATAGTGTAGCGAACTTATCAAAAGTAGTCTTGCTTCTGAGTTGTCCGGCTGAAGATTCAGTACCTGTTCTATTTTTACCATGGCTTCGTCCCATTGGTCTTTTTCTGTGAGCGATCGCGCTTCCTTTAAAATTCTTGAAGCTTTACTTGGACGAAAAACCTGAATGCGATTGTTTCCCTGATCACAAACTACCAATGTTTCTTCTGCTGCCATGGATAGCCCACGTGGCCAAAGTAATCGCCCCGGACTCGCTCCTCGGCCGAATGGATAATTCTTCACAAAAATCCCACCAGACGTAATTTCCACTATCCTGTGATTTTTACTGTCGGAAATAAGCAGATTTCCTTCTTTTCCACGGGTGATGAAGGAAGGTTCGCCTAATTCTCCTTTGTTTGTGCCTGGCGTTCCATATCTCCAGAGCAATTTGCCTGTCTTATCCCATGCGGTTATCTGCCCAAAAGTTGGAAATGAAACCACCAGTTGCTCTGAGGAAAACCAAAAAACCCCTCTTGGCGCAAGAGCATGAAGTCCCAGTTTTTTGCTCTCCTCTTTGTAATAAAACTCTTTGAAGAATTTTCCTTCAGGAGTAAAAATTTGAACTCGACGATTGTTTGAATCAGCTACTGCGAGATACCCTTCAGGACTGACGTCAATGTCCATCGGACCATCGAATGTTCCTTGTTTTCTTCCTTTTTTTCCTATGATATCGATCAATTGGCCGGAAGGGTATTTGAAAACAAAAATGCAATGCAATCCGAGTGATGAAACTAGGAGGTTGCCTTCTTTATCAAAAGCCAATCCAACGGGTTTGTCCACTTTTAGTGGGTAGTTTACATCGTCCTCTTCTTCTTTCTTTTTCTGAGATTTCTTTTCCGGCTCGTCAGTTTTCTTTTTTGACTTATCAATTTCCGGCTGAATCTTGGCGGCCAGTGATGCCAGATTGGGTGTTGTCGAAGCAATTCTGATGAATTTTTTGAAGGAAAGGTCAGAATTCAAAATCTGGACTCTGTTGTTCTTATGGTCTGCAACAATGATTTCGCCTTCAGGTCCGATAATTAAATCTTCCGGCATCATGAATTCCTGCTCGCCTTTTCCTTCATATCCAGTGGAAGTGAAATTAGCGTATTCGAACGAGTCAGCTTTCAAAAAGGCCGGGAAAACAAGGAACATACCTAAAAGCAAGAAAAATAACTTCGAATTGTTACCTTTCCGGAAATAACTGGAGTAAGCTTCACTCTCCCAATTTTTTGTGGGAAAGGATTCATATGAGGATTGATTGCCCCTGAACCTTCCAGGAGACGCATAAAAGCTGCATCGTTTTTCCTCTGAAAAATTTTCCAAATTACAGCTGAAATTCTTTTTCGTTTCTTTCATTGTTCAATTGCTTGCAGTCGTGACCTGTGGAAACATCTGATAGTTGTCTTTGCCAAGAAATTCTTCAAATTGTTGGCCATTTTTTATTACCACTCGGTATGATTCTACCGTATACCCTGTAACTCCAGGTCTGACTTCCCTTGGATTCCTGGTTTTGACAACTGAAAAAGGGTGGGGTACCTCATTCTTTGTTCTAACTTCCACTTTGTCAAATGGCTTGTGGAGACCATAAAAAACGGTGAAAACTTGCCCCTCTCCGGGGAGGCAGGAGATTAAAATTGGGGTGTCGAGAGAATTTTTAAATTTCAAATTTTTGCTTCCCCACGAAATTGCCGAATCAAGACCTCTGTCTGCATAGGGAATTCCTTCATAAATCGAATGATTATGACGTTCAATTATCTTGAGGTTGGCTAAAAGGGCTGTTCTGTAAATGGTTGTCGAAACCTGGCATACTCCTCCGCCCATTCCTGGAATGACTTTCCCGCCTGAGATTACTCCAGCCATTTGGAACCCATTTTTCCTTGTTCTCGGGCCGACGATTTTGTCAAAGTCAAATTCTTCGCCGGGTTGAAGAATCAATCCATCAATTTTTCCCGCTGCAACCGCCAGATTCACATTTCTTCCTTCATCCTTTGAATGATCAATATGTACTGTTGAAAATGATGAAAGTTCAGTTTGAAATCCATTGCGTATTCTTTCAGAATCAAACCCTTTCTCCGGATTTGACGAAACCAACACAGGGCTTATTATTTGCGTTGTCTGGCTGGGATTTTGCTTTATAGCCAATTCCAGTGCTTTTATTGTGGCATCCTGATCTACAGCCATTTCTTGAAAAGGTCGCTGAATGAATTTGAAACTGGGATTCTTACTCTTGAATGGTTCCAGTTGTTTATCCGTGATGGACACCTGTGGAACTGGAATTTGTTTCACCAGATTGGAAGAAAACTGCTTGTCCAAGGTGTAATCGACAACCTGTTCGCCCATCTTTTCAACTTTTACGATCGGTTGGGCAGGAAACTTCAGTTCCCCTTTCTCCATTTTAAATACGATATCTACCGTCTTGGTCTCTATTGATTTTTGCATTTGAGTCATATGTGGAATCTCCGTGTTTTTGGGATTTTCAAGTTGCGGGGTGGGAGTAGGAGAAGTTTGAAGCTTTTTTACTCCTACGAAAATAAAAAACAAAAAGAGGCTTAAACCCAAAATTGCAACCAATTTTAAAAGGAAATTTTTCATTAACAGTGCTCCGGTTTATTAAAACTATCAGTCCTCTTCGTCTTTCAGGGAGCGGGTCATCAAATCTTTTGCCGCATTCTGAGGAGGTTTATTTTCAAAAAGGACTCTGCATATTTCTTCGGTAATTGGAAGTGGAATGGTTAGCTTTTTTCCCCAAGACAATGCCATGCGTGCAGTTTCAACTCCTTCAATGGCTTGGAGAGCTGATTCTTTTTGGAAACTTGGCAAATTTCCTTCTGCAATGGCTTTTCCAAGTCTGTGATTTCTTGAAAGTGGCGACATTGCAGTTGCCATTAAATCACCTAGGCCGCTCAGTCCATAAAATGTAGCTCTCTGACCACCTAGCTTTGTTCCTAATCTGACCATTTCATGAAGGCTCCTGGTTAAATATGCTGCTAAAGCATTATCTCCAAGATTCATCCCTTTAAGGATTCCTGCTCCAATGGCAAAAATGTTTTTCAGGGTGCCTCCCAATTCAACTCCAATTCGATCGCTATGTCGGTAGACTCTGAAGGATTTTGAGGAAAGTGCCTCCTGAAGTGATTGACTCAATTCCTCACATGGAGAGGCGATTACTGTTGCTCCCATCTTTCCTGAAGCTATTTCCGGTGCTAAATTTGGCCCGGATAATGCTGCTATTCGATCCTCTGGGGAATCCTCCTGAATTTCGAATACTTCCAGGAGAACTTTTGATAACCTGCTTCCGGAAATTGATTCAAGGCCTTTAGCCGCATTAAGAATTCCAATAGGTCTTCCATTTAAATTTTTTTTCACTTCGAGCGCTGTATTTCTCAAGAAATTTGACGGAACCGCAAAAATGAGAATACTGTTTTTTGAAACGACTTTCTCTAAAGAAGTGTTCGCAGTAATATTACCTAACAGCGAAATCCCTTTTAGAAAAATCTGATTTTCATGAAATTTGTTTATATGGTCTGCAATTTCGGGTTCGTGGGTCCACAAATCCACTCTGTGATCGTTTTCAGAAAAAAGTTTGGCTAATGTGGTGCCCCAGGCACCTGCGCCTATTACTGATAAATTCATAATATCAAACTCGCAATTTTAGTTCGGAGTCTCTCCTCCGGGTAAAACATTTTGAACTGCGAGATTCTTGCAATATTGTATAAATTCTGCACAACAACCAGAAAGCAATTCAATGGAGGTCAGTATTGTGAAAAATTTCTCGAACGAGAGTCTGCTAATTTTGCAAGAACCTCCTGTGTTAGGATTTTTTTTCTGAAGCCGGGTCAGAAGCCGCTTCGGAAGTTGTTTTTTTTGCCCGGAGTGAAAGTTCTTTGCCATTAAGAATCTGGATAATATTCTTCTTGTGTTTGATAACCAAAAACACTGCTACAATGCTTGAGAAAAAGCAAAGTGGGAGATACCAGCTTTCACCGCCTTCCCGGAAATATGCGATAAAAACAGGCATGCAGCAGGCTGAGATCATCGAAGAAAGGGAAACAAAGCCCGATGCAACCAGAACGACAATAAACACCAGCATTGCAGAGATACTTGAAATCGGAGCTATTCCTAGAAATACTCCAAGTGCCGTGGCAACTCCCTTTCCACCCCTGAAATTCACCCAGAATGAATACGTGTGGCCTAAAACTGCCGAGGTTCCGGTTACAAGCTTTAAAGGAACAAGGGAATCCGGATGTGGAAAAATTTTTCCAATTAATAATATGGGAATAAAACCTTTGATAATATCAAGTGCGAGTGTAATTGCGAATGGAGTGCTTCCAAGCAGCCGATAGATGTTTGTTGCACCCATATTCCCACTGCCAAACTCAAAAATATTCTTTTTATAAGCATATTTCGCAAGCCAAAATGCAGTTGGAATCGACCCGAAAAAATATCCCAATAAAAGTGCGCAGAGGGAACCATTTAATTCAATCATTTTTTATTTTCCGTTTTGTTGGGCCTTTCCACGACCAGCCTTATCGGCCAACCCTCGAAAGGACATTCCTTTCTGATCAAATTTAAAATGAACCTTTGGTAGGAAAAATGCAAACCTTTGGGTTCTGAACAAGTCACTTTGAAAAGTATACTCGAATGTTCGATTTGCCTCAAATTAGACAAGCGAAGCGCGCGCCCTTGGAATGAGGGGGGCGGTTGTATCGTTACTGCCTCGTAGAGAATTTCACTTAAACGTCTGTTTGTGAGCCTCTTTTGTCCATTCTCTTTTATCTTATCAATGACATCGAATAACTCATTTACTCTTCTTCCCGTTTTTGCTGATACTGCAACCACTGGAGCGAAGTCAAAAAGAGGAAGCTCTTCTCTTGTTTTTTTGAAAAATTCATCCCAGAGTCTTGGGGTTTTCTCGGGTAAGTCCCATTTGTTCCATACGATTAAACATCCCGATGCAGCCTCAATTATTCGGGCAGCGATTCTCTTATCCTGTTCGGTTATTTCGTTGGAACTTGCGTCAAGCAAGAAAATTGCTATGTCAGATTGTCTTATTGTTTCCAATGTCCGGAAAACGGAAAAAAGCTCTATTGATCCTTTATTTCTTGCTGGGCGGCGCAAGCCGGCGGTATCGACAAAAGGATAGACTTTTCCCGAACGCTCAATTGAAAAATTTATGGAATCTCTTGTAGTGCCTGGAACATCATCTACGATTGAACGCGTTTGTCCTAGCAGTTTGTTGAAAAGTGACGATTTGCCTACATTTGGCTTTCCAACCAATGCTATTCTCCCTTTGGGAATTAGCTCTTCCTCATCAGTTGGGGTAACATTTCTTGGAAATTTTTCAACTATTTCGTCTAAAAGATCTGCTACTCCATGTCCGTGAAATGCTGATAGTGGATAAATTTTTTCTATTCCCAATGAGTAAAACTCGAAAAGAGCGTCTTCCTTATCAGGATTGTCTAATTTGTTAACTGCAACAAAGAGATTTTTGCCAAGTTGTTTTTTTCGCAATAAGTTCAGGATGGCTTCGTCATCCCCATGAAGACCGGTTTGCGAATCTAAAAGAAGGATCAGTGTTTCTGATTCATTCAATGCAAATTCGACTTGTTCAGTAATTGCCTGTTGAACAGGTGTTTTGTTATCAGGATCAAGGCCTCCGGTGTCTATTACAAAGAACCTTCTCCCGTTCCATTCTGCGATAGCATAGTTTCTGTCTCTTGTGACCCCGGGAGTAGGATCCACTATGGCATGCCTTCTCCCGACTATTTTGTTCAAAAGCGAGGATTTACCTACATTTGGTCTTCCGATAATTGCGACTGTTGGAATATTTTTCATTGTTTTCTCCAAAATTTGTTTCTGAAAATAACATTTTAATTACTTAAAGTCAAAATTGACAGCGGTTTTCCTATCTGTTAAGCTTAACCAAATTTGAGAATAGGGGTACATCAAGTGACCGAGTGGGAAAACCTTTTGGAAATTCAAAAGTTCGATCTTGAGTTGGATGAAATCCATGCAAAAATGGCTCGTGAAAATGACCGAACGAAAAAATTCAGTTCCGAAGTTCGTAAAGAAAGTGATTTGCTTGCTCAACAGGAAGAAATGCTCAAGAAGATTAATCTTCGTAAAAGGAAACTGGAAACCGAATTGAACGAAGTTAATGATAAAATTCGAGTATCCGAAATGAAATTGAAAAACCCGGGAATGTCGCCAAATGTTTACATGTCGCTAAGTAAGGAAATCGAGACTTTAAAAGGTAAAATTCCAGCACTGGAAAACTCTTTACTCGAAGACATGGAAAAAGTTGAAAAACTTGAAAAATACATTGAAACCGGGAAAAAAGTAAGTGAAGGCCGTAAGAAACAACTCGAAGATATAAAAAATAAGGTTTCAGTGGCTCTAACAGGTTTAAAAAAGGATGAAGATTTAGTTAGAACCCAGAGAAACCAACTTTCTTTCACCTCCAAAGGTTATGGTTACGAGGTATACGAAAAATTACGACTCGAAAGAAAAGGAAGGGTTATTTTCGATATCGACAAACCATCCTGTCCATCTTGCGGATTAAAATTACCGGGAGGAGTTGTTTCTACGATGATGGGTTCCGGAGCATTTGAAAGTTGCCCTAATTGCGGAATGTTTCTCCATTGGACAGGAATCGCCGATGGAATTGTATAGATCTTCCCAAACCTCCTTTAAATTAAACTTTGGAGGGGAAAAATATTTATTATTGTTCCAGAAATTTTGTGCTTTTGCCCCGTAGCTGTTTTCAGCGCAAATGAGAAATTTTTATCAAATCTTGATACAATGAAGTTTTCGTTGCCTAGTGACTTCGACTCTGTTCAGTGGCCGAAACGCTAATTATCCGGTCGTTGAGCGGGGTCAAAACGACCTTTAAAAAAGTATACATTTGCTCTGTCGTAATTTTTGGTTAGTTGAAGCCTTTATCCACATGTAGTATCATAAAGCGATTAGGAACTTAATTTGTGAAACTCCATTTAGTCGTCAGAAACTTAATCAAACTTGGTTTTTTTTTCTTTTTCGCTTGTTCCAGCATTTGTTTTTCTCAGGCGATTCCTTCGTCAATTGCCTCGGTCCCGGATTCTTTGCTTCCCAGGTATATCCAGGATGAAGTTGGGCTGATAAAGGAAAACGTCAAACATCAGATTTCTTTGGTTGCGAAAGAAATTGAAAACACTCTCACAATTAGAGTTTTCGTTAGAACTGAATATATTGATGACCAGGAAAAATCCCAACATCGAGTTGAATCCTTCTTCTCAGAATGGATTCGAACTATTGGGCTTGAAAAGAGAGGGATTTTATTCTTCGCATTATTACCCAGAAATTCTTTGCATGGAATGTTTTTTATCCGGGTTGGAATCGGTTTGAAATATTTAATTACGCATGAAATGGGCGAGAAAATTTTAAATCGGGTAATTCTTCCCTCAAACCTGGAAAACAATGATGGAAAAGGTTTTCTGGAAGGAATATTGGCGATAAAAACAATGCTGATAGACGAACTGAAAGTCAATCCCTTCCCCTCAGGAAAGCCAGGAATTACTTTTAGTATTTCCAATTTTTTGTGGAATTCCAAAGAAATTGGGTTGGCATTATTGGTTGCAGTTTTTTTAGGCTACCTTCTCTTCTTTATTGAGCGATGTCCAAGATGCAATGGCGTTTTAAGAATATCCAGCGAAATTCTTAAAGAGCCAGGAAAAGATTCCATCGGTCTTCGCAGAAAGAATTTCGCTTGTGAGTCTTGCGGTTTCAACAGAAGAAAAAAAGAGGCCATTTATCCATCGAATTTTCCTGGCTTTATTATGTGGCTATTGGGAAAACGGCAAAACCTAAAAATTAAATCTTCTCTTCCTGATGAAGAAAATAGAAAATCGTCTTCTGATGATAGACGTATGCCACCAGAATGAAGTAATATATTTATGCAGAGCAGTTGGATGATCGCGATTTATTTGCTGGAAACAGCAGATAAAATGAGGAAAGTCCGGGCTCCATAGGGCAAGGGCGCTGGATAACGTCCAGGCTTTGATGGGGAAACCCATCAGAGACGGAAAGTGCAACAGAAAATATTCCGCCGATGGTCCCTCAAAAAGGGACTCAGGTAAGGGTGAAATGGTGCGGTAAGAGCGCACCGGGCCGCCGGCGACGGTGGGCCTTGGAAAACCCCGCTCGGAGCAAGACCTAACAGGGGAAGGGGCTGCCCGCTCCGAAATCAACCCCGGGATGGTCGCTTGAGGACATAGGTAACTATGATCCCAGATAGATGATCGTCACCTCTAACGAGGTACAGAACCCGGCTTATAGACTGCTCTGCTTTTATAACCATCTTAACATTTGTGGACTTTCACGTTTTTTCCTAATAATTTATGTAAAGTTCGGCACTTTTTTTTCCTAACAAATTTTGGAAATTAGCCTTTTAAAAAGATTATGAAGCATTACAAATTAAATTTGAGAACGCAAAACGATGTCCGAAAGCCGATTCTCGTAAATGGTGCGTTTTGTTTTCGGATGGTCTAAAAAGAAAAATGGGCACTACAGGATTTGAACCTGTGACCCCCGCCGTGTGAAGGCGATGCTCTTCCACTGAGCCAAGTGCCCAATAATAATCATAACATTATCATAATGTGTGCCAAGATTCAAGAAATAATTACAAATAAAATCCAAAGGAGATGGCGATGCCAAAAATTCTCAAAATAAGGGATTTAATCGGTGCGTTATTCGGTGTTATTCTTTTTTCGATTGCCGTAATGGCGTTCGAAGAGAGATCGACACGCCCCATCGTGCACATTCAGGATTTCCACGATGCCCTAGAAGCTGAACAAATTATTGCGGCAGCTCAATCCGTACCTCCGGAACGTAGAATTACTTTTGTTTCCGGCTATTTTCTTGGCCGAAAATATCATCCGGAAACGCAAAAACGCATAAAAGATTTGCGGTCTAATCCTAATGTGAGATTAGAGGCTTCCAATACCCAACCACTCCCTCTCGAAATACTTCCTACAAGCTTGGAATATCTTGATTGTATGACCTATGTAGAACATGTTCTCGCCTTGGCATCATCTGATAGAGCTGATTATACCGGCTCTTTCCTCCCAAGATTGGTTGATGTAATGTTCGATGCCAATTCTGAACCTTTGACGAATCACCTTCGAAGTCATTTCACTTCGCACTGGGGTGACGTAAACGAAAGAAAAGGTTACATTCTGAATCTTGCCCGCGGACATCCTGCCGCAGTTTCTCGCGAAGTTCTTCTCAATAAAGTTGGCGATAACAAAACATATTATGTGGTAGATCGATTTATGATATCAACTGCACCACAAATTATTTATTATTTTCCCCTGAATGCAATTCTCGAAAGAAGAGTCGATCTTTCATCCGGCGATATTCTTGCTTTGATTACTGATAAAGAAGGTCTTGATGTGTCACACATGGCATTTTTTATTTTACAGCATGGAAAAAGGCTATTTCGCCATGCCTCCTATTCAAAAAATATTATTACTGAAGAGGATTTCGAGACATTTTTACGACAGAAAAAAGATCTTAAAGGTTTGATGGTATTCAGGCCCATACTCAAAGCTCCTCCTCCCCCAAATTATCAATTCGTTGAAAACAGCCACTTAAAGTAAGTTTTTTCTTTGTACTAATTAGATTGCATGGGAATTTTCTTTCCGAAGGCTTTTCCTCGAAGAAATTCGGGGCTCCTCATTCGTTTTTTTGAACGAACTTCCCAAAATCGTAAGTTAAATAACGTCTGAAACTCTACTCTTTAGAAAACTTTACTGGACACTTTTCTGAAAAATCCGTAAGATTAAAATATATCTCCTATAACCTCAAAAAATTGGGGGTTCGTGCGTTATATGGCGTAATTAGTGACCCTGAATACTTGTTTTGGGTCGATTATTACCTTCAAAAACCCTGGTTTAAGCGTTTTGATAAAACAATTTTCCCCAACAGATTCACAAAAAAAAATAAATAAAAAATACCGTTATTCAAGGAGCAGGAAATAATGATTAGACGACAAAAGCAGGTTCTCGGTGGATTTTTGTTTTTTTTCATATTCGCATTAGTTTTTTCTTGTTGTTCTTTCTCTGCTCCATTAGCCCAGGTGACGTTTATTGATGTCGGTCAGGGCGATTCAATTTTAATCCGTACCAAGGAAAAAAACATTTTGATCGACGCAGGTGATGATCGTTTCAACACTGGAAAAGGCATAATCCTCCCTCTTTTAAAAAAATTGGGAATTAATAAAATTGATACTGCAGTTATTTCACATCCTCACCGTGACCATTTCGGCGGCTTCCTGGATATGATCCCAGAAATTCCAATCGGAGAATTCTTATATTCTGCCGATTATCAAAGCGGTGGCGATGCCGGACAAACGGCCGGAGGGGATGAACAGCTCTATAAAAAACTTGTTGCCTTGATTCAGGCAAAGAATATTCCCTATAACGTTCCTGCCAAAGGATCCCAACTAAACTGGGGAACAGGGGTTACTGCTGAAGTTCTGCGCGTCGGTTTTCCACCCTACACTCCACCTACCCATTCCAATCCGACACATCCACCTACTTCCCCTAATCCTAATCCTCTTCCACCAGCACTTAAAGTCAATGCGAACGAACTTTCTTTGATAATAAAATTTACCGCAGGAAAAACAAGCTACGTCTTTACCGGAGATTCCGAAATTAATGCTGAGACTCAGGTTGTAAGTGATTTCAGAGATAAATTAAAATGCACCGTTCTCAAGTCTCCCCACCACGGCAGCCGCACTTCCTCAAGCAACGCTTTCATGGATGCAGTTCAACCCGAATACGCCGTCATCTCCGTAGGAAAAGACAACTCCTACGGACATCCTAACCAGGAAACCCTCGACAAATATGCTTCTTATAAAATCAAAGTCTTTCGAACCGATGAAGATGGCACAGTTGATACTGTTACCGATGGAACACAGATTAATTTTTCTTCCAATCAAACCCCTCTCGCGTTTGTAGGAGATCACCAAATTTTATCTCTGACAAATAATTCCGCGACACTCGCATGGCAAACTAACAAACTTTCTAATTCACAGATAAAATTTGGAATTGGAACCTACACTGAATCCAGACTAATCCTCGAAGCAACTGCAAGTCACGCAATTTCTGTTTCAGGATTAAAGCCTGACACCAGTTATCAATTTATCATTTTTTCGCGCGACTCCAGAATTAATAATCAATTGATTGCCAAAGAGGGAGAATTCAAAACTCCGGCCACTGACTGTAATCCTCTCCCAAAGATTTCGAATATTTCGACTTCTGCAAAAAGCATTTATTTCAAGCGACCTTTTAAATTTTCTTCAGTGCTTCAAAATCCAGCTTCCCAAGAAGTTTCAGGTTTGCGCTTAGAAATTTATCAGAAGAGTATTATTTCCGAAAATTTAATTGCCTCTAAAGAAGGAATAAACCTTCCTACCGCAGCGACAAGCAATAAAATTGATTTTGATTTGAACGTTTCACAAATTGGCAAGGTTGAGTTATTCGCTGTTCTGAAAAAAGACTCGAAAATTGTTGACACTTCTTCTCTTAATATTGTTGTCTCACCAAAAGTTGTTTGGGTTGATTGTGCTCATGGCAACAAAGATTTCTTTACTGGTGCCTTTTCAGGAATGAAATTAGATCTCTTCAAGACATTGGGAATAGAATTTCATAGCATTTCTGACAACCGGGGAATTGCTTCCAATACCTTTAAAGAAGCCTTTTCTTTAATTATTCCACATCCCGAGACTGCCTTTAATCCTACCGAAATTTCAGCTATCCACGATTACCTTTCTAAGGGTGGCTCTGTGATGCTGTTCGGCCAGGCTAATTTCAAGGATACAAGCCATTCTGGCTTTTTGAATGATCTTTTAAAAGGAATCGGCAGTGGAATAAGGTTTAATCTTGATGAGGTTTGCGACCCTACGAATAATGTTGGGTTCCCCTGGGGAGTGGTCATCCAAAAATTCCCTTCTTCGATTGCTCAGGGAATTTCGAAAATTATTGCCAGGAATAGCTGTTCATTACTTAATTCAAAAATGGAAGGTTTAACCGCTTCGAAGAATATACAGATTCTTGCGACCGGAGATGAAGATTCCTACGAGGTTAACGGGACTCAAACCTCCGATTCCTGGGTTTATGCCTCCCATACTCCGATTTTACCAATCCCGGTAGTCGCGTGTGAAGACCTTGGAGCTGGTAGAGTAGCCTGTTTCGGAGGAAAACTCTATGGTGAAAAAAGCTACGAACGCTCTTCTTCCGATGGACAAAATTCCGACTTCAATCGAATTGTCATTTCCTGGTTGATGCAGGCAAAAGACAAGGATCTGAGAAGTCTTATTATTGCAGCATCCGAACTTGAATTTCTCCAGGATCCCGAATTGCAAAGCATTCGATATGAGGCCATTAAATCCCGCGCCCTTGAACTGTTTGAAATCGATCTTCAGGAAAATTCACAGGACCTTATTAAAGATGCTTTCAATGGTCAATCTGGTCAGACAGTTGATAATTTGAAAAATGATTTTAAAGATTCCTTGCTATTCAAAAAAATCCATGATGAAGGAAAACTTTTCGATTTCTGAAAAACTATCCTTGCTTAATTCTTGCTAAGCGTTTTCAAAGATTCAGGGCAGTCCTGAACTTATTACTAAATAGCCAGTTTAGGGTAACGGTTCCTTTTCCGAATGATGCTCAAGACTCAGTTGTTGAAGGGAGTTTAAGCGACTATGGAAATATGGATTTATTTGCCTGTTCCGCTGCTGAATGCCACACCAGATCTAGAGGATTGCAGTAACCAATAAAACTCAACCCAGATTAGGGGACACCTCCGGATCAGAATTCGCAGGTTTTGGTCGAGGAGGAAGATTCTTTGCTGAAATCACTTTAGGGGGTTCTGGTGGTGGCCCTATAAGTTTGTTTCCGCCAGGGTTCATCTCCTCTTCTGGAAGCGTTTCAAGAATAAAATTGGAAAGCATTCTCTTCAAATCTTCAGAAACCATAGTTAAATGTTTTGTTACCTTCGCAAGTTCCTGAATGTTATCTTTCTGGGTTTGCAGGGATGATAAAACGTCATCCACTTCGTTTGTCGTTGTTTTTATTGAGAGCGACAAATTTTCCACGGCCATACTGACTGATTCGATGTTCTTGCTTTGTTCCGCTCCGGATTTACTGATATCCTGAACCATAACATTAACGTTTTCCGAAGCTAAACCGATTTCATCGAGAAGAAGGCCTGCGCGGTTAATGATTCCAACACCTTCCTGAACTTTTTCTTTTCCAAGGCTCATTTCTTCTACAGCTTTGTTAGTTTTTTGCTGAATTTCTCCAATAAGGGCACCAATTTCTTCAGCCGCTTTCGCACTTTGCTCTGCAAGCTTCTTTACATTTTCAGCGACTACTACAAAACCTTTCCCTTGTTCACCGGCTCTTGCAGCTTCTATTGCTGCGTTTAAGGCAAGTAAGTTCGTTTGGCGGGAAATTGCGGTAATTGTTAAAACGATTTTTCCGATTTTTCTTGATTGAGCTCTCAATTCCTCCAGCACTCGAGAGGAATCCCCAACCGCCCGTTCTATTCCCTTTATTGTTGATGAGGCTTCCCTGACTGATTCCATGCCCTGGGCGGCTTTGATTCGATTCTGAACTGATTCCTCATAGGCGCGATTCGATCGTTTTGCAACCAATTGCGCGTTTGCAGAAATTTCCTGTATGGCTGCGGCAGTTTTCTCAAGGGTCAACGAGGAAAGTTTCGAAGCTTTGGTTATTCTCTGCGTGTTGCCAAGTATTTTTAAAACTGAATCATTTTCCTGCCCGGTCGCATCCGAAATCTGGTTTGCCATTGCAAACAGGCGATTGATGATGTCCTGTATCTGAAGCAAAAACCTTTGAATATATGCAATAAAACGATTGAATCGGTCTGAGACTTCAGTGACTTCATCATGTCCTTGAGTTAATATTCTTCTGGTTAAATCTCCACGGCCACGTGAAATTTCTTCAAGCCCACTTGAAACACCCTGAATCGATTTAACTACCCCCCGGATTACTAGCATGTTTATTGCAGTCATAATCAAAAGCCCAAAAATTATCAGAAACATTGAAAAATCCTGAGCTTTGTCAAGAGTACTTAATGCTCCCTTTGTATTAATTATTGTCATTAGAATCCATTTGGTTGTTCGTATCGGAACGGAAACAACCAAAAGATGCGAAAATTCAGTTTTCAAAAACTCTTCTACTGGTGCGGTTGAGCCTGTAATTTTAGAACTTAATAAATTCTTCCCTTCCTCTATCGGTTGTCTTAAAAAGGGTTCATTTTGATTTGTAAAAATATTGTTTTGGGGATCAAGAACATAATTGGGGTTTTTATGTGCGAGGTAAGCCCCATTTTGTGATGGTTCAGTTGTTAAAATCGCTGTTTCACCACCCAGACCTTCAGTTAAACCCGGAATTGAACTGAAAATGGATTCAAGATTTATTCCAATAAGCACCAAACCTATGGATTTGTTTTCATGGGTGATTACCTTCCCAAAATAAACAAACCTGGTTTGAACCTCCTCAAAATCCATTAAAAATACCGGGGAAATAAACAAATCTTCGGGAGTAAGGCTTGCAATTGAAATAAAGGGCACTATTGGTTCAATTGAATTTTTCTGATTGGAAAGGATTTTTCCATTTTTTCCAATTCGGAGAATTACTTCATTCTTTGAATTAATAAACATAATTTCATGAAGTTTCTCAGGTGTTTCTTCCCCTGAAAGGAAGTTTTTTATTAGTCCCGAGATATTTTCACGCCACTGATTGATTGAATCTTGTGCTTCTGGTTTTAAATAATTCCATGTAAAATATTGAACTGTAGAATTTAGCTTTGAAATAAAATTAACCACGTCAATTTGTTTTTGAACAAATCCGTTAATGTGTTTTGTTTCACTTTGAAGAATAGTTTGGATTTGCAATGGAATTTGGTGCGCGACGGCTTCTCTCACTCTTCCTGAAGTGTACCAGTTTAATCCGAATAGGATAAACGAAACCATCACCATTGTTACAAAAAGGCGGGTTTTAATTTTTAAATCAGCAAAAAAATTCATTTAATTTCCAGAAAATTCATTATTTTTTCAATCAGTTAATCTGAAAAAATTCAATCAAAGAGACCTTTGGCCTGGAATTACTATTATACTGTGTTTATTACTTCATTTTAAGGAATGTTCTTACGGAAATCCTTATTCAGAGACTAGTCAAATCCTAACATAAATCGAAGCAATAACCATTTTTCTTTTTCTTGCCAATAGGAACAGCTTTAGTTGTTAAATCCCCTTTCCATGACAGTTGCCAAGGGGTTCTCGGGAATTTGCTCCTGTGTTGAACTAGTTTTTGCTCCGGTATTAACCCCCAAATATTGTAATAATACCTTCTTATAGTATTTAATTGAATTCTTTAGATGGTGTCAACAAATTCTTTTTCAGGAGGCAAAATCTTGTTCGGGCAAAACCTTATTTCCAATTTCATTTGTATTTCCTGATTTTATTACCATTGCAGAAAGAGATGGAATCCGAATAACTTCCCCAGCTTTTAATTTCTTCCGCTTCCCCAAATTATTTACTTCGCTGAGAGTTGATACTCCAACATTAAATTTGCTTGCAACAGTTTTTAGGGTTTCTCCCTTTTTGACCTTGTAAATTTTGCTGTTGCGCAATAAGGACGCTCTTCTTTCCCTGGCTCTTCTAGACCTTTCAGCTTCAGCTCGCTTGGCTGATTCAACATTCATGGCGTATTGGAGATAGTTTGTATCAAATCCCTCCTGAATGCGCCCTTCAAGAAAATCCCGAACTCCGAGATAGACTCCTTGAGCAAGTCTCATTTGCCCATTTTGATCCTTTAAATACCAGGCATCCTGATTGTTGGAAGTATATCCTAATTCTACCAGAATAGATGGGAGTGCTACTGAATGCAAAACTTTAAAACCTGCGCGCTTTACTCCCGCATTAGGCAATCCGGGGTTTGAGTAAGCCAATCTCCTGCTCATTTTTTCTGCCAATTGTCTGCTTTTAAACATCGTTGAAGCTTGTTGTTTCCAAAAACTTGGTTTGTTCGCAGATGGGTTTATTGATTCATATACCCCCCCAATTGCGTCCTGCTGGTTTTCCTGATCGGCAATCTGCCTTTCAGCTTCTCCAATTGCTCCCCTGGGCGATTCGTAATAAACCTCAGTTCCTCTCACACATCTTTTTGAATTATAATTTGCATGGACACTAACAAATACGTCTGCACCTAACTGCTCTGCAATTTGCGATCTTCGTTGAAGGGGAATAATATAATCCCCTGAGCGCGACAGAACTGCTTTGTATCTAGGATCACGATCAAAAAATGATTTTATCAATTTCCCCATTCGTAGAACATAATCTTTCTCAACAATTCCATTGTGGGTTGCCCCTGGATCTTCTCCACCATGACCAGGATCAATCAACACTATCTTGATATTTTGGGCTTTCAGTTTCGCTATCTCCAGTTTTTCATCCTGGCGCCGCTGGGCTTGTGCGGTTTGTGATTCACTCAGCATAATTACTATTCGATCAGGTTTTTGGGGTGCTTTGGGAAGTAAGAAATTTTTATACTGGACTGACGGAGGTAGTTTAAACGCTATGCGAACTCCTGCTCCTTGTATCTCCTGGACTTTTAGCTGCGAAATGAATGAATTGTTCAGCATAAAATTTTTCTGTCCAGGGCGGAAATTCCCATTTTCAATGTCAAAAAAGAAGGTGCCATCTTCTAAGGCTCTTACTGGCGAAACTGCAGGGGTCCAGCTGAGGTCAAAAACTATCTGGGCCTCTTCAGGGCTTTGCCAAAACCTGATGTCTGTAATTCGATTATCTTGGGAAAAAGCAACCTGACTGATAAAAATAAATATCGAGGCCATGGAAATTAATTTTCTGACCATTTTTTTTGACTCCTTCAACCAAAGCGATCAACTTTGGTGATTATTATCGCTTCTTTGTATCTCCCCATTTTTTGAGGGATACATTCCTTTTTCAACATTCGATAACTGTATATCGGTGTTATGTGGTTGGAAATTTATCTTCATGAAGCTTCTTGCAATAATGTATAAAATTTGCTCAACCAAGTTGGCAAAACTCTGTATTAATGAATATTGGGAAAAATTTCACGAACGTGCCTCTGTTCAGTAATCTGTGAGAAAGTTAGGCACTAATTTGTAAATGCAATTGTTCAGAATTTCATTATGATAGAAAAGTTTAAAAATTATTTCTTCAACCCGAAGAAATTTCAGTATCCCGGTCGTTTGAAGAGGGACTGTCAAAATCACTTTCACCCTTACTTTTTTCTTTTTCTTTGGAATACTTGTAATAAAGAAAAATCATGATTCCCACTGGGATGAAAAGAAACCAAAAGAAAAATACCCAGGGTTGCCCGATGCCGGTGGGGTTGAGATCAGGCGACCATCTGAATCTATCAAGATTGAAAAGGATCATTATTATCGAAACCCAGATGCAAAAGAAGTTGGGAATTCCTTCGGCTGCGCTTACCCAACCAAGCCCACGTGTTCGATTCTTCGTGAATGGGTAAAGCAAATTGTTCCCCATAAAACCGGTGGAATCTTCCAATAAGTGAACACAGGACCCAAAAAATACGATCAATGGATAGAGCATCCATCTGGGAATTGTGTATAATTCAGAATGCAAACCTGGAGAAACAAAAAAATAAGAAAAAATTCCCACTATCAGTGAACAAAGCAGACCAAGAGTAAGGCTATGACTCCAGGTGCGATGCCAGGGAAGAAATACAATTTCGATTCTTCCGTCATCTCGTTTAAGAAATTCAAAACAGGGGCCGCTCATAATCGAAATATTGGATTTTTTATCAAATGGTTGGAAAAAAGGGCAATTCACTTTGACTTTTGCAATCGCATTCTCCTTGGGTTCTGTTCCAATAAAGGGAGTTTGACCGGTATCAACGATTGGACCCATTTCAACTACTACCTCGGAGTTGGCGGAATCGAACCAGAGTGTATATGATCGCCATAGATTGGCTCCTAATTGCATTGTATGAAGTTGAACAGAGGAGCTACCTACGGAATTTGCCCGTTCGATCGATGCGGCAACTGTTGAAGCAATCTGCATGGCATCTAACTTGTTCGGGTCAGGCCAGACCTCAAATTCGGATTTGTAAAAATATCTTGCAAACTTGAAATCGAGCGTGTCAGGAAGGATTCCGAAAACTCCTCCCAAACAGAGAATAAATGACTGTTCCTGGGAGGCCATATGTACAGCTTGCGGAAAAAAACTAGCAACGGCGATTCCCGAAATAAAATGAGTCAATCCTTTCATTACAACAACCCCAGTAGTTTCAAAAAGTCATTCCCGTAGCCAGCCATATTCAGGCATACCGGAAGTAGTAATACTCCCATGAGATTCATTCTGCGTGCTTGAAACATTACCGGTAACAGGCCGATTCCGGTCGCAACTATCATTATAGCAAGCCCTCCAAATCCGGTCATTAAATAAATCACTGGGACTAAACCGAATAAAGTGACCAGCGAAATCTTATGGTAATCAACTTTTTCAATTATCCAAAGAATCATTTCGGTAAATGGAAAAAGCAAAAGGAAGGAAATTCCAGCCGAAAATAGCATCAATCCAATAAAAATTACATATTCCTGCAGTGTAATTGTCGGCCCAAGTGGGGAGATGATCCAGGCAAGGCCGCCTCTGGTAAAACTTAAGCCGGGAATGAAAAACAGCAGAAATGAACCTACGTAGTAAACCGTTTTGCACGTGCCATAAGACATAACGAATAATCTACTATCTCTTTGAGCTGTCGCATGTCCCGAGAGAAGTCCGCCAATTCCTGCTGTCACTAAGGGAATAAATGCGGCAAAAAAACCGCCCAATGCTCCTCCGAATGTGCCTCTGATGCATAATTCCCAGTCCAGGTCAATTGATTGGGGAACATGCTGTGGTGGAATTTCACCTACATTGATTATGTTGGTGATGAGCCACGGAATAGCAAAAAGTCCTACAAAGACTGGCGTGATGCTTTGAAAAGCAAAGTCAATCGGAACAAAAGTTCTGGAAAGAACTATAAAACCTAGCAAACCAGATAAAAAGAAAGTCGCTAACCCTATCCCCAAAAAAAACCATCCCTCTAAAAAATTATTCCAAGTTACTCGGGATTGAGAAACACCCTTGGGCCATTCAGACATCAAAATATATGCAATAACTGCTCCGATGATCCAGAAGGTGTGAGGGCTGGTAATGCTCCTTAAACCAGGAAGGATCCAGAGAAAGACCGGAGCAAGAATTCCCAGTAATACTAATCCCCCGAGGGCTCCAATTCCTGTTAAAATAATAGACTCGAACCCTTTTCCCTGAGAGGTCCATTGGGCTGATGGAAGAACATAGTATGACAAACTTTCGTCTCCAGGACCCATATATGTTGAAGGAACTGTATTCAAAATCGAATATCCAACAATCATTCCGACTGCCAGAGCTGACAATTGCATCGAGGTCATTGACATTTCAAACTTCAGAACGAATAAAAGGAAAATTCCTAGAACATTGTAAATATGGAGGGCGGGGAGAATTGAAACTAACATGGAAACAACTACTCCCAATAAGCTAAAATAAGCTAAATCCATGTTCTGGGGATGCATTAAGAAATCCAGAAAAACCATTTTTTTCCCCTTAGTTCACCGCTTGTGGCAGTGACGGCTTGTTGTTGATGTAATTTGTAGAGTCATACTTGGTTAAAATTCATCGCTCTTTCCATCGATTAAACTATTGTAACATCCGATTTTTTTTACTTATGGGTCCAGGAAGTAATGAATAAATCCGCAGTTCTTTCGTTTCGATTTCACTCAACCAGAAGGTTCGAACTAAAATTTTACTTCTTCATCAGGATCAGGGAAATTCAGTCTCAAGGTAGGACTGAAAAATCTTCCGGTGAAACAGGTTGAATCTGAATCTTGCTCTTGAACAATGCTACGAGCCCTTCAACGGAGATTTTAGCCCCCTCCGACGGAATTAAAATGTTGCTGGCGACTTCATTTTCAAGCCAAACCTGTATTTCACCGGAATCATCTTTTACCAGAAGTCGTGTACCTGTCTTGAAGGACTCAATTTTCTTCAAAACCCCGATTATTCTAACTTCTTTGTCGATTTGTTCGTTGGAAAGACTGGCGATTTGGAAATAGGGTCTCAATTCAACCTCTGATCCCTGGCGTTGTGTCGTGCCCTGGGACGGAAATTTCACTGAAGCAGAAGATTGCTCCGGGGATTTGACTTGAGTTTGTATCTGGCTCTGTGATTGACTCTTTTCATCTTTTGTATTTGAAATAGAAGGAGTGGAAGATGAATTTTCTGTTGTTTGAGCTGTTGAAACTGCCCCGGAACTTATTACTTTGGCATTTCCTGGTGCATTAACTTCAACTTCAATTGTCTCTTTGTATTTTTTCACTAAACCTTTAAATTCAAGAGTATCTCCAACTTGAGCATTGATGTTATCCTGGTCCGCAATTTTTGATGGAATCCAGATTATTAGACCATCCTGGGAATTATCCAAACGGATCATCAGGCCACTTGGATAGCCCACAACATCGATTGCTTTCCCTCGGACGGTGACTGTTTTTCCGAGAACGGGGAAATCAACTTTCTTTGGGTCGAGGGTTAAGTTTTCAGATCCGTCAGGGGCTTGGCCGGCGCCATGAGATAAAATCTTTAAATGGGCGGAAGCATTTATTAACAGACTGGGGCTGTCTTTTTGGAATCTTACTTGTCCTTCAACACTGACCTGATCACCATCTTGTGGGATAATTCCAAGCTTTTCTATGTCCTGGGCAACTTTTGCGTAGGCGGTAACCCTGATGTTTATTGGATGGCCTTTTTCGTCGTCCTGTTTTAAGGTAAAGGCCAAGGATTTCCACTGCGGATGAATGCCAAATGATTTTTCAACTTCTCCAACTATTTTGACATGCGCGAAATTACTTAATGGCCCAAGGGATTCGATCTTTACCTCAGGAGTTTGAATTGTCTTTGCATAAAAAAGTAAAATTAATAAACCCAAAGTTGAGGTGACAATGGAAAAAATTTTAAAAACTCTTATGGAAAGGCGTTTTTGTGTTAATGTTTGACAATATGGGCAACGTGTATAAATTCCCACAAATCGCCCGCAACTAGGGCAATGGGTTTCTTTCTCATATAGTTCAGATGTGCTTGTTGCTGGTCCTTCTTTTGGGGATTCCATAAAAATTAAGCCTTTAGATTAAATTCCCGAGAATTATGTAGAGTTCGTCGAGGAGTTTTTTTGCGATTTCAAATTTTACGGTGGTTGGAAAGGAAATTACGACTGCTGAAGCTCCTGAATGCCCCAACTCATAATCCGAGCCTGGGGAAACGGCGATTGAGGGCTTATATTTTTCCTTTAGCAAGTTTTGTAGGAGAGTATCCAGAATCTTTTTTCCAGTTCCCCCACGGTGATAATGTCTCAAGGAAATCGTTTTGGAATCTTCCTGTTTGATTGAAATAATAAGTGATAAATCCTGAATTTGATTAGCCTGCTTAATTGCTTCTGATACAGGTTTCTCCGCTTCGACCGGGACTCGCAATCTGGTAACATCTGCTCCGGCATTCATCAGGGATTTCACAAATCCTCTTATCCATGGGTCTTGTGATCGGTCGGCAAGAATCGCAATCTTCTTTCCAAAAAACAGTGCATTTACCGGAGAAATAACTATTTCCGGACGGAAAAACTTTTCTCCACCAGTTTTTAATACTATTGCATCAGATTTATAGCCTGGGGGTGGATATAGTGTCAATTTCAGATTTCCAAAAAAAGTGGATAATTCACAAAAAAAGTATCCTCCCATTATTGTAAAAATTGCTTTATTGGGAGCATATTTGATCTTAACTCGTTCCAGGCCTTTGGGAGCTAGAGGAGAGATCACTCTTCCCAGGATGAAAGTTCTTTCAGAATTTCTTACCGGAATTTGGATAGAAGCGGAAGAATTCTCGGTTATCGAAACACTTAAATCAATTTTTTCCTTCTGTTTTCCGTCGAGATTCAAAAGAATTATTGCTTTTCCGTCGCTTCGGGTGCTTGATGTGGCAATTTTTGAATTAAAGGAAAATTGAAAAGGTTTTTCTTCTCGAACTGGGCTTCCATTGGAGTCCTTTAATGACAAAGAAATCGGGAAGGTCCCTATAAAGCCCTCGGGGATAAAGTCGGATATCGGATTTAAAGAAATTTTGATCTGACTGGAACGAACTAGAATTTTTAATTTTCCGGGAAAAGAGCTTGTACCATCTTTGGATTTAAACAATGTGGTAATGTTATATTCCCCGGAATCGAGGGGAGTTTGATTATACAAGCAGTAAAAATTTCCTAAGGTGGGCAATTTTTCAAAGCCAAATTCACAGGCACAGTATTCCTGATTTTTTATTTCAGCAAATACCAGTGGTTTATTGGAGGTAAAGATGATATTAAAATAGGGGCTCGAAGTAATCGCTGGTCGAGTTGAAATTGCTTCAACTTTCAACGGGGGCAATTCAAAAACCTTCTTTACTGCCTCTCGAATAATTTCAGCCTCAGTTGTTAAAGATTTACCAGTACGTAAAAGTTTTTCATTTTTTGGAATCGTCATGAACCCTGCTTCCGTTAAGACCGAAGGCCAGGGATTATTTCTTAAAAGGAAAAATCCACCTGGGATAACTATTGATTCGTTTGCTAAACCATTTGCCAAAATTCCTTTGCTGATATATTCAGCAATTTTTCGGGAAGTATTCTCGTCAAAGGCATTATAAAAAACTTCCCCGCGGTTTTTTACACTCTTTTCGAGAGACGCATTATGATGGATAGAAATAAATAAATCTAGCGGATATTTATTGATGATATCTAATCTTTGGGGGAGAGTCAGCGATAGATCAGTATCCCTGGTCATCATAACTTTTGCACCATCGGCAAGGAGCAATTGCTTCAAATATTTCGCTACTCTTAAGTTGACGTCTTTCTCGGTTAATCCTCCGGGGCCTATTGCTCCGGAGTCTACTCCACCATGCCCTGGGTCGATCATAATAAACAAGCCTTTAAGTGATCTGGCTTCCAGAGATGGTACAGAAAGAACGAAAAACGAGACCAAAACTACTATAAAAACCAAAAAATGATGATTTCTTTTCATGGGGAAATAATAACACAAAGTTTTTATACTTTAAACAAAAAAAGTACTTTCCTAATTTTTCAGACCAGCCTTGCCTGCAAAAAGTTTAAAAGTTTCTTTTTCGTCGTCTGAAAGGTTTTTTGGTATTATTATTTCAAGCCTTACTAATAAGTCTCCGCCAGCCAAACCTTGTCCCTTCAGTTTCAAAAGGTCTCCGGGTTGGACTCCCGGAGGAATAGTTAAAATTATTTCAGAATTTCTAGGGTCTCTTAATTTAATTTTGCTTCCCAAGATTGCCTGGGCTAAATTTATTTGCAATACAGTTTCAATTTTATTGTTGTCTTTCAGGAAAAAAGGTGGATCATCTTCAATTTGAATTTTAAGATCAAAATTTCCGTCCGGATTTGAAACTTTGATAATACTTCCTTGAGTAGTATCAGAAGGGATCTCAACAGAACGTGAACCTCCGGGAATTCCCGAAACGTGTATTCGCCCTCCGGTACAAGCTACTTTTAAGGGGACCTTCAAATTGGCGGATCTGGTGTTTCGGGTGGGTTGTCCCCAATTGGTATAGTTGGATTTGCGGGAAAAATTTCCACGTCCTCCAAAAAATGAGCTCAAAAGATCTTCCACGCCATTTCCACCCATATCGCTTTCAAAAGAAAATGGCGAACCAAATCGGTCCCAGCGTGCCCCTTCGTTGAAACGCCCGAACTTCGAAGCTTCTCTTTTTAAGTCGTATTCTCTTCTTGCCTCTGGATTACTTAATAACTCATAGGCTTCAGAAATTTCTTTAAACCTTTCTTCGGAGCCATGGCTCTTGTTTGTGTCAGGGTGATATTTTCGGGCCAGCTCTTTATAAACCTTTCTTATCTCTTCAGGAGTCGCATTTTCCGAAACTCCCAATACTTTATAAAAGTCTTTTTCCATGTAGATATTCTACCACTTTTATCATAAAAAATCTATAAGCCAGATTATTTCAATTTGTAACCTATTCGAGCATTAATTTCATCTGTGTTTTTCCGCTTAAAGAAGATTCCAGTAATGCCAAAACCTTCTTAATAGAAGAATTCATGTCTGCAAATTCGTTAAATAGCTGAATTACATTCTTTTTTATCTTTCTCTTAACTAACTTTGCAGATTTTAAATTGGAAAGTTCCAGGACTTCTTCAATTGCTTCATCCCGGTAGCCAATTGAATCGATCAACCCGTTTTTTTGGGCCTCCGAACTTGAGAAGATGCTGCCATCGGCCAAGGGAGTTATTTCTTTGGAGCTCTTTCCACGTGCTTTAGCCACAATTTCTACGAATCTGTTATACATGAAATCGACTATCCCTGTTAGCATTTTCTTTTCCTCCGGAGTCATTTCGCGGAAGGGTGACAAAATGTCTTTTTTAGGGGTGTTTAAAGATTTAATTGTGACATCTTTTATTCCAATAACATTCGCAAGCTTTTCGATGTTGAATCCTTGCATTAAAACCCCAATACTTCCGATTATCGAAGTGGGATGGGCCATTATTTTGTCTGCTGCGCATGCAATATAATAACCACCGGATGCTCCAATAGTTCCGATGAGGGCTACGATTGGCTTTTTGGCATCCTTTATTTTTAATAGTTGGTGATAAATTATATCGCAAGTTGTTACTTCGCCACCTGGAGAATTGATTTCAAGAAGAATTGCTTTAATCTTTTCCCTTTTCAAAGCCAACTTAACTTCTTTTTTTATGTTCTCAATAATATCTTTTTTCAGGTCCAGCGGCCCTTCTTCTTCAGTTTCAGAAATTACTCCATTAATTTTAATCAGAAGGATTTCATCTGAAGCGTTTTTATCCCCTTCAACGTAAACTACTTCGGTTTTTTTGGTAAATTCATCACCACCCCAGCTTTCAAGCAAATCAAACAACCCTCCGCTGATCGAAGGAGTTGAGATTGCCATCAATAAACCAAGTAAACAGAAGAACTTAAAGAATTTGACTTTAAACATTTTTATCTCCTAATTTATATCCTGTCATTTCGTCCAGATAGGGGCTTCAGCGTCGTCCGGGCAGCCTTTTCTGTGATAATTACACCTTTCGCATAATAGACATTCGCGAATAATTCCTTTTTCCTTCTCTAACGTTTTCCAGAGCCAATTGGGATCTCTTAATATTGGACGCCCTAGCCCTATTAAATCCGCCTCTGCGTTCTTCAAAATTTCTTCGGCCAATGATGGATATTGAATTTTTCCGGTGACTCCAGTGGGGGCATTGGTACCCAATTTAATTGCTTTTGCATCCTGACGAAAAAACCCTTGATCTGTTGCAGGACCAAGGATGGAATCCGGGCCATGGAGAGATTGATACATTCCACCTGAGACGCTTATTACGTCAACCCCATTTTCTAATAATCTCTTAACAAGGGGAAGTGATTTATCAAGGGTCAAACCCTTAGGAAGGTAATCCCTGGCCGATATTCGGTATATTAGCAGCATTTTGGGAAAATTGATCTTAATTGATCTCACAACTGCGAGGGGAAATTTAAAAGGCTCAGAATTTTGCAAACCATATTCATCATCACGTTTATTTGTCAATGGAGAAACAAACTGGTGGAGAAGATATCCGTGTGCACCGTGGAGTTCGATTCCAGCAAAACCAGCCTCTTGAGCCAAGGAAGCTGAAAAAGTGAATTTCTCAACCATATTTCCTATCTCTTTGGGAGACAAAACTCTGACTTTCCGATTTAACACCGGACAGGGTATCCCTGACGGGGCTACAACTGGACTGTTACCCGTGGGAAGAGCTTGGCGACCTGCATGATGTAGCTGAAGAAATGGAATTGGCCCTCGTTCGGAAATTGCTTCAGCAATCCTGGATAGGCCCGGTAATGCCTCCTTTGATGTTGCGGAAAGTTGCCTGGACCAACCTCTTCCTTCAGAAGAAACAACAGCAGCTTCAACGAAAATAGCGGCAACTCCCGTTAAGGACATATGGACGTAATAATCTACCATCGCATCGCTGACAAATCCATATTTGTCCGCATATTGAGTTGCCATGGCAGCAACGAAAATCCGATTTTTTAAGATCTTATTCCGAATTTTAAATGGAGAAAATAAATTGGAATACATAAATAATATTAATTTTGCTCACTTGCTTGGAAAATAGCACCAAATCAACATTTTGGAGAGGGGATTTAATTCACTCATCCCCAATTTTTAGAAGAGACAGAAAAAAATAAGACGAGGTAATAGCTTACAGGATTTGAATATAACTGGGTTTTCAGATTTGGTCAACTAAGAATTTTTTTTTTTAACAAAATGTTGCGGATTTTTCTTTGTTTGCTATAATTAAAGACAAGGTGTTGGGTACACCGGGTAAATTAAGTGAAGACGGGGTAATCTTCACTTGATGGGTAAAATTAAAGATTTGGGGATGATTTTAGTTTTTTGTAAAACGTTGGAAATTCTCAGTGTAATCAGGAGTATGTTATGAGAGTAAAAAATCTTCGTCTGATTTCTAGGTTGTTGAGCATTATTCTAATTGCAAGCTTCCTATTGGAAGCTCCGTTGTCTGCTTTCGAGAGCATTAAAGTCAATGTGGGCGGACAGAGCGTTCAGGTAACCCCAGGACAATGGGTCAGTGTCAAACAGGGCACTCAGGTTGTAAATTACAATGTTCGCTATGTTGATGGAAAACCTGTTGCTCTAGAAATGAGTCAATATCTCAAATTGATTTTTGGTGGCCCCACAGTGGCCCCAAAAGCCGGTACCAATGTTGGGACCAACCTCGGACTTCCAGGTGAACCAACCGTTGAAACCCCAGGAATGACAGGACAAGCCGGGTTAAACGAAAACACACAATCCACTTGGGATGCCGCAGCTCATCCACGTGACCCAATCACTGGAAAATTCATTTCCACCAATGCACAGACCCCTTCAGGAGTGAGTGCTAACCAGTCGACAAATAATTCTGGGTTTACAAATTCGCAATCGGTTGCGAACAACTCACCACTCGTTAATGGCGAATCTCCGATTCTTTCGCCAAATCAAAACTCGAATGCATTGGTTCCTTCAGCTCAAACGCAAGCTAATACCGGTTTCTCTAGCCCCAATGGCCAGACAACCTCTTATCCCTCTGGAAATGTTCAGACAACCAATGGTCTGTCCAATCAATCTGGAATTAACACTACATCTGAAGCTCCAGCTGGTGTAAGTTCTCCTAATGGCCAGACTAGCCAGAATCTATCCGGTTTGGCAAATGCCGATTCAGCTGTTACCAATGCTGCCCAAAGTGGAGCAAAACCCTCCGGTTCATGGATTCGTGACGAAATTAGCGGTTACGGCAATCAGATTAAAGATAGCTTCACTACTGGTCGTGATAATGGTCAGAATTTTGGAAACAACACCTATCAAACTGTAAAAGATGGAATTGGTAAAGTCACTAATGGAATTAAGAATTTTGGATCAAATGTTAGCGATAATACAGCTAATTATGGTTCCAAACTCCGCGACAGTTATAACCAAGGAGCTGGAAATACCACTGAAGCTAACGCTCAAACCGGAAACAATGGCGTTGCCCAATCCGGAAACGATGGCCTTGTCCAATCCGGAAACAATGGTGTTGCCCAATCCGGTAATAAGGGCGTTGTCCAAACCGGAAACAATGGCGTCGTCCAATCCGGAAATGATGGTGTCGTTCAATCCGAAAATAATGGCGTTGCACAAGTTGGTGAAACTACTACTTCTGCTGCTGCTCCCAGAACTGTTGGGCAGAAAATTGGAGATTTATTAAGAGGTGCAAAAGATAGATTCGCCAGTTTATTTGGAAGAAATCCCGGTTCTACAACTCCTAACAATGAATCTACCTCGGGAAGCAAAAGTGGATTAGTTGACGAGGGAAATTCCTCCAACGCTAAACCTGGGCAAACCAACCAAGGGAATCAGAGTGGCCAGGTTTCCCAGAGCACTCAACAGGGCAATCAAAGCGGCCAAACCAATCAAGGTAATCAAAATGGCCAAACTTCTCAGAGCAATCAACAGGGTAATCAAAGTGGTCAAACCAATCAGGGCAACCAAAGTGGGCAAACCAACCAAGGAAATCAGAGTGGCCAGGTTTCTCAGAGCACTCAACAAGGAAACCAAAACGGAACTAATGAAGAAGGAAATTCTTCCCTAATGGGAAAAGGTCAGCAAGGTCAGCAAGGCCAGCAAGGTCAGCAAGGCCAGCAAGGCCAGCAAGGACAACAAGGCCAGCAAGGTCAGCAAGGACAACAAGGCCAGCAAGGTGAACAGGGCCAGCAAGGACAACAAGGCCAACAAGGCGAACAGGGTCAGCAGGGTGAACAGGGCGCTCAGGGCGTTCAGGGTGTCCAGGGAAAACCCGGCGAAGATGCCGCTAATGCTAAACCAGGGTTCAAGCAGCTTACCTCCAATAAACTTCAACAGGGTTATCAAGCTGGAAAAGCCATGACTCAACAAGGTTTCCAGAATGTTAAAGACAGCCTTTCCTCAGGTTTTTCAGCCAAGAACATTATGGTTACTGCTGGAATTACCGTCGGTGTAGATCTTGCCACTCAGATCATGCATGGTGAAAAGCCGAGCATTGCCAAGGCAGTTCGAACAGTTTGTTCCGCAGAATTTGTTGGTGGAACTGTCGGTTCAGTTGCCGGCGCCGCTGCTGGTTCTTTCTTCGTGCCTTTCCTTACAGCTATTCCAGTAGTCGGTGGTGTGTTATCTGCTCTTGCTCCTACCTTCGGTTCTATCGTAGGTGGTGGAGTAGGTGCTTACCTCGCGGGTGACTTAAAAAATGGTAAATTCTCAATTAGCGATGCTTTCAAGCATATCGACTGGGTCGGAGTAGGTGGCCAAACGATCGGTTCTACAGCGGGTGCAATTCTTGGTTCAATGTTAGGCCCCGTCGGAACAGTCATCGGTGGTATCGCAGGTGGTTATCTTGGAAACTGGGCAGCTCACGCAATAGCTGGATTATTTGGAGGTAATTCCACTCCGGGTTATCAATCTGTTGCGATGCCGGTTGGTTCCAATCCTTATTCGCAGAGTAATGCCCAAGCTTCTACCATTTCCATTGGATCAGTAGCACAAGATAACAGCCAAGGCTCCTCTGGAACCGACACCAGTACAACAACTTCAACTCAAAGCCAGGACCAAGTTACTATTGCCGGTGATATGGCCCCCGTCGGAACTTATGCCTCTGAAGTTCAGATTGCATATGCCAAATACCAAGAACTCTACAGACTTTACAATGATCTCTTGGCGAAAGGCCGACAAGATGACGCCGCAAAAGTTGCTACCGAATTGAACAAAGCAAAATCCGAATACGATACATTAAAAGCCAAACAATCCCAGTAATTAAATTTTTTCTTCCCCCCTCAAATGAGGGGGGTTTTTCTTGGCAATTAAACATTAATTTTATCAGCTTCAAAGTGTAAATTCCGATTTTCCAACCAAGGGCATTTAAATTTGCTACCATTTTTTCGATTAATGAATCACCAAGTTGCTTTGGAAGGCATCTTCTGATTTATTTTTATGAAAGTTGGCCTTAGGATAAAATCCAACCGAAAAGTTTTTCAAAATCAGATAAATAGCTTGGGGAGCTTCTTTCCGAGAAAATACAAACTTGCGATAACTGGAATTCTGAAATTGGAGTTGGGTCTGACAGAAATGAATGTTTCAACCATCCAGAAAAGGGCTCCTTATTTTTATAAAAGTTCCGTGTTTTCTTGGAAAATATATCGACCCAACTTCATTTTGACAAATCAATGCTTCGGGTGATGCACATTTCTTTTTGGGATTAGTGTAATTCAAAAATAAAATTTCGCGAAACAATATTTTTTCCAAATTTTCTACGCGTGTGTTGATGCGGTTTTTGAAGTCTAGTATTGTTACTCCTCTTCGCTGGAGTTTGCCCTGTTTTTCTTGTGGAAATTTGTTTTTTTAGGTAGTATGAGAAAGAATGAAAAATAGAATTCTTCTCTTTTGTTTTGTTGTTTTATTATTGATTTGGGCAATCATTATTTTCCGTCATTTCCACGGAAAATCCGAAATTCCTGAAAATCTCGATTTTTTGGATAATCCTACATTTCTCCAAAACGAAAAAAATAGGTTGCCTGATTTTGACAAGAATGATTCTTCTATTCCTCCAAAGAACGAAAAGCATTTACCTAAAACGGGAGGGTGGGGCCAATTTGGTTCAGGTGGAACCCCTGCTCCCCTTTCTTCGGCTGACCTACAAGTTTTAAAAGTTGCTCAGGAAAAAATTGATGAATTTTCAAGTCAAATAGATGCTGAACGGGAAAAGTTCTTTTTAGCACAGGCGAATAACCCAAATTTGGCGACTGAAACTCGTGAACTCTATCGACTTCGTTTATGCAAACCTTTCCGAGAGGGAAAAAACTTTCTGGCCTCCAAGGATTTTTCGCGTGCAGAGGCCTCTTTTCTTCAAATATTAAGTGACAATACCACAAGTCCGGTAACCAAAGGAATTGCTTTGCAATATCTTGCAAATTGTGCCAGAGAACTTGGAAGCGGTCAAAAATACTTTGAATATATGAAACAACTTGGCGAACTCCAATCAAAAGAAGACCTCACTGTAATGGGGCTCGATCGAACCAATGCATTTCTCTCCTGGATCAAAGACCAGGAAAGATATTTTCTGGCCATAAACAATCCGCAAAATAAAGAAATCATTTTGTCTTACCTTCGAGAGGTGAAGCAAATGGACAGAAATGAAGCTGAAAAATATTTCGCCTGGAAAATCAAGCAGGTTAAAGAAGATTTAAAATCCAGATCAAAAGTTTCATTCCCATAAGCAAGCGGTGAAAATTTTAATTAAGGAGCCCTTAATCCTTGAACTTTAGGTCGTTGAGGATTCGATGCGACCAGGTAATCGGTTTATTAATTTTTGAGTTTGATGAAATATTTGAAAATCCCTGTATTAAGGGCAAAAAAACAGCAATACGTAAAAATGTTAAAATCCTGAAAACCTAACTCGGAAACTAGCACAAAATCAAGGTGGATTTTTTTGAGGGAGGGGAATCTTAGTAAATATGCGTAATATAGAAAAAAAAGGATCAGCTTTTGTTTTTGCGATTGGGGTATTATCGGTATTATTTGTTCTGGCATTACTCTTCTCACGAACAAGCGTATCCCGACGTTTTACCACCAAACTCATGAGCAATGAAAAAAAGACTGAGGCTATTGCAGAAGCAGCAATTGATCTAGGTGTAAGATACGTTAAAGATAGCATGAATAACGAAAATGGCCCTAATAACGAATGGTATGCCATTTTGCGGCAGGCTCTTGATTTCGACCCATCTGGCGGAGTGGCCCCCAATTGCATCGGCTTGGCCAACGGTGCTGATGCTCCATTACTAGTGGATGGAGGAGACTTGTCCTTTGACTACCAATTTTCAGCATCAGATCCCCTCCTTGGCCCACTGGACAGCGTCATTCAAAACATGGGTGGAGATGCCTCCTTAACTCTTACAATCTCAATTTCGTCAGCTTCTGCGGTTACCTCCAAAGATCCTTCATATGCAGTAGTGGGAATTTCTGAAAAATGTACTCCTGCCCATGGAGACACGGGAAAATTCCTTGATGACATCAATTTGGTTTCCGGAGTTTCCAAAGGATTAAAAAGCGATCTAACCAGTGATTATGCCCTTACTTTCAAACTTCCGGTTCCACCTAAACATGATGTCCCTGGGCCACCGGGTGTTGATGTTACTATAAACCTTTCTTTACTGGGACCTGCAATTGTCTCCATCAGGATTGATGTCGATCTGGTGATTTTAAAATGGCACTTATATAAAGAAGTTGATTGTAACGAAATTGCTAAGAAATTTCTTAAACTTGAAGATATCGGTGGGGTATTTTCCCTGCCTAACCTGGTTGCCAAAATAATGGGGCCAAATGGCCCTGGCGGCCCATGGGAAAGCCTATTCTGGAACACATCCTATCTTTACCAAGCTGCTAGTTTAAGATTTCAAAATCTTCCATCTAATATTAAAAATAGTGCTTCAACGACCTTCAAAGGGGATAAAGTTGTTGAAAAGGTTGGCAAACTAAGATTTACCGCTGTGGCTGAATTTAGACCCAAGGCCAATGCTGTTCCAATAAAAAGAATTCTTGAAGGGGAGAGAGATTTAAAGGTTTCCGATACTATGCCGGTTGCTCCGGAGTATTCTTTCTTTGTGGCTAACTCTTCCAAAGCTGTAGAGACTCCAGACCCAGTTCCTGCTGGAATTGGAAATCCTCTGGATTTTACAGTCACCCCTTCTGGCGCCACAATGACAGTTCATAATGTTCCAGGAGGGCAATATAATCAACTTCAAGACTGTTTTTCATCTAAACCAATCAACGACTTGGATTCAGTTGCTTCCTTCCCGGGAATGCTCAGATTGAATTATGCTGGTGCTACGCCCATGGAAATCCCTTTATTTCTAGGCTCAATCAATGAACCTTTTTCGTCCGAATTTAATGCCCTATACATGGATAAAAAACCTGATCCAAATAAAACATTTCAAGCTATTTTCAGTTTTACCTGGCGGGATTCACCACTACCTTTTTACTGGTTTGATTTTCCATTTCTCGATCTCGCAGACATGAATCTTTTTGGTCCTGGCGCTGCCAAACTCAAAGACATCATCAACATGACCCAGAATCTCCCTGCACCAACTTTATTGTATGGTCAATTCCATATTGAATATCCACTTTCTTTAAAAACTGAAGCTTACCTTAACATGAAATATTCGAGAGTTGCTGGCCAGGTAGACCCGGAACACGATGGAACCGATGATAAAAGCATGATTTATGTTTTTCATAAAGCTGCAACAGCTCCTTACGGACTTCCGGATTATCCAGCTTATGACTCTGGTGACACCACCCATTGGGATCCGATGAACCCCAAAAACCTTCCGGCAAATTTATATAGCCCGCTTCAGTATGCGAAAAAAGCCAATTTTTTTTATGAGAACGAACAGGATTTTTGGCATGATTCGACGCGTTTTGATAGCGGTGGAGTTTATCTCTGCGATGGAGTCACCTACATTAAGGGCAATTTGACAATTAATCAACCCTTTAAGGTTAAAGGTCGTGGAATACTGGTCGCCAAAGATGTTATAGATGTCTATGCTGATATTAGCAGAATTCATCAAACTGGAAAACCTACCGTCTTTTCTTTAATCGCCCGCAGAGGAGCTATCCTTGTGCATAATTCATGCACCATCGAAGCTTCATGCTTTTCAAACCAAAGCATTGGGAATATCACAGGAAATAACTTGACTATTAAGGGTAATTTGGTTTTAAATCAATTCAATCGCCATACTCTTGATGGAGTTGAAATTTTTTATGAATCACATTCTCTTGCCCCTACGATGCTTGCATTGATGCGAGATGTCGGAAAATATGAACCAAAAAGATATTATTGTTCGCTTGGAACAAAGTGGACACGGTTTGATTTTGAAAAAAATTAATAAAGCATTCACAAATAAATTCGGAATTGGAATTCTGGAAGTTACTATCGCTGTTTTTGTTCTGATAGCTGGTCTAATTCCTATTTACAGAAGTCTATCAATTTTTTCTGCAACTGAAATAGAAACCACCAAACTTGCCATGGCCCGGGAAATATTGAATTCCCTGAGAAATGAAGTGTTGAACCAGCCTTTCAAAGAGCTCCAAAAAACTTCTTTTCCCCCTCAAACAGAATTTGATCTCCCTCAGCAACTTTATATTACCAACCTCCAAAAGGTGCTTGATGCTGAAAAAAAATATAAGGACTTTGAACTTACCCAAGTTAAAGCCAAATTTAATAACTCCGAAAGAACCATCGCTGAAATTAAGGCTACCATCACCTGGACAAAAAATAACTCAGAAAAACATGAAGAAAAATTATCATTCCTATGGGTCTTGAAAGATTAAGGGCCATGACAATTTTGGGAGATAAACTCTCCGCAACCACTTTGCAAAACGGCCAATCTTGTCAATCTCCCCAAAGAATTGGGATTACTTTAGTTGAGACCTTGATTGCGATTGTCATTTTTCTTATTGTCTGTGGGGGAGTTTTTTACCTCCTTAGAGGGGCGCAAAGTACTCAGGAACTTTCAACTGCTCGTGCAACCGCATCCAAAGAAGCTGAAATCTCAGTCCGACAACTTGAACGGGACATTGTTAGCGCCAAGAAAGGCACTTTTTCATATTCCACAACTTCCATTCAACTTAAAAAACCTGTTGGAAACAATATTATTTCAGTAAATTATTCTTTTTCCCCTCCAAATCTTGAACGGGAAGAAAATGGACAAAGTGCCATTTTGACAAACCATTTGAAAGAATTGAAAATATCCGAGGGAACAACAGCGGGAAGTGTTACTGCTACAGGAACTTATATTCTTGAATTAACAACTTTAGTGCTCGCAAAAGGTAGCGGTTCCCCGCAAGAGCATAAGCAAACTATTTTGGTTGTAATCAAGGAAGAAAGCGATGCAGTAAAGGATCCTAGATTCAGACCATCAACAGATGTTGTAAACAATTATTGAAAATTTGTTTCCAAATAAACCTTGAACTGTTGAACAATACGGCAAATTCAGAATTCCTGGTATTATAGTTTGCATTTTCTCGGAAAATAGCTTCAAAAGTTCCTGATTTTGGAATACATTTCGGTTGGATTTTATCCTGAGACTAACATTCATTAAAATAAATCAGAAGATGTCTTCCAAAGCAACTTGGTGATTCATTAATCGAAAAAATGGTAGCAGATTTAAACCCCAGCAGTTGAGAAATCTGAAATTCCGAAATCCTGACCCGTATATGAATTGATCGCTATTTTGCAGTATTGGTGCGGAATTTGAAAATGCACTTTTTCCGGAAAAATTTGCCGACATTTCAAGACTTTCTCGAATAAAAAGTGCCATTTTAAAATACTCCCGCATCAGGAAGTCTGAAATTATGGTTTGCAACAACACTAGCGGTTGTTTTCTCCCCAAAAAATTGATACAAAACATCGCAATAGGGCCTCATCGAAGCACTATTGCGATGTTTGTTGGATACGACTGGAAACGATTTGGAAACCCTCTCCCAGAATCGCCCCAGATCTATCAATCCGAACTTATTTTACCAAAGACCTTCGGACCACCATGGCTCTTTTTCAATAGCTGAAGGGAGATTCCTTCCGGCGTGCAGTGTCAGTTCTGCTTCCAGAAGTCTTCGATGTTGTGATTCTTCTTCCGCAAGGTTCTCAAACATCTTTTTCCCTTTTTGGTTTGTTACCTTTTCAGCAATATGCGAATAGAGTTGCTGGGAAGATTCTTCAGAAGCAATTGCTAATCGAAGGATAGAGAAAATGTCGTCTGAACATTCTTGATAAAAATTCCCTTCTCCATCTGTTTCGCCTAAATCTTTTGGGCAAGGTTTCTTTCCTTGTGTGAAATTTTCAAAAAGCTTTGAAAGAATTTCTTTGTGGCCCTTTTCGGTTTCAGCAAGGTATTTAAACTTTGCTTTTGCAACTTTATCTTTGCATTTCTTGGCAAGGTCTTCGTACATTGCCTGGGATTTGATTTCATTGAATATTGCATATTCAATTACTTGAGTGGGCGATGCATGCATCCAGGGAGATTTTGCGCGGTCATATCGGGAAATTAAATTCCAAAAGGCTTTGTTAAAGGCTGGAAGATCACCTGGAGTTCTTGAGGTAACAAGATTCCCATCAATTACCACTTCCTGGTCCAGAAAAATTGCTCCGGAATTGATAACGTCATCTTTGATTCCGGAATAGCAAGTGATCGTTCTTCCCAATAATAAACCAGCAGAAATCAAAACTTGGGGTCCGTGGCAGATTGAACCTACCGGTTTTGCATCTTTAAAAAAAGATCGTGTAAATTTGATTACATCTTTGTTTTGCCTTAATACTTCAGGGGCACCACCTCCCGGAATAATTAATCCATCAAAGAGGTTTGGGTGCGCTTCGTCTAGCGGAAGATCTATTTCGATAATCGCCTGGCCTTTTGATTGACATTGCCCTTTTTGAAGTCCAACAAACTTAACTTCAATTCCTTTTTCAGTCAAAAACATTTTAGGGGAAAGTGCTTCATCCTCCTGAAACTTTGGACCAATAAGAATTGCAACAGATTTACTTATTGAATTACCCATGTTTTGATACTCCCTATATTTTTTCTTTGCAGAATACCATTAAAATAAAAAATCGTCAAAATTTTCGACTCGTTCACCAGCAACAAAGAGTAAACTCATATTGACATTGGCAATTAAATATACAATTCAAAAAAAATTCACGAAAAATTTTTTTTTCCAAATTTTCTGCACTTGCGTTGATGCAGATTTATAAGTCAAGTATTTTTACTCTTTTTCGCTGCTCGTTCACAAGCTGTGAAAAATTATCAAAAATCGCCTGTTAATTGCGGTGAAAAATTTCACAACAGTTTGTCGGTGTGGCGCGGGGGTATTGTAATTTTGTAAATCAGCCAATTTTTTCACACCTTCAACGTAAACGGAATGATGCTTTATATCCACATTTTATTTCAAGGTGAGTTTCGCAATCTTCACGGGGTCTTGGGTTAGTTAGAATGGAAGTAGTCTCTAAATCAATTGAGTTCTCGAAATTGAAAATACTTTTTATTAAAGGCCTGGAATGCAATTTAGAATTACCTTTTTTGTTTTAATTGCTTTTCAATTTCTCTTTTTTCAAGGAAAATTGCTCTGCCATCCTGGTGTGGGGAATCCGGCAAACAGTCATCAACTTCGGGAGGATTCAATAGGTCTTCCACTTGAATTCCCTCTTCAACAAGTTTCCAATAATTATAAAATTTTATTACTTCATCTTTCGAAAGTTTTTTGGAGTATAGTCCCTTTTCTAAACGTTGCCGTTGAATTTCATAAAAAATCACTGCGGTTGCAACTGAAACGTTCAAGCTTTGTACCAGTCCCATCATTGGAAGTTGAATATTTTTGTCACAGATTGATAGAATTTTGTCAGAGCATCCTTTTCTTTCGTTTCCCATTACAACGCACCAGGGCTTAGTCCAATCAATCTTACGGAAGTCAATGGAATCTGCGGCTAAATGGGTTGCAGCGATATTAAATCCAACGGATTTCAACTCGTTGAGTTTTTCAAAAATATTTTGCGTCTGTATCAGCTCAACCCATTTTTCCCCACTTTTGGAAACTTCAGGGTTCGGAGGTTCCGGATTATCCTTATCTGGGGCCCAAATTACACGACTAACGCCAACCGCATCAGCGCTTCGAAGTATTGCAGCTAAATTATGCGGATCGTGAACTTTCTCCAAAGCTACTGCCAAATCGGTCTGTCTTTGATGAAGAGCTTTCTTTAATCGAAAAAGTCGTCTGGGTGTCATTGCTTTTGGGTCGCCCTTTTTATGATTGCATTTGTTACGACGAAACCATCACGGTTGCAGATATTCATCAAAACTAAGTTTAAAGCTGTTTTCCCACAATCAAAAACTGGGTTGATTCCGGAAAAAATTTGCCTGATTACAGCGTTTGGTAGAGAAAATCCATTTAAAACGAGTTTTCTGCATTGGAAATCCATTTTCCTCTCGCCACTTATTACGGATTTGCCGTAGGAATTAAAAGAGACTGTAAAAAAACCTTTCTTTACACGTCCTGAAACAACGACTTCATCTCTTTCTATCTTCATGGACAAATGGGATAATTTTCTTGCACTGGCAAAGTATTCAAAAAGTTTCAGGATTTCAGACGGAGCAACAAAGGTCTCAACGTCAGTATCGGAAGCTTCCTGAAATAACAACTTCCCAGATTTAACTTTTTCGAAATCAATTTTTACGTTGGGAAATTTTAAAACACATGAGTCAATTAATAATTTATAATAATGAGTTTTTTTTGCTTCTACCTTCAAATTTTTTATTGTGTTTCCGATTGGATCAATTTCATCAAAAGCTATTGAAATTCCTGATGGATTTGGTGTTACGCCAGTAAAAGTATTGATTTGTTCATTGGTATAACCTAGAAGGTCAAAAAAATGTGTTCCTCTAAGATTTTCACTCGATGAAAAAGCGTTCGAAAATGCAATTTCCAGTTGTTTCCTAAAAGTTTCCGTTTCCTGGGAGGGCTCAGAAAAAGCATATCCTGAAAAAAAAATAAAAAATGTTGAAACAATAATAATTACCTTAAAACCAATTTCAGGAATATTTTTGAAGTTATTCGAATTGTTGGGTTTGGTATTGTCGCAAAAATCTTGTTTAATGAGCTTCTTGCAATGTTGTATAAATTTTGCACAATAACCGGAAAGCAATTCAATGGCGGTCAGTATTGTAAAAAATTTCTCAAGCAAGAGTCTGCTAATTTTGCAAGAACCTCTAATATTAGTTTTTTTTAACTGTATCATTTTTTCTCAGATAAAATTCCGTTTACGTAAAGCATCTTTTTGAATTCCTCAAATTCGATTTTTAATTTCATAAAGCAAAGTTCGGCAAAATTTGGGTCTTCCTTTTCAGAAGCTTTTTCCAGTTGGAGGCCGGCTTTCTGAAGAGAAGCAGCTCCAACATTTGCAGCCGCACCTTTAAATCTATGTGCATATTTTGAAAGTTGATAAAAATCACCGGTTTTGAGTACATTTTCAATATTTTCAAACTGTGTAGGTACATCTTCCAAGAAAACGTCGATTACTTCTTTCAGGAGGGCTTCATCCTTGCCCAAACGCTCCATTAACCCAGGTTTGTCAAAGATTTCCTCTCTTGGAGTAGGTGGCTTGGTAGCTTGCTTTATTGGAATTCCAATTTTGCCAAGTATCCATTTCTGCAAAATTTCCCCTAATTCGGTAGGTTTAACAGGTTTAGTGAGATAGTCATCCATTCCTGCTTCCAGGCATTTTTCCCTATCACCTTTCATGGCATGTGCAGTCATGGCAATTACCGGAATGTAATGGTTCAAAACTTTTGAATTTTTGTCCCGGATAATTTTGGTAGCTTCAAAACCGTCCATTTCTGGCATCTGGACGTCCATTAATACTAAGTCGTAATTTGTTACTTCAAGCGAGCGAACGGCTTCAATTCCGCTGATGGCAGAATCTGCACGATAACCTAGGTTTTGCAAAATCCTCAGAGCAACTTTTTGATTTGTTGGATTATCTTCCACCAAAAGAATTTTTATCTTGCTCTTTCCCTCAGAGGACAAAAGATGTCGAGTGATTATAGGAGATGACAAATTTGTCTTTCCGGCTTCCCCGCAAAGCATCGAAACCAGGCAATCAAACAGTTCGGAAGATTTCACCGGCTTATTCAGATATCCGGAAAAACCAATTTGAGCCAATCTTTCAACATCCCCTCTCTTTCCATAGGAGGTGAGCATCAGCATCAAAACTTCTGAAATTTCAGGATCTGATTTAATCAGTTTTCCAAGGGTTTCACCGTCCATTTGGGGCATTAACATGTCAAGAATGGCTAAATCAAAGGGGTGTCCGGCTGCTTTGGCATCCTTAAGTTTTTTTAAACCTTCAGCTGCACTGGATGAATCATCGAAAATAAAATGCCAGCTTTTTAACATTTCGGAAAGAACCTTGCGATTCGTTTCATTGTCATCCACAATTAATATTCTTTTCCCATGAAGGTTTGGAAGGGTAATTTTATTTACATTAACTTCTTCTTTGCCAATGCCAAATTTGGCGGTAAACCAGAAAGTCGAACCCTTGTTCGGTTGACTTTCAACACCGATTTCCCCACCCATCATCTCAACAAGCCTTCTGGAAATTGCCAGCCCCAGCCCCGTTCCACCGTAGTTCCGGGTGGTGGAAGCATCAACCTGTGAAAAAGGTAAAAATAATCTGCTCTTTTTTTCAGGTGGAATTCCAATTCCTGTGTCGGAAACCGCAAATTTTAACAAAACTTCTTCGGGATTTTGCCATTGAATGGATGTTTGAACGACAACTTCTCCAAATGAAGTGAATTTAATTGCATTTCCTATTAAATTTAGCAAAATTTGGCGAAGTCGTCCCGGATCCCCTTTAACTACTCGGGGAACTCCGGTTTGAATTGAAAAAACATACTCCAATGATTTTTCTTGTGCTCTCAAGGCCATGAGGTCATTCAAATCGTCAAAACAATCCCGGAAATCAAAAAAGAGCATTTCAATATCAAGCTTCCCTGCCTCTATTTTGGAAAAGTCGAGGATATCATTTACAATTGAGAGCAAGGATTCTGAACATGATTTTATTGTTTCAGCGAAATCGCGTTGTTCTGGGTTAAGCTCTGTATCGAGAATTATTCCGGCCATTCCAATGATGCCATTCATCGGAGTGCGAATTTCATGGCTCATATTCGCTAAAAATTCACTTTTTGCTCGGTTTGCATTTTCTGCTTCCACCGTTAGTCGATTTGCATCTTCCAAAGCAATTTGCAGCTTTTGGTTCGTTTCTTCCAATGCAGATTTGGCGGCTTTTAACTCTTCTTCGGATTTTTTTCGGTCAGAAATGTTCTGAAGAATCCCTATCATTCTGGAAGCTCTTCCTTCGGAATCAGATTCGAAGAGTTTTCCCCGATCCAGGATCCAATTCACTTCACCTTGAGCATTTTTTACCCGATACTCAGCTTCAAAAAATGAAGATTTTCCTTCCAAATGTTGTTGTAAATTTTTATGGAAAGTTTCCCAATCTTCTTCCAAAATAATCGATTTTAAGCCACCTAGGTTGGGAGAAATATCGTCAATAGAATATCCAAGCATCATTACCCATCTCGGATTTAAAAATAAATCATCAGTTTTAATGTTCCAATCCCAAAGTCCGAGGTTGGCACCACGAAGAGCCAGTCCCAACCGTCTTTCACTGTCATGTAAAATATTTCTAATTTCGGAGAATTCCGAAATTTTCTTTTCAAGATTCTCTCTTTCCTGAAATATTCTTTCCAGTAAAATTTTGAAATTATCAATTAACTCAAATAAAATCGGAAATTTTGAAGAATTAAAGAAAGTAACAATTTCATTTGGATAGTTTGAATCAAAGTTCGAAAAGTTTTGCTCAAAATCTTTGAAACAAGCAGAAGAATTTTCTTCAATTAATAATGGTCCAATTGATATTTCAATGTTTTGATTCAGGGTGAGCTGAAAATTAAAAAAAAGTTTGCAAAAAGTGCCGTTTTTAAACTGGGAAAAGAAAACTGTGTTTTTTTGGTTATTTTTCGAGGAAGATGTTTTTGGGAAAAAATCAGAATTGAAAAAATCGCGGATATTCTTTTCGATTTTTTGGGAAAATTTGCTCTCAATTGCTTCCCAAGGATAAACAATTCCGACAGGAATTTCCAATAGTTCGGAAGTATTATTGAGAATAGAAAACGTTTTTTCCAACTCTTTTGTATCGAAAATAGATAAATTCCTGAATTTACGAAAATTTTAAGGAATTTTACTCTTTTTAAAGTAAAAAATTCAAGAATTGTTTTTTACTTAACAGGTAATTCTTGTGGAATTATAAAAAAAATTTGCATCTGTACAGTCTTTAAAATTGAAAGTAAATTGAAAAAATGTTGAAGGGCAAGTTAACGCAACTCAAAATGGCAAAAATAAAAAGAGCTAAGTTTAAAATTAAACTTAGCTCGGGCATCTCCTGGAGAGGGACTCGAACCCCCGGCCCGCTGGTTAACAGCCAGCTGCTCTACCGACTGAGCTATCCAGGATCGTACTGTTACTTGATAAGGGTATCACAACCCAAAAAAATTTTCAACCTTTTTTTCAATTAATTTTTTAAACTATTTGAATGTAGTTTTTCAAATTTTTCATTTTGAGCAAGAAACTCATGGATAGTGGTTGGAATTTTATCATCGCTGAATTTTTCGATAATTTTTGGATCCATTTGGAAAAGAAGTTTTTCAGTAAGTTCAGAATCTTGACCTTGGGATATCAATTTTCTGCTTCCTCTAAGTTTCTCAACTTCGCTAAGGCGGCTAAGCCAAAATTTATGTCCTTCTTCGCTCATGGTTGCATTTGCAAAAATGATAAAAAAACTGGATCCGGTGTATTCAAGCGCTTCTCTTTTCATTTTCAATTTCACGAAATAATAATCTTCAACCTCTTCAATACTACCTTCGAAGTGAATCGAGAGAAAAAGTGAACCATCAGTTACCATAATCTTCGATAAATCAGGTTGGCTCAAAATTTTCTTGGGAACACAAACTGTTAGTAAATATTTATTTGATGGGCATCCAATTTGAGTTGTCTGGAAATAAACTGATCTTAATTCATTTCCATTGATATCGAGTGGATAAAAATCTTTTTGCATGTCTTTCAGCATGACATTTAATTTGAAATAATTCTGGTGATTGGGAAGAGGAATTTCTATTCTTCTTGAAGTGTAGCCTGTGGCTTCACAATCAACGCTAATTTCTTTTGTATGGAACCGAACTCTAATAGAGGAATCTGCGATTGGGTACATTGCCGAGTTGTGCAAGCTGACATCAACGGTATAAGAACCGTTGTGAAAGATTTCCCCGGAAGAAATTGTGGGGCAGAAAATTACGAATAGAGAAATTACCAGAAAAAATTTACTCAAAACATTTTTTCCCTGAAAAAACAAACAAGAAATCATCTTCCACCTCTTTAATTCAAATTTTCTTCAGATTCAAATTGGTTTTCGGTGTCAAAATGGAAACAATAATGGTACCTTCAACTTTTTTCATTTTATCATAAAAATGGAATAAAAAAAACCGCTTAATAGCGGTTTTTTTATTTCAAAATTTTACTTGGGACTGACTGCTCCAGCTTTCATTGCAGAGTATTCCCGGTAGGCATCTCTGTATTCTCGAAGGGCATTCTGGACATCACCAGAACCACCGGTTGTTACAAGCTGTGTGTATTTTGAATAGGCAGCTCGATATCGATCTTCTGCAGCTTTTAGTTGCTCAGAAGTACATGTGGTTACTATTGTGGAAGTTTGTACTGCAGCAGAAGCAATAACTGGCTGTGGCGTTTGAGTGATCGGTTGATTGCCAATACTCGCAATTCGTTTACCTGGTAGAGTTATTGCATCAGCATCTCCAATTTTTACTCCGGAAGTCATTGACGGAACAAGCGGGTTCATTTCTAGGTCTGCAGGAGTTACCGAAATTTTTTCGCTTCCAGGAATTACTTCACCATCAATTCTTTTTTGTTGCCATCTTCCGATGAGGTAGCCGGCAACCAATATTCCGATTATAATCAAAGCAGGAACAAATAGCGGACTGGCTATCACCCCCACAATCATTCCCCCAAGTGCGCCGACAGCACCTGCAATTGCAGTCCCAACTGTTGCGGTGGCTGCGATCATAGCTGCACCTGCAGCAGCAAGCCCTCCCACGATGGCAGTTCCAAGGGACATAATTCCTGCTCCTGCAGCACCAACAGCCGTTGCAATAGCTGGACCTGCTAATACGAGACCAGCTCCTGCAGCAACTCCAACGCCGGCACCTATCGCTATACTCCCTGCATCTGCTGCTTTTACAGGAGGAACGTTAAACCAGCTGAAATCGACAAGAAGAAGCAAGGAAAGAACCAAACTCAGCGGAACTCTTACTACATTTTTCCTTACCATCAACATAATTTTCCCCCTAATTTACTAGTACTGCTTACCTTTTGATCTAATTGTAACAAACGAAAAACCATGCGTCAAGGCAATCGACTTTGACATTTTACTTTTAAATAAAGTATTTTATTAATTGTATGCAAAAACCTAATTTTTCGGGGATTGATTCTATATCGAGCGAAAAGAACAGGACCATTCCTGAATTAATCACTATTTGAAGGAGCCATAAAAATGATCATCGACAAAAAAGAAAACACAACCATGGAAATTACTGAACAGATTAAAATAGCCTTTACTATCTTGAACTACAACCAGGGATTAATACAATTTGCTGACGGGAAGGCAAATGCTCTTCTTTTAATTAATTCAATATTTATTGCTTCCATGGCCCCATTCATTGAGCTGGCTTCAAAAGGCTTGAGTAAAATAGGAATTCTCTTGCAAATTATTTTTTTTGTTTTTTCGATTCTTTCGATTTTAACCTCGATTGGGGTCATTACTACTAGAAAGGTTCCCGCTCTCGAACGGGAAAATAAAGGCAATCTGATTTTTTTTGGAGAAATTATTCAGACCAACAATCCGGATGGGTATATTCATGAATTTAATTCTTTGGATGCCAAAAAATTCCAAAATACGCTTCTAACCAATATCTTTGTTATTTCCAAAATTGCTGCCTCCAAATACGCAATCTACAATATCGCTCAGCTGGCAACCTTGATCTCATGCATCCTTTGGATAATCAATCTGGTTTTTGTAATTTGCCTTAAATAATGCCGGCATTTTCAATCAGTCTTGACTAAATCAGGTTTTTTGGAAGCTGTATGAAAGTAGCTGATCCGAATTCTTTAAAACCTGCTTTAAAACAGAGATTTCAGAGAGAAGATCGGAAACTCTTTCTTTTTTCACTAAGTACCTTTTCTGCTTTCTTTTCGAAAATTATTTCAGCGAATTTGCTGGTCGTTTTTTGGTGAAATTTCTTTCAAAAGATCTTTGAATATTGTGTTTCGCTCTTTTATTTTTTCGTTCTTGATCCCCAGGAAAATTGCTTTTTTCACACCCAATATTACGAGAACCTTTTTGGCTCTTGTAATGGCTGTATAGATCAGATTGCGTTGCAGCAAAATGAAATGTTGCGTTGAAATTATTAAAACCACGCCTGGATATTCACATCCCTGGGATTTATGAACCGTAATAGCATATGCAAGCGAAAGATCGAAGAGGTCAGAAAATTCAAATTTTTTTAATCCCTGAGGAAATTCGATCGAAATTTCCTGGTCTTCTGGCTCTATTTTGCGAATAAATCCTATGTCTCCGTTAAAGACTTCCAGATTGTAATTATTCTTATTTTGGATGACTTTATCGCCTTCCCGGAACGTTCTATGAAGATGTTTAATTTCTCTTTTTTCATCACTTCCCGGATTCAATGACTCTTGAAGAGTTTTATTGAGGTTCTCAGAGCCCAGTGACCCTCTGTGCATTGGAGTCAAAACCTGGATATCCTGAAGATGATCCAAGCCAAACTTTCTGGGAAGGCTTTTGGATACCACATTTTGAAGCAATTCAAGAGATTTTTCGGGTTCGGGGGAATCCAAAAAGTAACAATCGGTGGTGATTTTTCCGTCTGGGACTACGAGTTTTGGCATCTCACCCCTCAATATTCGATGCGCGTTTGAAATAATCAGTGATGTTTCGGCCTGCCGAAAAACTGTTTTTAGCCTGATTACCCGAACTGTTTCCGAATCTATCAACCCTTTTAAGACCATTCCCGGCCCGACTGATGGCAATTGGTCAACATCCCCAACCATTATTAACCCTGCCTTCAAGGGAAGTGCTTTTATCAGCGAGTAGAATAATTCCATATCAATCATGGAACATTCATCCAGTATAAGTGTGTCACAATTCAAAGGGTTCTTCTGATTAAATCTGAATTCATTATTGCTTGGAGAATATTCGAGTAATCGATGAATGGTTTTTGCTTCCATTCCGGTTACTTCGCTTAATCTTTTCGCGGCACGTCCCGTTGGACTTGCTAACAGAACTTTTTTGCCAAGATGGCTATGAGAGGAAACCACCGCTTTTAAGGTGGTAGTTTTTCCTGTGCCAGGGCCTCCGGTAAGTATCAAAAGTTTTTCGGAGAGAGAAATCTCCACAGCTAATTGCTGCTGGTCTGATAATTTCTGATGTTCCTGTTCAAATACTCTTTCCAGGACCTTTATCACCCGCTCCCGGGGCGGAGCGAGAAGTTTACAATTTAAATGCGTCCGTAAAATTTCTACACTTCCGAATTCGTATCGGTGAAGCCATGGTAAATAAATCAATTTTTCATCTTTGAAAGGATGTACTTTTAGCCGCCCGCTTTTTTCCTGCTCGGAAACGGCTATTTCAAGCAATTCATTTTCGTTTACCTCTAGAATTGCCAATGTTTTTTGAAATAATTCTTTTTTAGGTAAATAAAGATGCCCTTCTTCAGATGATTCTGAAAGAGCATACAATAATCCCGCCTGCAATCTTCGGGGATCGTTTCCCTGAATTCCAAATTCTTTTGCAATTTTATCAGCAGTTTTAAAACCGATCCCTTTTATCTCGTAGGCCAGAATATACGGATTTGCTCCAACTTTAGTGATTGCATCAGACCCAAAAGACTTGAAAATTTTTACGGCGTAGGCTGTTGAAATCCCATGTCCTTGCAAAAAAACCATCACATCTTGAACTGATTTTTGCTCAACCCAACCTTTTATTATCTTTTCTGCCCGAAAAGATCCAATTCCTTCACATTCTTCTAATTTTTCCGGATTTTTTTCGATTATTTCAAGGGTTTGAATTCCAAATTTTGCTACCAGTCGTTTGGCGGTAACAGGGCCAACTCCTTTAATCAGACCCGACCCAAGGTATTTTTCTATTCCCTTGATTGATGCCGGTTTTATAGTCGAGTATTTTTCCGAATGAAATTGGAGGCCAAATTGAGGATGCTGAACCCAATTTCCGCAAACTCTAATTTCTTCTCCCGGATGAATTGCACCAAATTTTCCAATAACGGTCAGGCCTCGTGAATGGCCTCTCGAAGTTACTTTGATGACGGAATAACCATTTTCGGAATTGTGGAAAGTAACTCTATCAACGGTAGCTGTAATCCATTCTAAATCCACTTCACACTCCGAAACTGAATTCCAAAAAAGCAAGGTTGACACAAATCTTGATGGGTGATAATTATTTCATGCTGAAAATTAATACCAAAAAAGAAAACCATTTTCAAATGCATAAAGTGTTCAATTTCTTTTCCTTAATCCTTTTGTTGGTCTTTATTCTTATTTTCACTTTTAATTCCCTGAATTCTTTTTACCAACTTCCTGGTTTGGAGATCACTTATTCCGGATTTGGGTTTGTTTCACCCGGTGACTCTCAGGACTTGATCCTCTATGTATCGGAAAGTGAAAAAAAGATTCCCTGCACAGGACTAAATCTTGAACTAAGCATTTCAAAGGTTTTTGGAAACCAAAAATCCTCGATCCTAAAGACAAATTTTTTTGAGTTTCAACCTGGCTGTTATAAGACAACATTTCTGCCATCTGGAAATTTAGATGAGGGTGAATTGCTGCTTACAATCAGATATTCCGGAAATCCGCAAGGGGAGTTAGCCAAATTTCAATGGCCTGTAATAAAACCCCTCATGCTGATTTGTAATTGCCGCTCTAAACTATTTTTTCCTGGCAACACAATTGTTTTTGATTTTTGCGCAATGGAAGGTTTAAAAGGATTGCCACCTGTTGTTCAACCGATTAGATGCTCAATTAAAACTCCTGACGGGATTAAAATAATTAACCGATTTGCAAATCAAACCAAAAACGGTTGGGGTGTGTTTAACTTCCTGTTGCACCCTTTTGCTCCATCAGGTCCTTGGTCAGCTCTTTTCCAATTTGGAAATCTGGAAATTTCTTTTCATTTCGATGTTTGGTCAGCTAATGCAATTCTAAAAAAAGTCGAATCTTTTTTCCCCAATATTTTTTTCATAAAAGATGAAAATAAAGTTCAAAATTTGAATGGAAATGGCAATTCAGGAAAGAATATTTCAATAAAAAAGACTAAAAGTGGGTATGCAATAATACTTGACCCATCCATAGAAAATCTTTCTGATTCCTTATTGGAAATTTGGAGTAATGGCTCTTTATCGGAAATAATTTCAACAAAAACACTTCCGAAAAAACAAGCACTATTTTTACCAAAAGAGAAGCTCTCCAAAGGGGTTCATTTCATTAGATTATGGCAAAATAATGCCATTCCTAAAATTCTTGGGGAAGAGGTTCTTTTAAAACTTCCACAAAAAAATCTTTTTTCAAGCTTCTTTTCCAATTTCTCGAAATTAGTCAGATTTTCATCGAATAGTAATAACTTATTGGAAAAATTTATTTTTTTCCCTAAATCCCAGGGAATTGGGAAATTCCTTTTCAGCGAATTTTCCTTTCCATTTAAAAAGAATCTTTCTAAACTTTCAGAATATTTTATTTTATTTGTCCCTTTTTTGTTTTTGTTCTCATTCTTTTTTAAGAAAAGCCTTTCTGTTTATCTTTCAGATTCAGATTTGGGAAAACTTGTTTATTCACCTGAAAATTTGGCATTGACCTATTTCTTTTTTCTTTTTTCCAAAATTGAAATCGAAGAAATAGGGATTTTCGTTAATCTTCTTTCAATTGTTGTGTTAATTATCTCCAAATGTTTTTTTGAAAAAAAACTTTCGTTTGTGAAATCCTTTTTCGGCCTCGGATTTCTCCTAGCCGGATTGAACACATTACTTTCTGCATTTGAAATTTTTCCCTTGCAGGACTGGATCCAAATTCAATATGCATTACTGTATTTTTTTATTTTTTGGTTACTTTTTCTTTCAGGGTATTTCCAAATTTCAACTGTTTTTTCAAAAACTTATTCCCTAATAAAGCAATTTAAAGGAAACACCAATGAAATATTTGAAATGCTTTTCAAAAATGACTTTTTTTCCCCGATTAAATTTGTCTTTTTTGCTTTTATTGTTTTACTAGGGACCAGCCTATTTTTAAAGAATAATTTATATTTAAGAAATTCAATTATTAATGAGCTTCCGAGGGAATTTGTTGAAAACCGAAAAGATGAAAATCCATTCAAAAAATCGAGCTTTTTCAGATTAATCTCTTTGCATTCAAATTTTGAAAAAGTTTTTCGGTACTTTTTGGGAAATCCTCTTCATTTTTTTTCTATCTTTTTAAACCGAGATCATACTTTTAACAGACAAACTATTAGTATTCCTAGGCATTTTGAAAAAATTGATCGGGAACTTGATCTTGATAAAGAGCAAATTGATACTCTTACGATTTTTCAGGAAAAATCAGATTATTTAAAAAGAATAATTGAATTATGCGAAAGTAGAAAAAGAGACTTCTTCGCATATTTGATCGAATTATCTGCACGGGTAAAATTAATCAAATTTCTCCCTGATGAGAAAAAAAATCGCGAATTGTTTAAATTAGAGGCTTTATTGGGTTCTATTTCACACGAAATCATCCGTTTGAGGAAAACTTCATTGGATGAAGAATACCAAAAATATTTGCCTTATCTCACTTTTTCAAATGCTAAGGGCACCATCGAAATTGATAAAAAACTTGAAGATGAAATATACAAACTTACGGGGATAAATAAGGATTCTTTTTCTCCTGTTATTGATTTTTCAGATGAAAAATTTCGAGAATTTCCCAAAATTAAGGAATTCAGGAATATTTTTTCTCCCTTGGACAACAATGAACTTTTTTCCCCCGATGGCAAACTGTTTTTCATTGGAAAAAACGGGAAGATTCCCTTGAAATTGTCAGGACAAACTCTGATTTTAAAAAGGGGGAAAAATTTTTCCGATACTTTTATTCCCCAAAAAATTGCTGTAATCAGAAATGAACCTATCCTTGTGGAAATTTGTCCTTAAATACATCGCGGTCGTGAGCAGATTCCGCCTAATCTGGGCTCCGCTTTTATGCCCATATTAGGCAGAATTCTGCTCAACGGCCCTGTTAGGCAGAGCGTAAGCGGAGCCTGGTAGGGCTGGTGAGCGGGCTTTCTGCTCACGACCGCGTTAAGCGGGCCGCTTGCGGGCCGCTTAACAGGGCATACCATCTTCATAGGTTTTAAAAGGAAAATCATCTGAGCTTCTTGCAATATTGTATAAAATTCGCACATCGGGAAGAAGAAATTCAGGTTTGATGATCATTGCGATATTTTTCGCAAATTCAGAATTCCTGTTGTCGTAAACTTCACTTTCTTCGATTGCTCAGCTTCAAAAGCCGATTCCGTAGAGATTAAAAAAGTTTTCTGCCCGAATTTTGTTTTGAGACCAAATATTCCCAAAGTTAAGGCAGGAATCTCATCCAAACGAGTTCACGTTTCCAGGTTTTGGGAAAATGGTCTCAAGATTATATTCCCGGGAATTGGAATTCTGAAATTTGAATTTGCTAATTTTGCAAGAACCTCATCTCCTACTTCTTTTTCAGAGTTGGGTTTTCTTTTTCAGTTTTTTCGGTTTCAAAAAGTCGAATTATAGAATTAATATGCTGCATCAAAGAAGTAAACTTATCGAAAAAGGGGAGTTGTTTTACTTCGGAAAAATATTCTCCAGCGGTTTCAAAATCACCTAATCTTCTGGAGAGTTCTCCAATCAGGAAACAAGTAACGACGACGGATCTTTCGGGGAGCTTGTCCATTCCTTTTTCAAGTGTTGCAAAAAGTGTTCCATTTGCTGGAAATCGGCCATTAATTAATCTATAAGATTGGTAAACTCTCTTAAAAAGATCTCGCGCTTTAATTTGCATTTCCTTTTCCTGGGGGTCATGAGCAATTCTTCTGCAAAGCCAGGAAGCTTTTAAATAAAATTCACCTGCCAGGCGAAGATAATTTCGATATTCTAATTGAAGTGCACTGGTTGCGGCTAGTTCAAAAGATTTTATTCCATGCAGAAGGGCTCTTTCTTCCTTAAAGTCAAGGTTAAAAGATATTTGCCTTCGAATCAAAAAGTTGTCGAGACTATGGAATCTCTGCTTTTGGGATTCAGCGAATTCCATTCTATTGAAGTCTCCAACATAATTTCCAAAAAAGCAATTCGGGCAAACCATTACAGAATAAAGTTCCGGGTGAACTCTGTCTTTGCAGATGGGGCAAAAATCAGAGTCGGTGTCTGTGACGGGAAGTATCCAAAGTTTAAAGCGGGTTCCAAGGAAAACATTCCCGCAAGGTGGGCATTTGAATTCAACTTTCCGAAGATTGTTTTCATCAACTTTAGGAAACTGTTTCGAAGGTTTTTCTTTCCAAATGGCTTGGTTATTATCTGAAAATTCTTCTTTTACCGTAATTGATGGTTCAAGCATTATCTGGTTAAAGGTCTTCACTAGTCGGGGAATGCTAATTGGCTTTACAAGAAGATTAACGGCTCCTTCCTCGATACATGATTGAGCAATATCAGGATCGAATTCCTCGGCGATAAATACTAAGCGAGCATCGGGAGCTTTTTTTCTTCCCAGAGATACGATTCCTTTTGGTTTTTTCGGTAATCCATCTAAATCGACAAACCAAGCAATTACCGGGAGGTCCATCGATATTTGAACTAATTCTTCAACAACGCTGATAACTTTTACTTTAAATCCAAATTCTTTTCCGCTTAGCTCAAGAATTGACCTGGCTTTTTCGTTTTTAGTTAAAATTAGGATGCAGGAAGATTCCGGTCTCATATTATTCTTTTCTCTGTTAGATTTTTTTTGAGTTTAACTAAAATACTTAAATGAATCAAGCTTTCAAATCATTTTTTTTTTGATTCGAAAAGATCTTAGTTTTTTTTCCCCAAGAACAATTTTTGAGCGAATAATTAATAAGAGTTTATGCAAAGCGTCCTTCAAATTGTGGGAAGAATCGCGAGAATTTTTTTTGAGTACTTCCGTGTGTGAAACTCATCTCAGCCAAAGAAAAATTGCAGGAGAGAAAAATGCCAAACAAAGTTTATTCTGGGGCTATCAATGCATGTGAAGCCTTCCTTGTTGACGTTGAAATAGATGTCTCCTATGGATTGCCTGGTTTTACAATAGTTGGGCTGCCGGATGCGGCCGTAAACGAAGCCCGAGAAAGGGTGAGGGCAGCTATAAAAAATAATGGCATAGAACTTCCACCACGAAAGATAATTATTAATCTCGCACCTGCTGATAAGAAAAAAGAAGGTTCAAGTCTAGATTTACCTTTGGCAATTTCCTTGTTATCGGCACTTGAAAAAATCCCAATTTCCTTTTCAAACGATTTTCTTTTTTATGGTGAAATGTCTCTCGATGGAACATTAAAACACACTAAAAGCGTTCTACCCATGGCAATTCTGGCAAAAGAAAAAAAATTCAAGGGAATCGTAATTCCTTTTGAAAATTATGCTGAAGCCATCTCAATTCCAGGAATTTCCGTCCACGCATTTAATAACATTAAGGAAATCATTTCAGCTTTTAATTCAAATCAAGGTTTTCCAAATTATTCCGAGAAATTCAAAATTACACGAAAGTTGACAGAAAATTCTTCAAGTATTGATTTTTCTGAAATAATAGGCCATTTAAATGCAAAAAGAGCACTAGAAATAGCTGCTAGCGGGGGGCATAACCTCCTCATGAATGGCTTTCCTGGAACGGGAAAAACAATGCTCGCTAAAGCTTTTCCGAAAATTCTTCCGGATCTCGATTTTGATGAGTCAATTGAAACCACCAAGATTTATAGTATTAAAGGTTTACTGCCTCCCGAAAGCGGTTTGCTTTCAAAACCTCCTTTTCGCAGCCCCCATCATACAATTTCTGATATAGCCCTAATTGGAGGAGGCAAACATCCCTCTCCAGGAGAAGTATCACTTGCCCATAACGGAGTTTTGTTTTTAGACGAAATCCCTGAATTTAAAAGAAGTGTTCTTGAGGTTCTTCGTGAACCTCTTACTGACGGAAAAGTAACCATTTCAAGAGCTGTTCAAACATTGAATTTTCCAGCACGTTTTTCGCTTATTGCTGCGATGAATCCTTGTCCATGCGGGTTCTATGGAGATTCTGAAAAATCATGTCAGTGTTCTGCGCAAAATTTAAAAAAATATCGCCAGAAAATTTCTGGTCCCCTTTTGGATCGGATTGATCTCCAAATACATGTTCCCAGAATAGACTATGAGGAATATTTTAAAAAATGCTCCGTTGAAACTTCTGAAGTCATTTTAAAAAGGGTAATAAGAGCAAGAAAACGACAAAAGATCAGAAGAATGGGAGAGAAAAATTATTTGAACGCTTTTATTCCAAGTAATGCCATTCATGAAAAAATTAAATTGAATCCCGAATCCGAAACACTTCTTTTGAAGGCAAATAAAGCTTTTTTCCTTTCCCCACGTTCTCATGAGAAAATTATTCGAATTGCCCAGACAATTGCTGACTTAGATGATTCATCAGAAATTAAAACACCTCATGTTGCCGAGGCGATCCAGTTCAGAGTGAATGAAAATTTTTTGTAAGCAAAATTTCTACGAAAAAATCATTTTTTCCGCTCCAATTTCAGACATCCCAATCTCGGGGATTTAAATTTGGCACCATTTTTTCGATTGATGAATTGCCAACTTGCTTTGGAAGAAATCTTCTGATTTATTTTCATGTAAGTTGGTCTCAGGATAAAATCCAACCGAAAAAAATTCCAAAATCAG